>JAKDMP010000083.1 GCA_030452225.1 Gammaproteobacteria bacterium
CCGAGGCCGCGGCAAGGCTGACCTGGTAGTAGCCGCCCTTCGTGGTGACGGCCGAGGCGGCGTAGCCGAGCTGCGTCAGCGAGGTAGCGTATTGGTTGAAGCGGCTGAAATAACCTTCCTCGCGCGATGCGACGGTATGGAGCGCATTGACGGCGGCGGTGCGGCGGGCCTCCTTGCCGTAGTTCATGTAGAGCGGAACCGCCACCGCGGCCAGGATCGCGACAATCACGATCACGATCATCAATTCGATCAGGGAGAAACCGCCGTCCTTCATCGCGACGGCCCCCCGCCCCCGGATTTGTCCGCTGCCTTCACGCTGGTCGCGGAGGCGGCCGCAGGCGCGAGGCGATACGCGGTAACGGCCCCGCTGTTGCCGCCCTGGGCGGCGCGCGCGCGCAGCCGCTCGAGTTCGACCGTGGAAATCTTGTAGTGCTTCCCGTCGGCCGTGGTCACGATGCCGGTGTTCAGGTCGACGGTCGCCCCGGAAGGCAGGGTTGCGGCCGGGCGGCTGGCCAGAGCGGAAGCGCTGGCCAGCAGCAAGATGCCGGCGCACAGGGAGAGGATGATCAAACGCATGGTTCAGTACCTCGAAGTTAGCGGATTTCGGACCAGGACAGCACGCCGCGCGGCAGTCCGCGTTCCTTGATGCTCTTGATCGGTTTGCCGGAGACGGTAATCAGCTTGATATCGTTGAATTGCCCCTGGTGGTAGCCGATCAGCGTCGGTGCGGCGGCGTAGCCGGAACCGAGCGATACGCCGACGGGGTTCTGACCGCTGCCCGTCTGGTCGCCGCTGCCGAGATTCTCGTCGCCGTTGATGTCCAGTTCGGGGCCGGGCATGGCGCCGCCCGCGTAGTTGAGAATCATCAGCCAACTGACGCCGCCGGCCGAGCATACTGCCGTGCTGGGCGTGAAGGTGGTAAACACGACTCGTCCGCCGATGACGAGCGGATCGGTAATTGAGCGCTCGCCGGAGAGCGGAAGATTCATCTTCCAGCCCCGCTTGCTCGACCATATCACGTTGCCGTTGACGTCGGTTCCGGTGCCCCCGGTAATGGTGCGCACGTCGATCCCTGCAATCGTGGTCTGCGCAAGTGTATAGTCGGCGAGATCGCTGCGCGCGAGCGGCAGGCCCGATACCGAGTTGCGATCGAGCACCCCGTAGAAGGATTGCACGCGGGTATCCGTAACATCCGGCGCGCCCAGGAATTGGCCGGTCCCGAAGTACACCATGATCCCGCCGCCGGCGGCAGGCGGGGCGAAGGAGACGGCCGGCTGGGTGGTGATTTGCTGTATATCGGAGGCCGCATTGCGCGCCGTGAACAGCACCTTCACCTTCCAGTTCGATGGGCTCGGATCGGACAGGTTGACACGCCACAGGTGGCCCTGCAGGTCGCCGGCATAGACGCGGTCGGTCACGGCGCTGCCCGTACTCGAGACGGTGACCGGGGTCGAAAGCCCGTTGGGGAGCGTGGCATTGCAGGTGCCCGCGGTCGCTGCGCTGCACAGGTCGAAGCTGTGGATCAGAGCCCCGGTTTCGGCGTTGACCACGTACAGGTAGGGCATGGCGTTGTCGTTGTTGTAGCCGGAGCCGAAGATCACGGCGTAGGTGGGATCGCTCGCATTGCAGTTCGTGCCGTTGCAGTCGATTCGCACGATCTGCGGTTGGCTGTAGGTCAGGCCGAGATGGGTGAATCCCGAAGTGTTGTCGGTGATGGTCCAGAGGACGTTCGAGGCCACGGCGCTTTCGCCGGTGAACCCCGACGGGTCGGTGACATCCATGGCATAGATGCCCTTGCCGCCGGAGTTGAGTCCGCCGACGAGAATGGTATGCCAGTCGCTGTCGCTGGCCATCTTGATGTCCCCGGCGTTGGGTGAGCCGTCCACGAAGAACTTGTGATTCGAATCGTAGCTTGGCAGGCTGAGGCCGGCCAGGCGGTCGAACGTGGCGAGCGGGAAGAAGGCGAACAATTCGTGCCCGGTGTCGGCGTTGAAGGCGTGCAAGGCGCCGTCGTTGGCGCCGACGTAGATGACAGGCGTGCGGCTGGCCTTGGCGATGGCAAACGCGGCATAGCTCGTGCCCGGATACGGAGCATGCGGCGCGGCGACGTACAGGGGCGCACTGTTGACGATGTCGCCGAGCAGATAGTCGCGGTTGCGGAAGATGCCGCCGCTGGCCTGCGTACGCGACTGGTCGCCGCGCAGATAATCGAGCACGGCCTTTCCGTAGTTGTCCGGATCGTTGCTGAACGCTGCCTGCTGCGAGGGGGTCAGCGTACCCCAGTGAGCCTCGAGCGCCGTTTGCTGCGCCGTGCTCAGGTTGGACCAGCGGAAGGCCACGGCGTTGCCGGAACCGGAGTTGATGGTCACCGCGATGCGGTTGCTGTTCCACAGGGTGCCGGAGTAGTCGCTATCCATCAAATCTCGCGCGTCCCAGACGATGCCGGCCGACGTTTGATCGACGGTGCCGTCGGCCAGCAGGTCGTAGGCGACCAGGTCTCCGGTCCAGCCGTAGGTAGAGGTGTCGAAGCGCGCCTGGTACACATTGGTGTTGGTCTGGAAGGAGGTGGAATTGACCGCCACCGTGGTGGTGGACTGGTTGGCGGCCTGGATCTGGGCGAAGATGATCTGCAGGTCGTTGACGACGTCCTGCGGCGTGACGCCGGCAAAGTAGTCGCCGGTGCCGCCGGCAATCGCCATCGCCTTCATGGTCGCCGCGGCGGCCGGATTCTTGTTCGGATCCACGCCCGCGCCCATGCCGACGATGTAGGTCTGGATCCCGGCCGCTTCGGCCGTTGCGATCTGGGAGATCGCGTCCAGCACGGCCTGGTCATTGGTCGAGGCGATGGTGGTGGTCTGGCCGGCGAGGACGGCGGCGGTGAATCCCGGGGCGGTGTCGGCGATGGTGCCGCCACCTTCGAGGTTGAAGGTGGCATGGACGCCGTAGCCGTTCGCCGAGGCGGTGCCGAGTGGCGGCCACAGGTCGCCCGAATAATCCTCGGTAGGCAGGCCGTCGGTGAGCATGACCACGTATTTGTTGCACGGGCAGCCGGTGTTGCTCGGCGGTACCGGGAAGCCTTCCACCCCGGTGGTGAAGTACTTGCGGGCCCAGCGCATCAGGCCCGCGATCGGAGCCTGGATCGCCAGCGCCTTGATCTCGCCGGTCCCGGTATCATCGGTCTGGGGGGCGAGGTGCGGGGTGAACTGGGCGATGTAGGCGTTGAGTTCCGCCGGGGTCGGAGTGGCGCCGGTCGAGGCCGGCGCGACCGGCACCAAAAGGTCGCCCCGGGTTGCCGACTGGTTCGTGTAGTAGCCGAAGCCGCGCTCGGCATACATCACCTGGTCGCTGTAGGGGACGAAGCCGGCATTGGTCGGGGCGGTTGACCTGGCGCAGCTTCCGGTGTCGCTTGTGTAACTTACGGTGATGCTGCCATTGTTGTAATCGCTGAGGGTCCGGTAAGGTGGAAATGGCGTCGGGGGGCTGTGGTTGCCGTAGACCAGGCAAACCGTCGAGAGGCTGCCTCCCGCATAGAGGACGTCGTTGATATCGGGTTCGTCCGTCGTGGCGGCGACGGCCATGTCGGGTTCGAGGGTGATGTCGCCGGCGAACTGACCATTGACCGAGCTGCAGTAACCCGCAACCGATCCATAGCAGGGATTGGCTACCCACTCGGTTGCGCCCGCGGGCAAGGGATCGATCAGTCGGTCCCCGAAGGTGAAGCCCCCGGGGGCGCTCATGTAGTACACCCAAGTGTGGTAGCGGCCCGGAGTGCCGGTGTTGTAGACCATCAGGCCGAAGTCGAAGTTCGCCGCGTATTGCTGCAGCACCAGGCCGATGGCCTGCTTGGCGACGTTGAGGCGGCTTGCCGAGTTGTCGTAGAGCGTGGATCCGATTTTTACCGTGTAGGCGGCCTGCCCGGCAACCGCGCTTTGCACGGGGGGCGCAAAACCAACGGGCACGGTGTAGTTGACGGGAGAAGAGGAACCGTTGAGGGCGCCTACTATGCCCGAACCGGTCATGATCGCGCCGGAAAGATCACCGTCCATGGATTGGGAGTTCGGCACCACGACGAGCACCTGCGGATGGGTGGGCTCCACCAGCACCAGCGGGATGTCGGAAATGACGACCATGGGCACGGGAGGGCCTGCCGTGGCCACGCTACCGAGCACGGCAATGGCCGCCGTGCCCGCGAGAACGAGGGCAAGCCGGCGCAGGACGCCGGGGGTTTTTGCTTGCAAACGCTGGTGGTTCATGGCGTTGTTTCCTTCCCAATCAGGGAACGTACAGGGTTCGGGTTATGGCGACTGCCTCGGGGATTCCCCCGACGCCCCAGGCCGTAATCCGGTAGACGCGGCGCGGCGGCAACGTGCCGTATTGGCTGCCGGTGGAGATGCTGTTGCCGGGGAGCTGGGCGAGCCGCTCCACGTAGTACTGCGGGTAATCGGCATAGGCGCCTTCGATGCCTCCGGCGGGGGCCACCGTGCCCGCGAAACCGGCATTCGTGAGCTGCACGCCGTAGCCGCCGGATTGCCAGGTCGCGTCGGCCACGGGGCTGGCCACGCTGGCGAGCGGGGCCGCGCAGACCCGCGGAGTGGTGGTCTGACCGCTGCAGCTGACCATGATGGGGAGGCTGCTGCCGGCGACATAGTTCTGCGCCGCCTGCGTCGCAAAACCGGCGGCCGCAAGCGCCATGACTTTCTGCTGGATGTTGCCGCCCATGCGTTGCTGGCGCACGACGCTGCTGTACATGGCGACGCCGAGCATCGTCAGGACGAGCAGGAAGATGAGCGCGGTAAACAGCGCAAAGCCGCGCCGTCCGGTGGGGCCCGGCGGGAGAAATGGATTTTGCGTGATCGTAGTCATGAGATTACTCACTGGCTGGGCTCACTGGCTGGTGATGCGAACGGGGAAGCTTGCCGTGAAGAAGACGGTGGGGCCCGTCGTGTTGCCCACGCCCGTCGCGGCGTTGTTGGTTGCAAATCCGATCGTCATCGTGATCGAGCGCACGGCCATCCAGTCCGAGACCGCGCCCGCGCCAAGATAGCGGTCGGCGGAGCTGTCGCCGTCCGTGTCCACGCCGTAGACGAAGTTCAGGCTGGTGACGTCGGAGAGTATCGGTTGGTTCTGGGAGCTGCCGCCGGGGGCCATAACCATGCATTCCAGTTCCTGTGCGACCGTATCCAGATGCAGGGTGTTGATGTAAAGTTGTGGCGCGCCGGTGTTGTTTTGCTTGCCGAGGCAGTTGAGCACCTTGTCGCCCGGACTGGGCAGCATCCTCAGGCTGAGCGAGTCGTTGTCGCCGCCGGCGTAGGCCGCATCGGTGCCGACGAAGGATTGACCGGCCATGGCGAAGGCGGCACTGGCGGGGAAGGCGGTGGCCCGGGTGTACAGCTCTGGTTGATTGAAGTAGCCGGCGGATTGCACCACCGAGCCGACGAAGGTGGCCGCCAGACGTTCGCGTTGGGCGAGCGTGGCGTTTTGTTGCTGGACGCGGTAGCTCTGGAAACTGGAAAAATACATGGTGACGACGCCGGCGATGAGAAAGAGGCTCAGCGCAAGCGCCACCAGCAGTTCCACGAGCGAAAGACCGCCCTGGCCATGCGGCGGCAGGCGACGACGCTCGACGGGGGCGTTCATGGGTTCACCCAGATCGAATATTGACGGGTCACGATGCTTCCGGCGACCGTGCCCGCCGAGGGGGCCATCCGTTTCTGCCGCCAGGTGATCGTGACCTTGCACTGCGTCGGGTTCGGGGCGGTTGTATGGCATTCGATCGCGCCGTCGCCCTGGGGGAGATCCTGCTGCAGCCGGTTGCCCCATACATACAGGTCGTACTGAGCCATTTCGGCAGGGGTGCAGATGCCGGTCCCACAATCCGCCGCGGGCGGACTCAGGGCTGCGGCGGAGGCCGTTTCGTATTTGGCCGGGGGGATTACGGTTGGTGGAAATGCGCCGGGGTTGGCGAGCATTGCGGCCGCGATGCTTTGCGCCTCCACGGCCGCGAGGCTTTTCACTTCGCCGACATGCGTGCGGTATATCGAGGCGGCCTGCAGCCCGGCGATGCCGAGCACCCCGACCGCGATGACGAGCAACGCGATGAGCGCTTCCAGCAGGCTGAAGCCGTATTCCCTGTCCATCAGCAGCCGCCCCTGGAGTCGACGCGCAGCCTGCCGGTTGTGGACAGGATCACGCAGCGGCGCAGGGCGATGACGTTATCGGGGGTATTCAACGTAACCGTGCCAACGCCGTCGGAAATGTCGGCAAACATGCCGAAACGATTGAAGGTGATCCTGTATTGGACGTTGCTGTTGCCGGTCATCGAATCGTCGCTTCCGAGCGGGCCGTGGACGCGAAGCAGCTGGTCGATGCCGGCGTCCACGCCGCCGTCGCCGCCGGCGTCGACGAACACGATCCAGCCCGTGTCCCAAGGCGCGGCGCCGCTGCAGCCGGGGCTTGCGGCGGCCGTGTCGGTGCTTGCGCAGACCGTCACGCTCAGCCCGTGTTTGTTGGCGGCGCTGCGGGCGTATTGCAGGTCGCCGACGAATGCGTTCATCTCCGTCGCGACCCGATTACCCGACACGAAACGCGTGTAGGCGGGTAGGGCGATGAAGCTCAGGATCGCCAGGATGGCAATCGTTGCCATCAGTTCGATGAGCGTGAAACCGCTCAGGCTTGCGTCGTTCATGGCCGGAGCATAGCATCGCAGGACGTGCGATCGACGATTCATTGCGACAAACGGTCCTTTGAAGGCGACGAACGGTCATGAGCTCGAAGCCCGACGCGCCGGAGCGGTCGTTCCGACCGCGATGCGGCGGTGGAATGCGGTTGCGGTCCGTCGCGACGAGGACCGTCGCTCCTGTAGTGGGTTCGGTGGATGCGCCTGCTGCGCAGGCTTATCCACCCTACTCGCTACCGGGTGGGAGCAAACTTGCTCGCGATCCTTGCGCGATATGCGCTTCCGCTTGGCAGGACTCCTCGCCCTTCTTGTCGTGCCCGACGCGGCGGGAATTACAGCCAGCCTTTTTGGCGGGCGATGCGGGCGGCCTCGATGCGGTTGGCGGCACCGAGCTTGCCGATCGCTTCGGACAGGTAATTGCGCACCGTTCCTTCCGACAGGAACAACTGATTTGCGATTTCCCCGCCGCTCAATCCTTCCCCGGCCAGGCGCAGCACCTGGCGCTCGCGCTCCCTCAGAGGATCCTCATCCGCCCAGGCATCGGCGGCGAGTTCGGGCGCGATCACCTTGCCGCCGCCATGGACCGTGCGGATCGCTTCGGCCAGTTGGCGCGCCGGCGCTTCTTTCAGAAGATAGCCCTTGACCCCGGCATCGAGCGCGCGGCGCAGGTAGCCCGGCCGGGCGAAGGTGGTGACGATGATGACGCGCGCCGCGTTGTTCTTGTTCTTGAGCGCCGCGGCGAACTCGAGGCCCGTCATGCCGGGCATTTCGATATCGGTCACGACCACGTCGGGCGCTTCTTCTTCGGCGAGCCGCAGCGCATCGGTGCCGTTGGTCGCGCGCGCCACGACCGAAATATCGCTTTCCATGTCGAGCATGGCGGCGAGTGCGCCGAGAATCATCGTCTGATCTTCGGCGATCAGTACGCGAATCAAACGGGCTGCTCCGAGCCGTGACCCGACCCCCGGATCTTTCCCCGTCGCGGCCGGCTCGGGGCGGGGGCTGCGTCCTTGATTTGTGCAACGGGAATCGTTGCGGTGAGAGTGGCTCCATTCGGTCCAAAGCGGACGATGAACGATCCGCCGAGCGATTCGAGACGCTCACGCATTCCGCGCATGCCGTTGCCTTCGCGGCCTCGCCCGCCGCGGCCGTCGTCGCGCACTTCGAGCGTCAATTCGGTTCCATCGCGGTGCAATGACACGCTGCATTGGTGTGCATTGGCGTGGCGCACGACGTTCGTGATCGCTTCACGCAGCACCATCGCCAGCGCGGTCTCTTCTTCACCCGAGCCGGCGCGGGCGGCGATGTCGCTCGTGAATTCGACGCCCGCCGCCTGCAGGGCGATCTTCGCGCCGACGACCTCGCCGGCGAAGCCGCTCGCACGGTAACCTCCGACGGCTTCGCGCACCTGGCGCAGGGCATCGCGCGCAATGGTTTCCAGTTCGCGCAGTTCACGAGCCGAACCCGGCAGATCGCGTTCCGCCAGCGTGGCCGCGAGTTCCGCCTTGACGGTAATGAGCGTCAGCGTGTGGCCGAGAAGATCGTGCAGATCGCGGCCGATGCGTTCGCGTTCGGCCACGGCCGCCAGGCGTTTCACTTCCGCCTGCGACTGTTCCAGGGCACAGTGTTGGCGGTGACGTTCGGCGGTCCACATATTGGCGAGCCCGACCATGACGATGATGGTTGGCGCCCAAATCCACACGATCAGCGGCAGACCCAGCGCAAGGTATTCGCCGGCCGCAATCGCCGCCAGGGCGGCCAGTATGATCATCGTGATGCGCGGGCGAAAGCTGTAGCCGGCGAAGCTCGCGGCATAGATCAGCAGCGCGCCGCCGGCGCTGTTGAACGGAATCAGCGCGCAACCCAGGGCGGCGATGAGCGCGATAACCCACGGTGCTTCGGCGCGGCGCGCCCACCAGTAACGAAAGTACAGCGGCAGAAAGAGCACGATGGCAGCGACGGTGGCCGCTATAGTCGTTACGCTGATCGTCTGCCCGACCCAGGGGATGAAGAAAAAGCCTACCCAGATCAGCCACAGATAGGGCATCCAGCCGACGCCCTGATCGGCGGGCAGCAGGCGGCGGTGCAGCCACAGAACAGGCGCGGCGAGGCGTTGCGAGAGCGTCATGATGCCTAGATTAAGCCATCATCAGGGCGTCTCTTGCAATGCGGTCTGCAAGAAGCGCAGCACCTTGTGCCAGGAGTCCGGATTGGCGAAGGCATAGGCGATTTGACTGCCGCCGAGAAGAATGGTCATCGGCCCGGCAGTGACGCCGGTCGTGACCGTGGGCCGGTAGGGCGGGAGGATCATGTGGCCGGCGCCGCGGTAGCACAGCGACTCGTCGGCGTAGGCGTGATCGTGCGCCGCGAGGCGTTGCATGATTTGGCGCGCCATGACGGCGGAGGGCCACATCTGGTCGTCCGTGCCCGAGATCAGCAATACCGGTCCGGCGATACGCTCCACGGGGATCGCGGCCTTGCTCACCGCCGCGGTGTCTTCGAGCCCCGCCGCGTAGCCGGGCGTGAAGGAAATCGGCTTGCCGCCGGTGAACAGGGCTGGATCCACGATCGGAGTGGCCCACGGCAGCGGATTGCCGTCCAGCGTCCAGGATGAAGTTGCCGGTCCCCGGTATTGGAGGCCGAACCACGCCACTGAACTCGGGGCATAGGCGAGCACCGCCTGAAAGTCCCGAGGGAACAAGGCGGCGGTGACGAGCGCGGCTTCCGCGCCCTTGGACCAGCCCATGATGGCAACTTCATGCGCATCCACGCCGGGCTGTTGCTTCAACCAGTCTGCGGCCTTGACGAAATACTCGAGCGGAATCTCGACGAGCATTTTCGGCAGGCCGGCGAGGCGCGGGTTTTTCGTCCGTATGCCCATACCGCCCTGGAAGTAGGCGAGGCCGAGCGCCGCATAACCATGCGCGGCAAGCAGCGCCGCCTCTTCCACCTGCGGATGCAGGCCGCCCTCCGAGCCGCCGAGTACGACGATTCCGGGATGCTTGCCGGGTGTGGTGGGCAGGAACAGATCGCCGACCAGGCCGTCGGTGTTGACTTGGATGTGCCTGACGTTCGGCGCCACGTGCGAGCGGGTCAGCGTGGCTTGCGCCAGCAGCTTTCCGCGGGCGAGCGCGGCGAATTCGATGTGATGATCCTTCGGAATGAACAATGCATACGCCGGGTTTTTGACGCCTTCGGGTTTCATCGCCCACACGAGACCCATCGCGTGTACGCCGGAATAATCGCCGTACTGCGGCGCCATGCGGCCGGCGTCGATCTCGCCGTGCGTATCGGCGACGAAGATCGCCGACGCGGACCAGGTCCGGCCCTGGCGGTCGGTTGCCGAAGCCTTGAGCGTCAACGGTTGCCCGGGCTTCAGCCCGTGGACGCGAACGGCGACCGGCTGGTCGAAGAGCGCATCATGCGGTGCGACCGTCATTTTGATGTCATCGCCGTAAATCCAGCCTTTCCACAGGCTTGCCGGCGCGGCGGCGGCCTTCACGGCGAGCGACGAAAAGCCCTTCGGCACGGACAGGCAATCGGCGGTGCGCGTGGTTGTCGCTGCATTCGACGCGGCGGAGGTGAGAAGCGCAGCGGCGATCAAACTCGCGCCGATCACGGCGCCCAAACGGCTGCTTGAATCAAGGCAACGCTGTACAAGTACTTTTTCGTCATTCCCGCGTAGGCGGGACTGCGAAGGCGGAACGCCGAAGCGAACATGCGCG
>JAKDMP010000197.1 GCA_030452225.1 Gammaproteobacteria bacterium
CACGTGGTGCCGGACCGCAATCGGCCCTTGGATTTCGAGGTCTATCGTATCACCGGCGTTACCGGCTACGGGCGTACGGCGGAAGACACGCGGATGTTCCATCCGTTCTACCACCAGACCCATCATCTCTCGGAGCGTGACGGCGGTGGTGCCCACTTCAGCGTGCAGCGCCGGCCCCGTGAGCGCTCCTCGCGCCAGCGCGCGCGATCGACCTACCTGGGCAGTGAGTGCTTCGTATCTTTGGTGGATTCGCGCAGCGCGCCCTTCTCCAGCGATCTGCGCCAGCTCCAGGTGCAGGCGTTGTGCACGAACCGGGACTTGCCCCTGCAGATGGCCCTCGGCAAAGGCGCGACCGATTTCACATTGGAGATCGGCGCCCCGGTGCAGGCGGTGCGCATGGTCGCCGGCCCGACTCGGCCGCGGCATGCCTTTCACAGCGGCGAGACCGCGTGGCGCCTGGTGAGCCAACTCTCGCTCAACTATCTGTCCATCGCCGATGAGGATTCCGGCGCGGGGGCCGAGGCTTTGCGCGAGATGCTGGCCTTGTACGTCGACGACAAAGATCCCTTGGCACGGCATGTAGAAGGCGTGGTCTGGGTTGATTCACGCGCCATAGTGCGACGGATGCCGGTGGCTGGGCCCATCTGCTTCGGCAACGGTCTCGAGATCCGCCTGCGGCTCGATGAGACGGCGTTCACCGGCGTTGGCGCGTTCCTGCTGAGTGCCGTGCTGGAGCGCTTCTTCGCCAAATATGTCGCCATCAACTCGTTCACGCAGACGGTGGTGGAATCCGAGCAACGCGGCGAGGTCATGAGATGGCCGGTAAGAGCGGGTCAGCGACTGACGCTGTAGGGCGGCTCGCTGCCTTGGAGCGCGCGCCCTACCGTTACAGCCTGTTTGCGGCGCTGCGCCTGCTCGAGGCGGGGGCGGCGGAGCAGCCGAGGCTCGGCGAATCGCGGCACCCATGCGAGGACAGTGTGCGGGTCAGCCAGCGGCCGTCGTTGCGCTTCGCCCCGGCGGATGTGGTCAGCTACGCGCGCGGACAGCCGGACCGGCTCGTCTGCGAGTCCTTCGGCCTCTTCGGGCCCAACGGCCCACTGCCCTTGCATCTCACCGAGCATGCCGATGAGCGGGCTCGCCAGCACCAGGATCCGACGTTCGCCGCCTTTGTCAACGCCTTCCAGCACCGCCTGGCCTGTCTTTTCTATCGCGCCTGGGCGAACGCTCAGCTTTGCGTGCAGCACGACCACCCTGAGCGGGACCATTTCGCGGTCTACATCGGGGCGCTGATCGGCATCGGCACGCCGAGCCAGCGTGAGCGCGACAGCATCGGCGATTGCGCCCGCCTGTCACGGGCCGGGCGATTTGCGCCGGCGGCGAAGTCGGCCGAAGGGCTGGAGGATATCCTGCTGGACTATTTCGCTGTGCCCTGTCGGGTGGAGCAGTTCGAGCCACGCTGGCTCGATATTCCGCCAGACGACCGGCTGGTACTGGGCCGGCGCGCCGGCAGCGGCCTGGGCAGCTCGGCCAACCTGGGACGGCGATCCTGGCAATGCCAGTTCAGCTTCAGGCTTGATGTGGGCCCATTATCCCGCGATGACTTCGATGGGTTCCTGCCCGGAGGGCGGGGGCTGCAGGCGCTGACCGATCTCGTCCGCGCCTATGCAGGCGACGAGCTTGCCTGGGATGCATCGCTCCTGCTGCGGCAAGCCGAGGTGCCGGCCCTACGCCTCGCTCGCGGCCCGAGGCTCGGCTGGAGTAGCTGGCTTGGCTGCGTGCGCGCGGACGCGCCGGGCCCGAAAATCCGCAGTTCGCCGCAAGCACGGCGTCAGGATAGCAAGGTGGCAAAGGACCATAGTATCAGGGCGCGTGAATCGGCAACGTAATGTGGGAGCGGCGCCTCGCCGCGAACGGCCAGCAACCCCTGCCAGCACCACGGCACGACACAGGCATTGGGAGACACGAACCGTGGGAGAAATCAGCCGCGTAGCCCTATTCGGCAGGCTTGGCGGCCTCGCCTACAAGGCCATCGAGAGCGCCACTACTTTCTGTAAGCTGCGGGGCAACCCCTATGTGGAGCTCTCGCATTGGCTCAATCAGATCCTCCAGCAACAGGACTCGGATCTCCACCACATCGCGCGCCGCTTCGAGATGGACCCGGCGCGGTTGGCCGCGGATCTGACCCGCAGCTTGGATGCGCTGCCGCGCGGCGCGACCTCCGTCTCCGACCTCTCCTCCCATGTGGAGGAGGCCGTCGAGCGCGGCTGGGTCTGGGCTAGCCTGACTTTCGGCGAGCCGCGGGTGCGCACCGGGCATCTGATCGTGGGGTTGCTCAAGACCCCGGGCCTGCGTAATGCCTTGCCGAACATCTCCAAGGAGCTCGGCAAGGTGCGCGTCGACACGCTCATCGACGAGTGGGAGGCGATCGTCGGCGGCTCGCCGGAGGCTGCGCTCGCCGCGTGTGAAGGCGCGCAGGTTGGCGCGCGCGAGGTGAGTAGGGCCGCCCCCCC
>JAKDMP010000198.1 GCA_030452225.1 Gammaproteobacteria bacterium
CACCCCGGATTCTCGTCTGCGGGCTCAATCCGCATGCCGGCGAAGGCGGGCATCCAGTATGTGTTGTGTCCGGGCCTTTGGCCGGGATGCGTATTGAACCGGGTCCCGGCTCTCGCCGGGACGACGAAGTGTGAGTGTAGAACGACGGTTTCCATCGCGATAGGGTATTGTTGAATTCCGGTGCTGATTTGCGGCCGGATCGTCCCTTCCACTTGGATTCGAACGTTTGCAAGCAAGGATGAAGCATGAGTGACAAGACGCAACGGCATGACCTGGTGGCGGAGCGCCGAGCAAAATTGCAGGCGCTGCGCGAGGAAGGTTTTGCGTACCCGAACGACTTTCGTCCCGACGCCGCCGTGGACGCCGTCGTATCGACCTTTGGCGATCTCGATGGCGAGACGCTGGAAGAACGCGGGGTCGAAATGCGGATCGCGGGGCGCATGATGACCCGCCGGGTGATGGGCAAGGCTAGCTTCGCGCATCTGGATGACGGCAGCGGCCGGCTGCAGATATTCGTCAAGCGCGATGCGCTGGGCGACGAGGGCTATGCCGGCTTCAAGCAACTCGACCTCGGTGACATCGTGGGCGTCGAAGGTTCGCTCTTTCGCACCAAAACGGGCGAGTTGAGCCTGCGCGTGTCCTCGCTGCGGCTGATCGCGAAATGCCTGCGCCCCCTGCCGGAGAAATTCCACGGCCTGAAGGACCCGGAGCTTCGCTACCGGCGCCGCTACCTCGATTTGATCATGAACCCCGAAGTCCGGGACATTTTTCGCAAGCGCGCCGAAATGCTGCGTGTCGCCCGCGGCCTGCTCGATGCGCAGGGTTTCCTCGAAGTGGAAACGCCCATGATGCAGCCGCTTGCAGGCGGTGCGGTCGCGCGTCCATTCACCACCCACCACAACGCGCTGGATATTGCGCTGTACCTGCGCATTGCGCCGGAGCTGTATCTCAAGCGCCTGGTGGTCGGCGGCCTGCAGCGGGTGTACGAGATCAACCGCAGTTTTCGCAACGAAGGGGTTTCCACGCGGCACAATCCCGAGTTCACCATGCTCGAGGCCTACCAGGCCTGGGGCGACTGCGCGAGCATGATGGAGCTGGCGGAGTGTCTGCTGCAAACGCTGGTTGCCGACATTGCGGGCACGTCCACACTGGAATATGCGGAAAACACGCTGAACTTTTCCGCCGACTTTCGGCGCGTGACGCTCACCGATGCCGTATTGGAAGCCTGCCCGGAACTCGAAACGAAGGATACACGCAATACCGCGCGCCTGATCGAAGTGCTGCAGGCGCGCGGGCTGGAACCGCCGCCCGCCACGGGATGGGGAAAGTTGTTGGTGGCGTTGTTTGAGCATACTGTCGAGCCGACCCTCATCCAGCCGACCTTTGTGACCGACTATCCGCTCGAAGTCTCGCCGCTGTCGCGCGCGCAGGATGGCGATGCGGAGATGGTAGAGCGATTCGAACTCTTCATTGGCGGGCGCGAGATCGCCAACGGGTTCTCGGAACTCAACGACCCCGAGGATCAGGCGCGTCGCTTCGAAGCCCAGCTGCGTGAGCGCGCCGGCGGCGACGAGGAGGCCATGCTCTTCGATCACGACTACGTGCGCGCGCTGGAGTACGGCATGCCCTCGACGGGGGGCATCGGCATCGGGATGGACCGGGTTGCCATGCTGCTGACGGGGTCCGAATCCATTCGCGAAGTATTGTTGTTTCCGCTTCTTCGCCCCGAGCCGGAATCGGACTGACCCGGCGGGCTGCCGTGCTTTACAATATGCGTCACATTCGTGCGGCCTTACGTTCTTTGAACCCTGCGCAAGCACGAGGGTCGGATGCAGTACGAACCTGACGTGGAGTTGCGGGTGAAACGAAACAGGCGAGGATCGAGCGTTGTGATCGGAGCGTGGGCATGAAGCCGGTTTTGCACGGCGCGTTGGTATTGGCGCTGTGCGCCGGGCTGACGGGACTTGCCGGCTGCTCGCATTCCTGCGTGCCGGAAGGCTGGTACGGGGCGCGCAGCGTTCCGGCGCCGCGGCAGCCGCCGGGCGCGCCGTCGATTCACGGCGATGGGAGCTTTGCCATCCCCGGCGGAGCGCCCGGCGGGACGCCGACGAAGGCGCAGGCTTGTCTGGTTTACCCGCCCGAAGTATTGGCACCCGAAGCAGGAAGCGCTGTGAAAGGGGGGCAGGCCGCAATCTAGAATGGTTTTATGGGTGTCTTGCAAGTACCTGTAAATAAAGCCTGTTTTGGAGAGGTGTCCGAGCGGTCGAAGGAGCACGCCTGGAAAGCGTGTATGCGTTAACACGCATCGAGGGTTCGAATCCCTCCCTCTCCGCCATTCATTCCGAAGCGGTCCGCAGGGCCGCTTCGGAATGAATCATGGGAATGAGATTCGAACCCTCGATATTGGGCAAGAAGGGTTCGAGCGAATCCCGATGCTACAAGCTTGTGGGAGATTCTATGTTTCATTGCAACCCCGCTACGGGTATGTGGGGGTGATATT
>JAKDMP010000084.1 GCA_030452225.1 Gammaproteobacteria bacterium
GGGTGAAGGACGCGGGCGCGATGTCTGGCAATTGTTTCGCGCCCGCGTCCTTCACCCCGTTCTTCAACCGTTGTATTGGATATACGGGCAACGCTTGACGCGGCAGGTGAACAGCGGCCCGGTGCCCGCACATATCGGTTTGATTCTCGATGGCAATCGCAGATTTGCGCGCGGTATCGGCATCGCTGCGCGCCTGGGCCATGAATACGGGGCCGAAAAATTGCGGCAGGTACTCGAGTGGTGCCTGGAGCTGGGTGTGCGCCACGTGACCCTCTACGTGTTCAGCACCGAAAATTTCCGGCGTCCCTCGGAGGAAGTGGACTTTCTGCTGGATCTTTTCGTGCGCGAAAGCGCCGAGTTGCTCGAAGATCCGCGGATCAAGGCCGATCGGGTCCGCGTGAGGATAATCGGGCAGCGCCAGCGGCTTCCCGAACGCGTCAACGATGCCATCGAGGCCCTGGAGTTGTCCACCAAGGGGCATGACGGTATGCTTCTGACCATCGCCCTGGCCTACGGCGGGCGTGAAGAGATTGCCGATGCGGTCAAGGATTTGCTGCGCGAGGCGCAAGCCGGGGGCAAGTCGGTCGAATCGCTGATTGCCGAAGTCAACGCCGATGCGCTGGAGCGTCATTTGTATACCACCGGCGTGCCCGATCCCGACTTTATCATTCGCACCAGCGGCGAGCAGCGGCTGTCCGGTTTCCTGTTGTGGCAGTCGGCGTACAGCGAGTTTCACTTTGTGGAAGCGTTGTGGCCGGCTTTTCGGCACATCGATTTTCTGCGTGCCGTGCGTGATTACCAGCGCCGCGAGCGTCGCTACGGGCGCTGACTGCGGAGTGGAGGAAGCCTTGAAGGGTGTCGACGCGCGCCGAAAAGGCTTGACGCAAGGGGCTTGAGCGGGTAACATTGCTGCTCCCTTCTGCCGGCCCCGGCGGGCGCAGAGGGGAACCCGAGGAGGACGTTCAGGGCGGGGCCGGAGACAAAACGGCGCCTGCTTGCAGTTCGTTGGACCGCGCAACCTGTGGGGTTTGCGCCAGGGAGGCTTCGGGTGGACCATCAGGGCCGCATTTATGCGCTGCATGCCGTACTGAAAGAATCGCGCTATCCGGTTTCGACTGCGCGTCTGTGCGCGGAGCTCGACTGCAGTACCGCCACGGTGCGCCGCATCATTCAGCAGATGCGCGATGAATTCAACGCCCCCATCGCAAGCTCCAGGCAGAATGGCGGCTATTGGTACGCCGAAAAGGAGCGTGAACGTTACGAACTGCCCGGCCTGTGGTTCAATCCCGGGGAGCTTCTGGCACTCACCGCCTGCCTCGAACTTCTGCGCGAAATCGAACCCGGTGTTCTCGAGCGGCGCATTGCCCCATTGCGCCGGCGCGTCGCGGCCATACTGGAAAGCAAATGTGCCGGAATCCGGGATGAAGTACGCCGCATCCGCATCCTCGATCTTGCCGCGCGGCTCAAGCGACCCGAAACCTTCCGCACCGTATCCGAAGCCGTTCTTTCGCGCCACCGCCTGACCTTTCGCTATCACGCGCGTGTGAACGACGAATGCTCGCAACGTGACGTCTCGCCGCAGCGCCTGACCCATTACCGCGACAATTGGTACCTCGACGCCTGGGATCACGCTCGAAGCGCGTTGCGCATCTTCTCTCTCGACCGTATCGCGGCGCCGCGCATCCTGCCCGAAGCCGCACGCAACATTTCCGATGCGCGGCTCGACCGTGAACTGGCCGCCGGCTACGGCATCTTTGCCGGCAAGGCCGGGCATATCGCGGTACTTCGCTTCACGGCCGAGCGCGCGCGCTGGGTCGCGGACGAACAATGGCATCCCGAACAAAAGGGCCGTTTTCTGGCTGACGGGCGATACGAACTGCGCCTGCCCTGTGCCGATACGCGTGAAATCATGATGGACATACTCAAATACGGACCCGACGTGGAAGTGGTTTCGCCGGCCTTGTTGCGCCGCGAAGCAGCTTGCCGCCTGGCCAGGGCGGCCGCGCAATACGACCCGGGCAACCTGCTTCCGCATACGCGTGAGGTCGGGTTTTGCGACAACGAGGAAAGTAAGCTGGACAGTATGAAAGGAGGGGAGTGGAGTCCATGAATCTCTACGAGGTCAAATTGACATTGCAGGGAGTCGCGCCGCCAATCTGGCGGCGGTTGCAGGTACCCGCAGCCACCACGCTCGATGTGCTGCATAACATCGTGCAAATCGCCATGGGCTGGAAGAATATCCATCTGCACATGTTTATCGTGAACGGCGAGGAATACGGTGTGACCGATCCGGATCTCGGCACGACCATCCGCGACGAGAGCAAGGCGGTGCTCGGGAAGGTCGCCGAACAGGGGGATCGGCTCATGTACGTTTACGATTTTGGCGACGAATGGGAACACGAAATCCTGATCGAGCGGGTCTTTCCCGCCGAGGAGGCGGTCGCGCGTCCCCGCTGCATCGACGGTGAACGCGCCTGCCCTCCCGAAGATTGCGGCGGCCCTGCCGGGTACCGGAAAATGCTCGCCGCGCTCGCCGACCCGCAGGCACCCGGCCATGTGAAGCTGCTCGACAGGATAGGCCGCGACTTCGAACCCGAAGTTTTCGACACGCAACGCATCACTAATCTGTTGCGCTGGCTGAGCGGGCAGCAGTCATGATGACGCATCCGCCGAACCAGGCGCGGCGTGCGGATTCTCGTTTCCGCCGGGCTTTTCCGCAACGGCGGCGCCATCGCCGCGTGCGCCGGCTTTCGATATAAAATTCCCGCTATTCGGCGATCCAGGGCGTTGGAGGAGAACATGAAATGGTTGTCGATTGGCCGGGTAGTCCCGATCATTCGGACGACGGCCCCGACCGGGGGTTGGATGTGCGGCTTCGGGCCGGCAAACCATGGCGGGTCGGCGAAAAGTGCGAGCCGGGGATAGCCGGCGGGCCGTGTTACGCATCGTGCGACGCCAACGCCTTGGTAACGTTCGGCTTGGCATCGTGATCGTGCACAGTCCACTACATTCTTCGTCGTCTTCAGCGCGACGTTCCATTGGGCGATCTGCCGGACCGGAGCGGCGGAGGGAAATCCCCTGTCCCGTGTGCGGCTTCACGCAAGCGGCAGAGGAGAGGCTCCACGGGCGGGGCGGCAGTGAGCCGATGATGCCGCGACCGGAGAAGACATGAGGCGTTTCGATTGGCGGCTCGGGCTGAGCCGCGAAACCTGGGCCTGGGCGAGCTACGATTTTGCCAACTCGGTGTTCGCGACCACCATTATCGCCGGCTTTTTCCCGGTGTTTCTCGATCAGTACTGGCGCGGCGACTTGAGTCACGGCCAGGCCTTCGCCCTGCTTGCCTGGGTGAATGCAGGGGTCGCCATCGTGATTGCCCTGTGTGTGCCGGTACTCGGGGCGATTGCCGATTGCGGCAACCATCGCAAGCGTTTCCTTGCCGGATTTCTCGCGCTGGGCGTAGCCGCTTCGGCCCTGCTGGCTCTGCCGGACAAGGGCAATCTGGACGCGGCACTGATTCTTTTCGGCCTCGGGAGTCTCGGCTTTCTTGCGGGCAATGTGTTCTACGATGCGTTGCTGCCCCATGTGGCGCCGCGTCCGCATTTCGATCGCGCCTCGACGCTCGGCTACGCGCTCGGTTACCTCGGCGGCGGCATTCTTTTCGCCATCAACGTGACGATGGTGCAGAAGCCGGAATGGTTTGGGCTCGTCGATGCGGGAGCGGCGGTCAAAGCCTCCTTCGTCACCGTGGCCGTCTGGTGGGGGTTGTTTGCGCTGGTACTTTTTGCCGGCGTGCACGAAGGCGGTGGCGCGGCCGGCCTGCGTCGGGCGGTTGGCCAAGGGCTCTTGCAATTCAGACGGATTGTGCTGCGCCTGCGCACGCTTCCGCTGCTGCTCGGGTTCCTCGTCGTGTACTGGCTCTACATCGACGGCGTCAACAGCGTGTTCAAGCTGGCAGTCGGCTTCGGGCTTGCGGTGGGATTGCCCTCGAGCGGCCTGATTGTGGCGCTGCTTGTCACGCAGTTCGTAGCCTTTCCCGCAGCGCTTGCCTACGGCTGGATCGGCGAGCGCGTCGGACCGCGTGCCGCCATCAGTGCGGGGTTGCTGGTCTATATATTCGTGGTCGTCTATGCAGCATTCATCACCCGGATATGGCAGTTTTTTCTGCTCGCGGTGCTCGTCGGGCTGGTCCAGGGCGGCGTTCAAGCGCTGTCCCGCTCGCTGTACGCCCGGCTCATCCCGCGCGAGGAAAGTGCAGCCTTCTTCGGCTTTTTCGGGCTGATGGGCAAGTTTGCGGCGGTCTTCGGTCCGCTGATCGTCGCCGGGGTGCAGACTTGGACCGGCAGCCCGCGGCTCGCGGTCGCCGCCATCGGCGTGCTGTTCGTCATCGGTCTTGCCGGCCTGTGGATGCTTCCGCTCGGCCGCGCGGCGATGAATGCCAAAGCCGGATCCGGCGCTTGAGAAGCTCCAGGGCCGAGGGGTCTTCGGCGTAGCGCGCGCGGATATAAAGCTCCGTGATGTCGTCGGTGAGGGCGGCATCCTGCGGCCGCAGTCTTGCGACGCGCACGGCAAAATCGAGCGGCCCCTCGCTCGCCCCGCGTTGGATGCCGTGGCGCTTCAGTCTCCTGCACCAGTGTTCGTACAGTTTTTGTGCCGGGTCGTCGCCGCGCTTGCGAAACGGCATCAGGCCAAGGAGGAAAACGAGCAGGCCGGCGCCGATGGCCAGGCCCGCCATGACCAGCGCCATCAACGTGGGCCCAAGCCGGCCCAGCCCCAGGCGGCCCAGAAGACGATGCTGAAGGCCGGCATCGTAGCCGATCACGTACTGCATCCAGAACGTATTGGCGGCATCCCAGAGGCTGCCCAGGTGCCATAACCAGTCGTGCGTGAGGGGCGCGGCATTACGGGCCGGACCCAGGGCTGCCGCGAACCGTGCCGACGATTCGACCCGGCCGGGAGGGATTGCGGCGGTCGGATCGACGCGCACCCAGCCGCGTCCGGCGAGCCAAACTTCATCCCAGGCGTGGGCGTTGGCCTGGCGCAGAACCAGCCAGCCGTCATAGGGGTTGGTTTTGCCGCCGGCATACCCGGTGACGACCCGGGCCGGAATGCCCGCCGCGCGCATCAGGAAGGCAAAAGCGCTGGCGTAGTGTTCGCAAAAACCCCGCCGCGTCTCGAACAGGAACCGATCGAGCCTGTTCTCACCGCGAAGCAGGCCGGGCGTAAGGGTGTAGTAGTAGGGCCGCTCGTGGAACCAGGCGAGTGCGCGTTGCACCACCTCGGCGGGCGATCGACTGTCCTTGCGCCAACGCTCCGCCAGCGCCCGGGCCTTGGGATTAATGCCCGCGGGCAGGGCGAGATTGATGCGCCGCGCCACCGGGCCGAGCCCGGCGGCCTGGATGCGGTAATCCGGGTAGGAGACGGCGGTAAAGGTTATGTCGTTCCAGATACGGTGCGGGGCAAGCAGCGTGTAGCGGCCCGTCAGGCGTGCATCGACGGACAGCTGGACCGGCAATGCCAGCGCGAAAAGGAAACGCGTGCCGTTGCCGCGTTCCATGACGCGGTAACGAACCGGCTCGCCCCGCGGCTCTAAGCCCCCGCGCGCGGGCTTGCGCTGCCCGGGGAGCCAGCTTTCGCCGTCGTAATGGACGAATACCGGGCCGCGAAAATAGCGCTCGCCCGGCGGCGGCAGCGCCCCGTCGAAGTGGACGCGAAACGCGATTTCATCGGAAGCGGCGAGCGCGGCGATGCTGCCCGGAGAAAGGCTGTCGGCGAGTCCGCTTACGGCGGCCATTCGTGGCGCCCCGAAGCGGAACAGCGGCCCCGCCAGGCGCGGGAAAAGCAGGAACAGCGCAATCGCGATCGGCAGCGCGGCGGCGAGCAGGCGGCTGGCGCGCAGGGCCAGCGTGCGCCGGGACTCGCTGCCCTCGCCGAGACTGAGCAGAACGGCAGTGGCCAGCCATACGAGAAAGGCCGCGTAGAGCGCAAACGGCAACGAGTGATTGAGCAGAAATGCGGCGGCGAGCAGAATGAACACCAGCAGCGCGACGATGCGAAAGTCGCGCAGATTGCGGCTTTCCATGGCCTTCAGGGAGGCGGTAATGACCAGAAAGGCGCCGCCTGCCTCGGCGCCGCCGAAACCGCGAAAGCTGGCAACGACGGTGAGCAGCCCGAACACGACCAGCACGATCCTGATGATCAAGCCCGGTTGCCTCCAGTTCCGATACAGCGCGAGCAGGCGCCAGCCGATGACGGCAAGCGCCACAGCCGCCACCCACGGCGGCAGAATGAACAGGTAAGGCAGGAAGGCCGTAGCCAGAAGCAGCAGAACGCCGCGTACCCGGCCGCTGGCAGGTCGGGGGCCGGCCAGCGAGGCGTGCCGGGTCATGCCGGGTAGGGTCCTGGGTACAGCGCGAGCGCAGTCAGTCCGCGCTCGAGTTGCTGTGAGCCGCGCCCGGGAGCAAGCAGGTAGCCCGGCAAGCGCAATCCCCAATGCACGGTTTCACGCTCGGCCTGCAGCACCCAGGCGCAGAGCACGGACAGGCGAGCTTCCGCATCGGTGCCGGGCGCATCGACGAAGTCGAGCCACGCGGCGCCGCCGCCGGCGCCGCCGAAGTGTTTGCGCTCCAGCGTTCCGCCGCGGGCGTAATGGCGCCATTCGATCTGGCCGGGGCGGTCGCCGGGACGATAGCGGGCGAGGCCGAGGAAATCCTCGGGCTGATGGGGGGCGATGCCCCGCGTCGCCAGACCCGCATGGCCGGGCGGCGGGAGGGCATTCATGGCGGGGCGCGGATAGACGATGCAGTGCACCGGCGCGAGGCGGCTCCAGGCCCGAAATACGCCAAACGGTTCGCGGCTGTCCAGGCTCAGGCGTCGAATTGGGTGGCGACCGCGGCGGCGGGGAGGCAACGCAAGCTCGAGCCGCGCCCCGCCCTCCACCGCCACGCGCACGGCGGGCCCGATCGCACCGGAGCCATGACAAGCCAGTCCGCTGCGTGCGCGCCGGCTCGGGTTGCGGACGTCCACCTGCAGCCGGATCGGCTCGCCGGCAAAAACCCGGTCGGCGTGAACATGGAGAATCTCCAGCCCGTTCAGATGTTGATGGCAGCTCACCATGGCGACCAGCAGCAGCGCGCCGAGCAGGAAGGCGAGCAGGAAGACGGCGCTGTTTTGATAGTTCAGGGCTACGAGCAGCATGACGATACTCGCCGCGCCGGCAAGCAGCCCGAAACGGCTCGGCAGGATGAAAACCTGCGAGCGGTTCAGCCGGCTCGGCCAGTTTCCGCCCACCGCGCGTTTGGCGGTTCCGCGCTCGATCCAGTCGGCTATGGGCCTTGGCACTTTCATGCGGGCCCCGTCGAAGGGAAGGCGCAGTGGATAAACAACCTGGACTGCCGCATGCCGCTGGTCTCAAGGTATCGGCACGGCCTTGATGATCTCCCGGCCGATCTGTTCGCCGCCATCGGTTGCGCCCGGAGGATGCAGGCGATGCCCCACGGCGGCCGGGAGTATTGCCTGCACGTCTTCGGGTACGACGGCCTTGCTTCGCCCGGCAACCAGCGCGTGTGCGCGCGCCAGGCGCAGCAGCATGATGCCTGCGCGCGGCGAGAGCCCGTGTTCATAGCGGCGTCCCTCGCGCGTCCAGGCCACCAGCGCCTGAATATAGTCCAGCAGGGCGGGGGCCGCGGCGATGCGGTTGGCCATGCTCTGCAGGGCCCTTATTCCACGGGGATCGAGGCGGGCTTCGAGTCGCGCGAGCAGATCGCGCCGATCCCCGGATTGAAACAGGGCACGCTCGGCTTCGGCGTCGGGGTAGCCCAGCGACAGGCGCATCGCGAAACGGTCCAGTTGGGATTCGGGCAGGGGATAGGTGCCGATCTGTTCGCGCGGATTCTGGGTCGCAATGACGAAGAACGGCCGCGGCAAGGAGTGCGTGGCGCCGTCCACGCTGACTTGCCCTTCCTGCATCGCCTCCAGCAAGGCGCTTTGCGTGCGCGGCGTCGCGCGGTTCACTTCGTCGGCCAGTACCACTTCGGCGAAAATCGGGCCGGGGCGGAAACTGAAATGCTCGTGTTCGCGTTCGAACACGGTGGTGCCGATGATATCGGCGGGCAACAGGTCGCTGGTGAACTGGATGCGCTGGAAATCGAGCCCCAGCACACGCGCGAGCGCGTGGGCCAGAGTGGTTTTGCCGACACCGGGAATGTCTTCGAGCAACAGGTGGCCGTCGGCCAGCAGGCATACCAGGGCGAGGCGAATTTCCCGGGATTTGCCGAGCACCACGGATTGCAGGGCGCCAAGTGCGGCTTCCAGTTCTGGGTGTCGAGCCATGATCGGGAGTATGCGGTCAAAGCCGCATAAAAGCAAACGGCGGAACGGCGTCCGCTTCTCAGGGCGGCCAGCCGGCGACGGAGATCCCTCGGTAGTAACGAGCAAGATAGGCCTCGAAGGATTCGTGAGGGGAAGCCTCCAGTTGCGCTTGCCTGCGTATGGATTCACGAGCGGCCGCGGCAAAGTGTTCCCGTGCAGCCGCATCGAGCGGCGTGCTACGCAGTGCCTCGTTGTGCCGCCGGGTGAGTTCGAGCGCCCATCCCATGAATCCGCGAGGGTGGCCGGCTATCTCGTCCAGCACCCGGGCGGAAGGAGTCAGGCCGGGCTGTCGCACGGTGTTCATGGCTTGGTTCAGTGCGGCGGCGTAAGGCGCCTTCTCGAAGCCGGTGTCGAGATGTTCGGCGATCGGGGCCATGCCGTCGAAGAGAATTTTCGCCCACTCGCTCAGGGCGATGGTTATGCCTTCATGGCAGAGGCGCAGGCCGGGCTTGCGGCCGCTGACAGCGACGTTGCGAATATTGAAGTCGATCGTCAAATGTTCCCCGGCCGTGAACGGGGCGCTGGGCGCGAGCAGGCAATACCACAGAAACATCTCCGTGAAATGGAGCGTTTCGATGCGGATTCCGTGTGGCGTAGCGGGGTCGATATCGAAGGCACGCACTTCCGCGTAACGGATGCCGTCGTTCTCGAGAGTGAGCGTGGGGCGCTCGCCGCGCCGCGGCCGATGTTTCGGCCGCACCAAGCCGTAGTATTCGTTTTCGATCTGCAGAATCGCAGTGGAAAGTTGGCGCCAGTCGTCGCCGTCGCGCACGCCGATTTCGGCGTAGGCGGGCTCTTCGGTGGCCAGCGCGCGGGTGAGGTCGGCGATGTAGTCGGCGAGCGTGTTGGTGCTCACGTGAAGCGCCGCCTGGCTGCGGTTCTTGTAACCGATGTCGGAAAGCCTCAGCGAGGTGGCGTCGCGTCCGGCGAGCGTGCCATTGGCAAGGGGCTTGAGCCAGGACGGAGGCCGGGGCGTAAAGCTCGGACAGATGGCCGGCGAGGCGCCGAACAGCCAGGCGAGCAGCCAGCCATGGCGCTGCACGTTGCGTACCAGGCCCATCCAGGCCGCATCGCGCGCTGCGCGGGTGGCCGGCTCGCCGCGCGCCGCAAGCAGCGGCTCCCACAACGAGTCCGGGAAGGAATAATTGAAGTGGATGCCGGCAATGGCCTGCATGGCACGGCCGTACCGGTGGCTCAGGCCGACGCGGTACAGGTGCTTCATGCGCCCGGAGTTGGAGCGGCCGTACTCGGCGATCGGGATGGTGCCGGGGTCGTCGACAAAGCACGGCATGCTCGTCATCCACAGCATTTCATCGCCGATATGACGCGCCGCAAAAGCTTCGATAGTGCCGAGTTCCGCGAGGGCTTCCTGCGGGCCCGGATGCGGCGCGGTCACGAATTCGGGCAGGGCCTCGGAGAAGTCCGTGGTGATCTGCGGGTGCGTGAGGGCCGACCCGAGTGCTCCGGGGTGGGCCGTTTGCGCGATGCGCCCCTCGGGGGTCACGCGCAGCGCTTCGCGTTCCAGCCCGCACAGGCCGCGGCGGGCCTCCTCGGGCGAGAGCAGGGCATCGAGGGATAACGGCAGGGATGCTGTTCGGGTCACTGGACGGGGCCGCGGGGATGCTCGACGATCAGGCGTCCAGTGTACGGCATGGCGTCGACCATACTCCTCGCTCGCCGGCCCAAGCGCTTCGACTTCTCGTCAAGAGCCGTGCGTGGGAACTGCTACGGCCAGCACTCCGGTTTTGCGGCGCTCTTCCTGCCGAACGAATCGAGCGTGAAGGTGCCGCATTCGTCGGCGTTCTGGTCGCCGACGGCGGTCGGCACCGCCTGCACCGTATAGCTGGTTGCCGAGGCCGCGGCAAGG
>JAKDMP010000199.1 GCA_030452225.1 Gammaproteobacteria bacterium
GTCATTCCCGCGTAGGCGGGACTGCGAAGGCGGAACGCCGAAGCGAACATGCGCGAAGCGCATGGCCCGAAGGGCGAGCGACACAAGTCGCGAGTTATCCAGCCAAACCAGGAAGATAGATTCCCGCTTTCGCGGGAATGACGACTTGATCAGTATTGTCTTGGACATGATGTACTCCTTTGCGACGAATGGTCAGCGATCCTGGATGCGCCGCCACAGTCGTGTGGCGAAAAAAAGGCAGATCAACGAAAAGACGAGGAGATATCCGATGTGCGTGATGACGCTTGTTCGCGTGTCATGTCCGATGGCCATGAGCGCGAGCTGGCCTACATGATAGGCCGGCAGCGCCGGCGCGAACTGCTGCAAAAGATGCGGCATGACCCGGATCGGAATCCACAGCCCGGAGAGAAACGACATCGGCAGGTAGATCAAATTGACGATGGCGGCGGAGGCCTGGCCGTTTGCCATCAGCCCGACCACGAGGCCGAGCGCGCAAAACGGCAGCGTTCCGAGCACCAGCACGATGGTCAAAAGCGCCCACTCGCCGGCGGCGAGACGAACGCCGCCGAGCGTGACCGCGAGGATGGCGAGGATGATGACGATCAGGAGCGCAAACAACGCGCTCATTGCCACCTTGCCGAAGAAGTAGGCCGCGGAGGGCAGCGGGAAGACGCGCTTCAGGGCGAGGATGCCGTGTTCGCGCTCCATCGCGACGCCGACCCCGAAGCCGAACAGCGCCGGCGCCATGATGCCGAAGGTTCCCAGGGTGGCGAGCACGTAGGCCGCCTGCTCGACCCCCCCCTTGCCGAAGACTACGCCGAAGAAGAGATAGAACATGGCCGGAAACAGCAGGGTCGGCAACGCGAAAGCGGGCATGCGCAGCACCCCCAGAAACTGGAATGCGGATTCGCGCAGCCACACGCCGAGCGTGTCGCGCAGGCGCCATGCCCGCGGCGTCGTCGCAGATGCCGTTGTCGCGATCGTATTCATGCCGCTTGCTCCGTGGGTTGGCTGCGGGTGAGTTCGAGAAAGGCGTCTTCGAGCCGCGCGCCGCTGACCTCGAGTTCGGCGAGGGCCGGGTCTTGTTGGAGCAATTCCCGCAGCACCGCTTCGGGTTGCAGGGTGGAAATTTCCGTCAGGGCGCCGTCCTTGTGCGCGGAGTGAACCTGCGCCAGCGCCGCGATCGCCTCGGCGGCAAGCCGGGTCTTGCAGCGAATGCGCTTGAGCGCCGCGCGCGACTTGATCTCCGCGGGACTGCCCTCGGCAATAACCCGGCCCCGGTTGATGACCACGATGCGGTCGGCGAGTGCATCGGCCTCTTCGAGGTAATGCGTCGTGAGCACGATCGTGCGGCCGTCCTCGGCCAGGGCGCGCAACGTGGACCACAGCGCCCGGCGCGCCTCGACGTCGAGTCCGGCGGTCGGCTCGTCGAGAAACAGCAGCTCCGGGTTGCCGCACAGCGCAAGCGCAAACATCAGCCGCTGTTTTTGTCCGCCCGAGAGTTTCGCGACCGGTTGGCGGGCTAGATCCTCGATGCCGGCCAGTTCCAGCGCCTCGCGGGTCGCCGTCGGCGACGGATAGTAGCGCGCGTAATGGCCGACGTACTCGGCCACGCGCACGCGCCCTTCGAGGATCGTGCTTTGCAGCATGACGCCGATGCGCCGGCGCGCGGCGAGGTCGTTCGGGGCCCGGCCGAACAATCTCGCCTTGCCGGAGCCGGGCTGCGCCAGTCCGAGAAGGAGATTGATGCTGGTGGTCTTCCCGGCGCCATTCGGGCCCAGCAGCGACAGCACCTCGCCGGCGCGCACGGCCAGGCTCAGGCCATCCACGGCCGTGACGTTGCCGTAGCGCTTGGTGACGTTTTCGAGTTCGGCAACCGTGCCGACCCGTTGAGTGTCCATATCCATGTTGGCCTTGATGCAAATTTCGCGGCCAGTGTAGGACGCACGGGCAGGCCGAACCAGTGGAGGATGTCAGGACTTGCGGGTGACAATTGTCAAGCTCGTCCGGATTGACCGCGGTCAATGCATTGCGCGCGCGGAGCGCTACACTTGAAGCCTGTCATCCACCCGAGGAGTCGAATCATGAGCCATCCCGTATTTGCGGAGAGTTCTCCCCAAATCTCCAAACGCCGCAAGGAGCTGGCGCCGAAGCAGCTCGAGGCCTTTCAGGCGTTCAGCCGCGAGGCCTTTGCCGACGGGGCGCTGCCCGCGGTGACCAAGCAGTTGATTGCCGTCGCCGTGGCGCACACGACGCAGTGCCCGTACTGCATTCGCGGACACACGCGCGGCGCGCATCGAGCCGGCGCGAGCGACGAGCAGATCATGGAAGCCATTTGGGTGGCCGCGGAAATGCGGGCCGGCGGCGCCTACGCGCATTCCACCCTTGCCCTGGACGAGCTCGACCGCATCGGCAAAGAGCGCTGATCGGCGAATGGCACTTACATAAGCCAATATCACATGCTATTGGCGTCATACCGGCGAAGG
>JAKDMP010000200.1 GCA_030452225.1 Gammaproteobacteria bacterium
TGCTTCTGGTCGAGACGATCTTCGATACGCTGAATGCCAAGGCGGCGCTGTTTGCCGTCGAGGAAGTTTTCGAGCAGCTCGGCAGGCGTGTGCCGATCATGATCTCCGGCACCATCACCGATGCGAGCGGCCGCACACTCTCCGGGCAGACCCCGGAGGCGTTCTGGAACTCGGTGCGTCATGCGCGCCCGCTGTCGGTGGGTTTGAACTGTGCCCTGGGCGTCGAGCAGTTGCGCGCACATGTGGAGGAGCTGTCGCGCGTCGCCGAGGTATTCGTGAGCGCGCACCCGAACGCGGGGCTACCGAACGAACTGGGTGGCTATGACGAGACGCCCGAGTTCATGGCCGGGCATTTGGCCGAATGGGCCGAGGCCGGCTTGCTGAACATCGTCGGCGGTTGCTGCGGCACGACGCCCGCGCATATTCGCGCCATTGCCGAGGCGGTCACTGGTAAAAAGCCGCGAGCCGTGGCCAAACCCGCTTCGCACCTGCGTTTGTCCGGACTTGAGCCGGCCACCATCGGCGGCGGCGAGGGGGCGCAGTTCGTCAACGTTGGCGAGCGCACCAATATCACCGGCTCCGCGCGTTTCAAGAAGCTCATTCTCGGCGACGATTACGATACGGCGCTCGAAGTGGCGCGCCAGCAGGTGGAGAACGGCGCCCAGGTGATCGACGTCAACATGGACGAGGGCATGCTGGACGGCGAGAAGGCGATGGGACTGTTTCTGAACCTCATTGCCTCGGAGCCCGATATTTCCCGTGTGCCGATCATGATCGACTCCTCCAAGTGGTCGGTGATCGAAACGGGGCTGCGTTGTGTGCAGGGCAAGCCGATCGTCAATTCGATCAGCATGAAGGAGGGCGAGGAGCCGTTCCTGGAGCAGGCGCGGCTTGCGCGTCGTTACGGTGCGGCGGTTGTCGTCATGGCCTTCGACGAGGCCGGCCAGGCGGAGACCGTCGAGCGTCGTCTCGCCATCATCGAGCGGGCTTACAAACTGTTGACCGAAAAGGTCGGCTTCGCGCCCGAGGATTTGATCTTCGATGCCAACATTTTTGCCGTCGCCACCGGCATCGAGGAGCACAACGATTACGCGCGCGCCTTCATCGAATCGGTGCGCGAAATCAAACAGCGTTTCCCCGGCGTGTACACCAGCGGCGGTCTGAGCAATGTATCGTTTTCCTTCCGCGGCAACGAGACGGTGCGCCAGGCGATGCATTCGGTGTTTTTGTATCACGCGATTGCCGCCGGGCTGGACATGGCAATCGTCAACGCCGGCCAGCTTGCCGTGTACGACGAGATCGAGCCCGAATTGCGCAACGCCGTTGAGGATGTCATTCTCAACCGCAACCCGGAAGCTTCGGAGCGCTTGCTTGAAGTGGCCGAACGCTATGCGGGCAAGACCGTCTCCGCAGGCGATGAGCGTGATCTTGCCTGGCGCGAGAAACCCGTTGCCGAGCGCATCAGCCATGCGCTGGTCAAGGGCATCGCCGACTTTATCGAGGAGGATGTGGAGGAAGCGCGCCATACCGTCGCGCGTCCGCTCGAGGTGATCGAAGGCCCGCTCATGGACGGCATGAACATCGTCGGCGACCTGTTCGGTGCCGGCAAGATGTTCCTGCCGCAGGTGGTCAAATCCGCGCGCGTGATGAAAAAAGCCGTGGCCTATTTGTTGCCGTACATGGAGGCGGATCAGGACGGCACGGCGCAAACCAAAGGCAAAATTCTCATGGCCACCGTCAAGGGCGATGTACACGACATCGGCAAGAACATCGTCGGCGTGGTGCTCGCTTGCAACAACTACGAGGTGGTCGATCTGGGCGTGATGGTGCCCTCGGCCAAGCTGTTGGAAGCCGCGCGCAATGAGAACGTGGACATCATTGGCGTCTCGGGGCTGATCACGCCGTCGCTCGAAGAGATGGCACATGTCGCGGCCGAAATGAAGCGGCTTGATTTCAAGCTGCCGCTGCTGATCGGCGGCGCGACGACTTCCCCGACGCACACTTCGGTCAAGGTGGCGCCCAAGTACGATGGCCCGACGGTGTATGTGAAGGATGCTTCGCGCGCCGTCGGCGTGGTCTCGAAACTGCTGGGACGCGAGCGCGACAATTACGTGTCCGAGATCAATGCCAATCACGATACCGTACGCGCGCATTATGCGAAAAAGCAGCAGGGCGGGCGGCTGATAAGCTTTGCTGAAGCGCGCGACAACGCGCCGAGGATTGAATGGGCGGATTACGAACCGCCCGCACCTCGTGATCCCGGCATTCATGTGTTCACGGATTTTTCCCTGGAACAGATTCGTCGCTACATTGACTGGACGCCTTTCTTCCACGCCTGGCAGGTGCGCGGCAGCTACCCGAAAGTGCTCGACGATCCAGACAAGGGCGAAGTGGCGCGCAAACTTTTCGAGGAAGCGCAGGCGATGCTGGAGCGCATGATCAACGAACGTTGGGTT
>JAKDMP010000085.1 GCA_030452225.1 Gammaproteobacteria bacterium
CACAGACTCGCGCGATGTCGAGGGCGCCTCAAGTGCCCCCGACACCGCGCAGATCCGGATCGCTCAGGCAGCAATGCGGCATGCGCGAGCAGCCGTCCCGGCCGCGGTCGCGACGGTGGCCGTCACTCCCACCAGTAGGGCGGATAAGCGCAGCGCATCGGCCGGTGGATTCGGTGGATGCGCCTGCTGCGCTGGCTTATCCACCCTACTCGCTGCAAAGCAGTTGCAGGAACCCGGCGCGCTCGTGTCGCCCGCATGGCGCGCTCTTACGATGGACCTGGAAGCGCCGGGTCCACCGCTCAGGCGGAGGCGTTGTTTTCTTCTTCCTCGGCGAGGGCTTTCATGCTGAGGCGAACGCGGCCCTGCTTGTCCACTTCGAGTACCTTGACGCGAATGACATCGCCTTCGGAGAGCTTGTCGCTCACCTTCTCCACTCGTTCCCTGGAAATCTGCGAGATGTGGACGAGCCCGTCGCGGCCGGGAAGAATGGTCACGAAGGCGCCGAAGTCCATCAGTTTGGCGACCTTGCCTTCGTACACCCGGCCGACCTCGACGTCGGCGGTAATGTCCTCGATGCGGCTTTTCGCGGCCTCGCCGGCGGCCTTGTCCACCGAGGCAATCTTGATCGTGCCGTCGTCCTCGATGTCGATGGTGGCGCCGGTCTCCTCGGTAAGCGCACGGATGACCGCACCGCCCTTGCCGATCACGTCGCGAATCTTCTCCTTGTTGATCTTCATGGTGATGATGCGCGGCGCCCACTCGGACAGTTCGCTGCGCGGCTCGGCGAGCACCTTGTTCATCTCGCCGAGGATATGCAGGCGGCCGTCGCGCGCCTGGGCCATGGCGGTTTCCATGATCTCGCGGGTGATGCCGTCGATCTTGATGTCCATCTGCAGTGCGGTCACGCCGTCTTCGGTGCCGGCCACCTTGAAGTCCATGTCGCCGAGATGATCCTCGTCGCCGAGGATGTCGGTGAGCACGGCATAGTCGTCGGCCTCCTTGATCAGCCCCATCGCCACGCCGGCGACCGGCGCCTTGATGGGCACGCCGGCATCCATGAGCGCGAGACTCGTGCCGCAGGTGGTGGCCATGGAACTGGAGCCGTTCGATTCGGTCACGTCGGCGACGATGCGGATCACATAGGGATACTTGTCCATCTCCGGCATGACGGCCAGGTTGCCGCGCTTGGCGAGGCGGCCGTGGCCGATCTCGCGGCGCTTGGGCGAGCCCATGAAGCCCGTCTCCCCGACCGAGTACGGCGGAAAGTTGTAGTGCAGCATGAAGGTGTCCTTGTACTCGCCGCCGAGCGCGTCGATACGCTGCGCATCGCGTTCGGTACCGAGCGTCGCCGCCACGAGCGCCTGGGTTTCGCCGCGCGTAAACAGCGCCGAGCCATGGGCTCGCGGCAGCACGCCGACTTCGACGCTGATCGGCCGGACAGTTTTGAGATCGCGCCCGTCGATCCGCGGCTCGCCCTCGAGGATGCGCCCGCGGACAAATGCGCGCTCGAGACTGGAAAACGCCGCCTTGATGTCGTCGGCGGTAAAGCCCTCGCCTTCTTCCTCACCGCCGAGTGTACTCAATGCATCCTCCAGCAAACGCGCCACTTCCGCCTGGCGGTCCTGCTTGTCGGCAATGCGGTAGGCTTCGCCGATCGCGCTTTCATACCCGCTGCGGAGCCGATCGGCGAGACCTTCGGGCGCTTCCGGCGCCTGCCAGTCCCAGGAAGGCTTGGCCGCTTCGGCGGCGAGTGATTCGATCGCATCGATCGCCGACTGGAAGCCCTGATGACCGAAGAACACGGCATCGAGCATGGTTTTCTCGTCGAGCCGATCGGCCTCGGATTCGACCATCAGCACCGCATCGCGCGTGCCGGCCACGACCAGGTTCAGTTCCGTCTCACCCAGCTCAGTTGCCGTCGGGTTGAGGATGAAGTCGCCATCCCGGTAGCCGACGCGCGCCGCGCCGATGGGGCCGGACCACGGCATGCCGGACAGACGCAGCGCGGCCGAGGCGCCGATCAGGGCCGGAATATCGGGATCCACTTCGGGGTTCATCGACACGACCGTGGCGATCACCTGCACCTCGTTCTTGAAGCTCTTGGGGAAAAGCGGGCGAATCGGGCGATCGATCAGCCGGGAGGTCAAAGTTTCCTTTTCGCCCGGCCGGCCTTCACGCCGAAAAAAGCCGCCTGGAATCTTTCCGGCGGCATAGGTCTTTTCCTGATAATTGACGGTAAGCGGGAAGAAGGGTTTGCCCGGATCGGCTTCCCGACGGCCGACGGCGGTGACCAGAACGGCCGTGTCGTCCATGCTGACGAGGACGGCGCCGTCCGCCTGGCGGGCCATGCGGCCGGTCTCCAGGGTAACTTGCTTGCCGCCGAAATCGAAACTTTTCTTGACTACTGACACTTCAACTCCAATGGGTCAAACGTCCCGAGGCCATGCGGGACTGTGTAAAAATCGGATTATCCACGCGGGACAATGCGCTGGTTCAGCGACGCAGGCCGAGCTGCTGAATGAGGGAAAGGTAACGCGGGCGATCCGTCGCCTTGAGGTAATCGAGCAGGCGGCGCCGACGGCTGATCATGCGCAGCAGACCGCGGCGCGAATGATGATCTTTCTTGTGGCCGCCGAAGTGGTCGGACAAGCCATCGATGCGGGCCGACAGCAGCGCTACCTGCACCTCGGTGGAGCCGGTGTCGCGCTCGTCGGCGCCGTACTCCGAAATGACGCGGCGCTTTTCTTCCTGGGTAAGGGGCATCAATATCTCCGTAATGGCCTCGGGCCTGACTGATAAATCGCTACGCAAGCAGCATATTTTAGCATTTTCCGGCGCAGCCTCAAGTATCCGCATGCAAAAGCCGGCGCGGAGCGATACGCCCATCATCGATCATCTCCCCGACGCCGAAAAATCGGCCTTCTTCGTCATAGAGCCGGATAAAGCCTTCCGTCGGCGCCTGCGGGACGATGACAGGCTGGCCGTGACGCAGGAAATGCGTCAGGTCGCCGCCGAGATGGAGCGCCGGGCGCTCGCGCAGAGCCGAGTCCGGCGGCATCAGCAGCGCGCGCGGCGCTTCGGCGGTTTCCAGCTCCGCCAGCGTCACCCAGGGATCCCGGCCTTCGTCAAAGCCCGCTACCGCCGTACGGCGCAAGGCGACCACATGGCCGCAAGTGCCGAGCGCCTCGGCTATATCCTCGACGAGCGTTCGCACGTAGGTACCCTTGGAACAGCGCAGCTCGAGCGTCATGCCGTCGGGCTTCAGGGCCGTCAACCTCAACTCTTCGATCGTGACCGGACGCGGCCGGCGTTCCACCACCTCGCCGCGGCGGGCAATTTCGTAGAGACGTTCGCCCTTGTGCTTGAGTGCGGAGTACATCGGTGGAACCTGCTCGATCTCGCCGCGAAAACGATCCAGCACCTGATCGACTGCCGCCTTCTTCAACCTGGGCACCGGTGCTTCAGTCCGTACGGCACCGTCGGCGTCGCCGGTCTCGGTTGCAACGCCCAACCTGGCTTCGGCCCGATAGCTTTTCCCGGCATTCAGAAGGTAGGCGGACAGCTTGGTGGCCTCCCCGAAGGTCAGCGGCAAAATGCCCGTTGCCAGGGGATCGAGACTGCCGGTGTGACCGCCACGCCTGGCTCCCAGCGCGTGTTTGGCGCGGTTGAGCGCCTGGGTCGAGGTGAGTCCTTCGGGTTTGTCGAGCAGCAGGATGCCCTGCACGCGATCGGATCGGCGCCGGCTCATGGTTTATTCATCCCGTTGATGCGCCCTTGGAGGAGGGCAGGCCGCGGGAAATGAGCTCGTCGAGACGTTCGCGATCCTCGCTTCCGTGGTCCCAGACAAAGCTCAGGCGCGGCACCGTGCGCAGGTGGACACGGCTCGCCAGTTCGCGCCGCAACCTGGTACCGGCATGCCGCAACGCCGCAAGCGTTTTGTCGGCATCGGCATCGGGATTCACGGAAGACACCCACACGCGCGCCTGTTTCAAGTCCGGAGACACATCGACCGCGGTCACGGTTACCAGCGCCAAGCGCGGATCGGCAAAGCGTGCAAGCAATCCCGCCAGCACTTGTGCGATTTGGGGGCCGACACGTGCCTTGCGGGCAACGCGTTCGCCTCCGAACTCCCAGGAGTCAGCCGTGCTCATCAATCGGCCTTCAAGCCTCGATGGTACGCGCGACTTCGACCCGTTCGTAGCACTCGATCTGGTCGCCGGGACGCACGTCGTCGTAATCCTTGACCGCGATGCCGCATTCGGTGCCCGCACGTACTTCATTGACGTTGTCCTTGAAACGGCGAAGCGATTCGAGTTGCCCCTGGAAGATGACGACACTGTCGCGCAGCACACGAATGGGATTGTCGCGCTTGACGAAACCCTCTTCCACCAGGCAGCCCGCCACCGCGCCGTACTTGGGCGAACGGAACACCTCGCGCACTTCGGCAAGCCCGACAATCCGCTCGCTCATCTCCGGGGAAAGCATGCCGGAGAGCGCCTTGCGCACGTCGTCGGTAAGTTCGTAGATCACGCTGTAGTACCGGATGTCGAGATCGGCCTCCTGCTGCACCCGGCGCGCCACGCTGTCGGCGCGCACATTGAAGCCGAGAATTACCGCCTGGGATGCGGCCGCCAGATTGGCATCCGACTCGTTGATGGCGCCGACGCCCGAGCCGATTACCTTGACGCTCACCTCGTCGGTGGAAAAGCGGGTGACCGCATCGCGAATCGCCTCGAGGCTGCCCTGTACATCGGCCTTGATAACCAGATTGAAGTATTGCGCGCCCTCTTTGTCGAGCTGCGAGAACATATCCTCCAGTTGCGTCGCCTTGCTGCCTGCCAGCCGCACGTCACGCTCGACATTGTGGCGGTGCTCGGCCACTTCGCGCGCCTTGCGCTCGTCATCCACTACCAGCGTCTGATCGCCCGCTTCGGGCGTGCCCGAAAGGCCAAGCACCTGCGCGGGCATGGAAGGCCCCGCGCTTTTCATGTTTGTGCCGTTCTCGTCCAGCAGCGCCCGCACTCGCCCGAATTCCTGCCCCGCCAGCAGTACATCACCAACCTTCAGCGTGCCTTCCCGGACCAGGACGGTTGCCACGGTACCGAGTCCCTTGTCGAGCCGTGCCTCGAGCACCACACCGCGTGCCGGCCCGTCGGCCGGCGCCGCCAGTTCCAGCAGCTCGGCCTGCAACTGCACCGCTTCCAGCAAGCGGTCCACGCCCTCGCCACTCTTGGCCGAAACGTGAATGAACTGCACGTCCCCGCCCCAATCCTCGGGCACTACTTCGCGCTGTGCCAGTTCGTTCTTGACACGATCCGGATCGGCTTCCGCCTTGTCGATCTTGTTCACCGCGACCACAATCGGCACTTTTGCGGCACGCGCGTGGTCAATGGCCTCGACCGTCTGCGGCATGACACCATCGTCGGCGGCCACCACCAGAATGACGATGTCGGTGGCTCCCGCCCCGCGTGCACGCATCGCCGTGAATGCTGCGTGTCCCGGCGTGTCGAGGAAGGTGATCCCTCCTTCCTTGCGCTTGACGTGGTAGGCACCAATGTGCTGCGTAATGCCGCCCGCTTCGCCCGACGTCACCTGGGTGCGCCGAATATGATCCAGCAATGAAGTCTTGCCGTGATCCACATGGCCCATCACCGTCACCACCGGCGAGCGTGCTTTCGCTTCCCCTCGCTCGACATCGATATCGAGCAACTCTTTTTCCACGTCCCCGGCAGAGGCGAGCTTGGGCGTGTGACCCAGTTCTTCGACCACCAGCACGGCAGTATCCTGGTCGAGCATCTGGTTGATGGTGGCCATGACGCCCATGCCCATGAGCGTGCGGATCAGATCCGCGGACTTCACCGCCATGCGCTGGGCAAGATCACTGACGCTGATTGCCTCGGGAATGACCACTTCCCGTTTCTGCGGCTCGACCGGCCGCTCGAAGCCGTGCTGCACCTCCACGTTGGCGACACGTGCGCGCCGTCCACCACGTTTCCCCCGGGCCGGACGGCGGGGGCGCCCTCCCGGCTTGACATGCAGCTTGCCGGACAATGCGGGCTCCTCGCCGTCCCCTTTTGCGGAATGCGGTTTGCCGTGCCCCTGGAAGGCGCGTTGCTGGCGACGCTGTTCCTCTTCCTCTTCGCGACGCGCCTCGGCCTCGGCACGCCGACGTTCGGCCTCCTGGGCGCGAACCTCCTTCTCCTGCTCCTGGCGGCGCGCTTCGCGTTCGCGTTCGGCCATTTCGGCCTTGCGTTTCTCCTCCTCTTCGCGGCGGCGCTGCTCGAGCTCGGCCTGAATCTTTTCCTCCGCCTCGCGCTTTTTCGCTTCCTCGGCTTCGCGCTCCCGCTGCTCGGCTTCGATGCGCTGCTTTTCCTGCTCGAGTACCGCGCCCCGCTTGACGTAGGTACGTTTGCGGCGCACCTCGACATTGACCGTCTTGGCACGGCCCTGTCCGGCCGATACCTTGAGTTCGCTTTGGCTGCGGCGCTTGAGGGTCACCCTGCGCGGCTCGACCTGGGCCTCCGCGCCGTGCGACTGGCGTAGGTGCGTCAGCAGTGCCGTTTTTTGTTCGCTGGTGAGCACGGCATCGGCACCGGCAACTTCCACGCCGGCCTCTGCCAGCTGCTGCAGCAGCCGATCCACCGGCGTACCCACCTGGTTCGCAAACTGTTCTACCGTGACTTCCGCCATGCTCTATCCCCTTGCTCGAACCTTCAGGACTGCTGAGTGACCGCGTCTCCATCGGCAGTCAACGCGTAGTCATACCAGATCTTGCGCGCTTCCATGATCAGTTTCGCCGCCTGCTCTTCCTCCAGGTCGCTTGCCTCCACCAGCTCCCAGGTGGCAAGATCGGCGAGCTCCTCGCGGCTCGTCACCCCGGCACCAGCCAGTTTGACCGCCAATTCACGATCCACGCCCTCGACTTCCAGCAGGTCAGGGTTGATCTCGATCTGGGCGACTTCCTCTTCGCTGGCAATGGCTTGCGCGATCAAGGCATCGCGGGCACGATTCCTCAACTCCTCCACCATTTCCTCGTCGAATTCCTCGATGCGGGTCAACTCGGCCACCGGCACATAGGCCACTTCGTCCAGCGATGCAAAACCTTCCTGCACGAGAATGTCGGCCACCTCCTCGTCCACGTTGAGATTGTCCTTGAACAGCGCGCTCAAGCGGCCGGCCTCGGTGGCGCTCTTCTCCTCGGCTTCCTCGGTGCTCATCACATTGAGCTCCCAGCCGGTCAACTGGCTTGCCAGGCGAACATTCTGTCCCCCGCGTCCAATCGCTTGCGAGAGACGATCCTCGGCCACGGCAATATCCATGCTGTGGCTTTCCTCGTCCACCACGATCGACAGCACCTCGGCCGGCGCCATGGCGTTGATGACAAACTGCGCGGGGTTTTCGTCCACGAGAATGATGTCGACACGCTCCTCGTTCAATTCGCGGGACACTGCCTGCACACGCGAGCCGCGCATGCCGACGCAGGCGCCCACCGGGTCGACGCGGCGATCGTTGCTCTTGACGGCAATCTTCGCACGCACGCCCGGATCGCGCGCTGCGCCCAGGATTTCGACCAGACCCTGCCCGACTTCCGGCACCTCCAGGGTAAAGAGTTCGATAATCAGTTCCGGGGCCGTTCGGCTCACGATCAGCTGCGGGCCGCGCTGATCCTCGCGCACCTCCTTCAGGTAACCGCGGATACGGTCTCCGTTACGCACGGACTCACGCGGGATGCTTTCCTCGCGTGGAATGAGCGCCTCGGCATTACCGCCGAGCTCGATGAAAATATTGCCGCGATCGACGCGCTTGACGACGCCGCTGACCAGTTCGCCGACCCGCCCGGCGTATTGTTCCGCAACCTGCTCACGCTCGGCTTCGCGCACCTTCTGGAAGATGACCTGTTTGGCGGTTTGTGCGGCAATGCGGCCGAAGGCGATCGAATCCATCGGCTCTTCGACCCAACCGCCCGCCTCGGCATCGGAGGCATACTCGCGCGCGTCCTCGATACGCAACTGGGCGTCCGGGTTCTCGATTTCTTCCTCGTCCGGCAATACCTCCCAGCGTCGGAAAGTCTCGTATTCGCCGCTCGTGCGATCAATCGCGACCCGAACATCTATGTTTTCGGCATGACGTCGCCGCGAAGCCGAGGCCAACGCCGCCTCGAGCGCTTCGAAGATCACGTCACGGGGGACCCCCTTTTCCGCGGAAACGGTTTCCACCACCATCAAAAGTTCTTTACTCATCCTTGCACCTCGACCATTCGACTTCTGTCAGCCCGGCCACGTTACAGTTCATTTTCGTGCGCCACCTGGCGCGCTGCCAACACGTTGTCCAGCTCGATTTCGATTGCCCCGTCCTCGTTCTCCAGCTGCAACGCTCCTTCCTTCATCGCCACCAGCCGGCCCCGCAACTTGCGCACCGCGCCGTCCACGTCCACCTGCAGACGCAACTCTTCACTCATCGCCGCCGAAAAATGCTCCGGCGTACGCAAGGGCCGTTCCGGCCCCGGCGACGACACCTCCAGGCGATAGCCCGCGGGCAACGGATCTTCTACATCGAGCACGGCCTCGACCGCGCGGCTCACCCGTTGGCAGTCGTCAAGCCCGATGCCTTCGGGCGTATCGATGTACAACCGCAAAATCGCGTTCCGGCCGCATTGCCACTCGAGGTCGAGCAGCTCGCAGCCCTGTGCCGCCACTTCCGGCTCGAGCCATTCGATCAGCGCCTTGCGATCCATGCCTGCCATCCGGTTCCTGCCTCGTTGCCACTTTGGTCGCCCGGAAAAAAAAATGGGCCATCCGGCCCATTATTCCTGCCCCTCGGCGCATAGCCCGGGCCGATTATCCTTCCGCCCGGCCGGCGGAATTGGTAGCGGGGGCAGGATTTGAACCTGCGACCTTCGGGTTATGAGCCCGACGAGCTGCCAGACTGCTCCACCCCGCACCGGAACCCGGTATGATAGCGGCTTTGGTGCTCAAATTCAAGCGCTGCATGCCGATTTCAGCCACTTCCGAGCAATCCTCCGGCCCTTCCGACACCGTCGCCTCCAAGCCCCGGGCCGTCGCCCTCGCGGGCCTGCGCGTGCTCGATCTATCGCGCGTACTGGCCGGGCCCTGGTGCACACAACTACTTGCCGACCTCGGAGCAGAAGTGCTCAAAGTCGAACGACCCGGACACGGCGATGACACCCGCGCCTGGGGGCCGCCCTTTGCCGGCGATCCACAAGCGCAACGCTCCGCGTATTTTCTCTCCGCCAACCGCAACAAGCGATCGCTCGCGATTGACTTTTCAAAGCCCGAAGGCGCGGAACTGATCCGCCGCCTCGCCGCCGAATCCGACGTGGTGGTCGAAAATTTCCGTCCCGGCGCACTCGCCCGCCACAATCTCGACTACGACAGCCTGCGCGCAATCAAGCCCAACCTCGTTTACTGCTCGATTACGGGCTTCGGGCAAACGGGTCCCGAACGCGAACGCGGCGGCTACGATCTCGTGATCCAGGCCATGAGCGGATTGATGAGCATCACCGGCGAAGCCGACGGCCCGCCCATCAAGGTCGGTGTCGCACTCATTGACGTGATCACCGGCCTGTATGCCGCCAACGGTATTCAGGCCGCACTGCGCCACCGCGACGCCACGGGCGAAGGTCGACACATCGACCTCGCACTGTTCGACACCGCACTCGCCGCGCTCGTCAATCAGGCCTCGAATTACCTTGCAAGCGGCACGCCACCCATGCGGCGCGGCAACGCCCATCCCAACATCGTGCCCTACCAGGCCTTCGCCGCCAGCGACGGTTATCTGATCGTCGCCGTCGGCAACGACGATCAGTTTGTAAAATTCTGTACCGCCGCGGGCATGCCGAAACTCGCCCACGATCCGCGTTACGCGACAAATGCGGCACGCGTTGAACACCGCGAAGAATTGATCGCTCAATTCGAGCCGCTGATCGCCGCGCGCAACCGTGACGAATGGATTACACGCCTCGAAGGCGCGGGCGTGCCCTGTGGCCCCGTCAACGACATCGCCGAAGCCTTCGCGTTTTCCGAGTCCGCCGAACGCAACAACCAATTCCAAATACAC
>JAKDMP010000086.1 GCA_030452225.1 Gammaproteobacteria bacterium
TTGAAAGGGAATCACCCAACGTGGCCTGCGCGCCTTGCATCCGACCCGGCTCAGACCCGCTGAACGTCGTCTTGCCAGCGTTCGGCTTGGTAACGACAGGCCCCCGGGCCGTGCCGGCCGGGTTTCAACGGCGCCAGTCGCCCCAGAGGGTTTGAACGGCGGCCAGCGCCGCGGGACCTGCGGTTTCTGCACGCAGCGTGCGCGATCCGAGTCGAACCGGCCGCCAGCCCGACGCTGTGACCAAGCCGATTTCCTTGCTGCTGAATCCGCTCTCGGGACCGACCAGCAAGGCCAGCCCGGCCTTCGGGGCGGGCAATGACGGCAGGGGGCTTTGCGCTTCCGGCAGCAATGCAATCCGGTTGTGCGTGTGAATCGTGTTCAATGCTTCGACCAACGCGCAGGGCCTGCGCAACTCAGGCAGACGGGCGCGCCCGCATTGCGCCGACGCGGCAACGACCAGGCTTTGCCAGTGCGCGTGTCGTTTTTCGATTCGCTGCGCGTGAAGTTGCACCTTGCCCAGTTCGGTCTGCACCGGGTGAATGCTTGCGGCGCCCAGTTCGACCGCTTTCTCCAGCGTCCACTCCATGCGCGTTGCGCGGGAGATGGCCACCACGAGGTCAATCGACAGAGAGGGTGGCGGCTCATGACGGACAAGATTCTTCACGACCGCCTGGCTATGGGGCTCGCCGATTGACAGCGTTGCATCGTATTCGTTGCCTTTGCCGTCAAAAACAACGAGCGCGGCACCATCTCTCAGCCGCAGCACATGCGCGAGGTGATGATTCTGCGCGCTCGACAACACCAGGGATAATCCGGTTGCGGCGCCGGGGATATAAAGGCGTGGAATGGATCTCACTTTCCTGCCGCACTGCGGTTTCGTGTATTGTGCACCATTGAAAAGCCGGGGAGTCGATCTGATGAACGAACGGGAGCGCGTGGACGGTGAAGGTTGGCTTGCAGAGGCGCGCCGGGCGCCCAGCCCGTATTGTAACGAGCGCCCGGGAGACGGTCGCATTACGCTCGTGGTGCTGCATGGCGTGAGCCTGCCGCCCGACGAGTTCGGCGGCCCTTGGGTCGAGGCGTTTTTTACCGGCACATTGCGTTATTCCGCGCATTCCTGGTTCGAGGGCATCAGGGATCTGCGGGTCGCCCCGCATCTGTTGATTCGCCGCGACGGCGAGTTGGTGCAATTCGTGTCCTTCCTGGATCGCGCGTGGCATGCGGGACGTTCGAGCTGGATGGGCCGCGAAGAGTGCAATGATTATTCCATCGGCATCGAACTCGAAGGCAATGACACGTCCCCCTACACGGATGCACAGTATCTTGCGCTTGCAGATGTCTTGCCGGCATTGATCGCGGCGTACCCGGGCATTCTCGAAGGCGGCGTTGCGGGTCATGCAGATGTCGCGCCGGGGCGCAAGACCGACCCCGGGGAGAGTTTTGATTGGCGGCGTCTCGATGGGATGTTGGATGCTTCGGGTTACAATTTACCCGCGCGAAGCAGGGAACAGGCGCGAGGAAAGCAGGCGTGAATTTCATTGTCATAGTCGTTGCGCTTTTGCTCGACCAGGTCATACGCTGGTTCGAGCATGCGCGCCTGCATCGCTGGTATGAGCGTCCCCTGGCCGATTGGGCAGCGCAGGTACATGACGCGCCGGCGGCCGTGCAGTTTCTGGCGGCCGTGCTGCCGAGCTTCATCCTGGCCTTCGCCATCGGTGCGATTGCCTGGGGCTTGTCGAGCGCAAGTACCCTGCTCGGGTTTATTTGGGCGGTGATCGTGCTGGTGCTGAGTCTCGGGCCGCGCAACTTGGGTTTGGAGATTTCCGCCTATCTCAAGGCGCGTGCGGCGGGGGATGAAAAGGGCGCACGGCGTTCGGCCGGGTTACTGCTTCAAGCGGATCCCCCCGCCGTGCCGATGGACTGTGCGCGGGCCGTCAGCGAAGCGTCGCTGTTGCGCGCCGGGGACTGGCTGTTTTCGGTACTCTTCTGGTTTGCCCTGCTCGGGCCTCTTGGCGCCGTATTGTTCCGCATGGCCGACACGTTCTCGGTGCGCGCCGCCGCCGATCAACCTGGCAGCGCCTATGCGCGATCCGCCGAGGCGCTCAAGCGCGTTTTGGCGTGGGTGCCGATGCACTTGCTTGTCCTGACTTATGCGCTGGCAGGCGGGATGGATGAGACTCTTGCCGAGATGCGCCGGACCTGGCGCAATGCGACAACCCATTTCCTGGAGTGGGGCGACGCCGCGGTAATCAGCACCGGCCGCGCCGTGGTGCGGGGTATCGTCGCCGGCGGCAGCGACGAAGTCGAGTTGCTTCACACGACGGTCAATGTCATTTGGCGGGGCCTGATCATCTGGCTGGCGGTGATCGGGGTGATCACCCTGCTCGGCTGGCTGTTTTAACAGGCGGCCGAAAGTCTGCCGAGTTTGTCATCCCGGGCTTGAAACCCGTCACGGAAGCAACTTTTTTGATGAAGCCTCTGAATTATTCGTCATTCCCGCGAAAGCGGGGATCCATCCGTTTGATTTTACTGGGTTCCCGCTCACGCGAGAACGACGGAACGCCTATTACTCCGAGTTTCCTCGGACGTGTCTTTTACTTCTGTATCTTGATAGCGTTGCCGTGCGCGGGCAAGGCACTGACCTTGACCGATGCCCTTGGGAACGAGATTTTGTTGCATGCGCCCGCCGAGCGCATCGTCAGCCTTGCGCCCAATGTGACCGAAATCATTTATTTCGCCGGCGCGGGGCAAAAACTGGTGGCGGTCTCCGCCTACAGCGACTGGCCCTTGGCGGCGCGCGAACTCCCGCGCGTCGGCGATGCCTTCCGCGTGGACCTGGAACGCGTCGTGGCGCTCGCACCGGACCTGGTGATCGTCGACGCGAGTTCGACGCCGTCGGTAGTGCGCGATGCCTTGAGACGTCTCGGCATCCCGCTGCTCCTGCTTTCGCCGCACAAACTCGATGATGTCGCCGAGGCAGTCAAATTGGTCGGCAAGGCCGCCGGCACGCAAGCGGTTGCCCATCGAGTGGCCGAGGCCTTTTCACGCGTTCGCAAGCGTCTGATGCAAGCGCATGAAAACAGCGAACCGGTGAGCGTGTTGTACGAAATATCCGGCAAACCCCTCTACACGATTGGCGGCAGCCAGATTATCAGCCGGGTGATCCGGCTTTGCGGCGGGCGCAATATCTTCGCCGGTCTCGGCAAGCTCGCGCCGATCGTGAGCCGCGCCGCGGTACTGGCGCGAAACCCGCAGGTCATCCTGACCGGGAGCGGCCCGCGGGCGCAATTGCGCCTGAACGCGTGGAAGCGCTGGCCCTGGCTCGCGGCGGTAAAGGCGGACAACCTTTTCATTCTTCCCAACGCGGTTCTGGGGCGAGCCTCCCCGCGCATTCTTCTCGGCGCCGTCGCCGTGTGCCGCAACCTCGAAAAGGCTCGCCGTCGCCTGTAGGAGCGGGCCATGCCCGCGACAAAGTGCCGGATCCTGCCGGCTATCGCGGGCATGGCCCGCTCCTACGGTTCTTCCCTGGATCCCTCTGACTGCTTCATTCGCGCGCTTTCCCAAAGGACTTCCTTGCCTTCGGCCGCGCGCGTTAAAACGCGGCAAAGCACGAAGAGCAGATCGGAGAGGCGATTGAGGTAGTGCAGGCTCTGCGGGTTCACGGCCTCCTTTTCGTCGAGCGCGAAGGCGCGCCGCTCGGCGCGGCGGGCCACGGTGCGCGCGAGGTGGCAGGCCGCGGCCGCCTCGCCGCCGCCCGGAAGGATGAACTCCTTGAGCGACGGCAGGGCGGCGTTGAAGCCGTCGAGTTCCTCTTCGAGCCGGGTCACGTCTTCGCTTTTGATGAGTTCAGTCTCGGGCATGGCAAATTCGCCGCCGAGGTTGAACAGCTCATGCTGAATCCGCGTGAGCGTCTCACTCACCGGCGCGGGCAGCTCCTGCGCGAGAACCATCCCGACCGTGGCGTTCAACTCGTCGACGGTGCCGTAGGCTTCGACGCGCGCGCTGGTCTTGGCAACACGCCCGCCGCCCGCCAGCCCGGTCGTACCATCGTCGCCGGTGCGGGTATAAACACGGCTCACTCGATTACCCATGGCGCATCTCCTGCATTTCCCTACATGCTATAGCTTAGTACGACATACAAGCCGCGGCCGGCCGTCCGGTAGCCGTAGGCGGTGGCGTATTCGATGTCGAAGAGATTCTCGATACGGCCGCTGATTCGCCATTGGCGTGTGAGATTGAAACCCGCGTTCAAAGAAGTCAGCACGTAACCGGCATTGATCTTGTCGTTGAAGTCCGAATCCTCGGTGGGGCCCGTGGCGAGAACATGAAGCCCGATTTCCCAGCGGCCCGGATCGTAGCCGAGGTTGAGGGTCGCGCTGCGACGGGAACGGCGCGGAAGGTAGCCGTCGGTTTCGTCGTTCAGGGGCCGCTGGAAGTTGACGGCCGGCTCGATGCGCCAAGGACCCCAGGCAAGGCGCGCGGAAAGATGCGCGCCGGTGATTGTGGCACTGCCGACGTTCTGCACCTGCCCGCCCGAGGGGCTTGCCTGGAAGACGATCAGGTCGGTGACATGGTTGCGATACAGGTTCAGCCCGAGCCGCACGTGCCGGTTCGGGTTCCAGTACAGCGCGACGTTCTGGTTGTGCGAGTACTCGGGCTCGAGATTCGGATTGCCGGCGAAGCCGTACAGATCGGTAGCGGTCGGGGCGCGAAAGCCGGTCCCGAGGCCGGCCGTGACGCGCCAGTCGTGCGCAAAGTGAAAGCCGTAATTCGCGTTCCAGACGAACTTGTTGCCGAAGCTCGAAAAACGGGCTTCGCGCGCGGCCAGCACGATGCGGTGCGGGCCGTAGCGCATCTGGTCCTGCAGGTACACGGCACGCGTGCGTTCGATGTCTTCATAGCCCGTGCCGAAGGACAGGGCGTTGACATGCTGGTGCGCCAGGAACAGGCCGGCGGTCAGAAGATGGTGCCGGCCAAGATCAATGTCGTTGCGCCAATCGAGCGAATTGCGCCAGGTGTGGGTGAAGTCGGTGGTGTGCGGGTTGTCGAGTCCGTTGAAGTACTGACCGAGAATGATTCGGCTGTCCCAGATCTCGGCAAGCTGCCCTGCCGCATGCAGGCTCACGACGCGGTCGGTGTAGTCCTGGCTCGTCGGCTGGCCGAAGAAGTCCAGGTAATCGGTGGTGCCGGTCGAGCGCCACAGCGTCACGTACACGTCACCCATTTCATTTTGCGCGCCGGCGAGGCCGTGCAGGGTCTGGTTCCGAAAGGCGCTGGCCTGGTCGCTGCCGAGCTTGGGCGCAAATCCCGCCGTCTCGAACCAGTGGAAGGCCGCGCCGCCGAAAAGCGTGCCGTTGCCGCCGCCCGCGTGAGCGCCGGCGCTGCGGCTCGAATAATGACCGGCGCCGACCTGGGCGCCCCAGTCCAGGCCGTTGCGCGTCGGTTGGGCGAGGGTAATGGAAACCACGCCGCCGATGGCATCGGTGCCATAGAGTGCGGATCGCGGCGCGGCGACGATCTCCACGCGCTGGATGCCGGAGGCAAGAATGTGATTGAACGGCGGGCCGCCGATCGTGCCCGGGTTGATGCGAATGCCGTCCAGGAGCACCAGGGTTTGCGAACTGCCGGTGCCGCGCAGGAACAACGAGGTCGGCTGACCCGGACCGCCGTTGCCGGCGACATCGAGCCCCGCATGAAAGCGCAGTACGGTGGCGATGTCGGCGCTGCCGAAAGCCTCCAGCATGTCCCGGCCGATCACGACCACGGGCGCCAAAGTGTCGTCCAGCGATCGGACTGTGCCGGTGGGTGCCGAGACGACCAGCCGACTGAGCTGGGTGATGTGTTGAGCAGTTGTGGCAACAGGAGCCGTCGTGGTGGACGGAGGGTTTTGGGCGAATGCCGTGGTGGCGGCAATCAAGGCCGCCGCTGTAAAGACAAAGCGAAACATGTTTTTAACCTCACGCAAGCCGACCCGCAAGCGGGCGGAGGACAATCAAATCGGTTTGCGGAGGAAGAATGGAGCCGTAAGTGCTCCGGAAGCCGCCCGCCGCGACACCGACACGAATGCCTCTGGCCGGTCTCCGGGCTTGCGAGCGCATCTTTCACTCCCTCTCCCTTGATGGGAGAGCTCGCTACTTTTCCCCCTCTCGCTTGAGGGAGAGGGCCAGGGTGAGGGTGAAAACAACCTCGCCCGTTTGATGACTTCGCCCATCACCTTCCCACGCGAACACACGCGCAGTGGTTTTTGACGGACGAATGACTCGCCTACCGTTGCGGGGGCAGCGCCGGACTTGTCCGCTTCCTTGTTTCCCCTCTCCCTCCGGGAGAGGGTTGGGGTGAGGGCGCGAACGCACCGGCTTCCCATGTCCCACCTTTTGGCGGAACGCCAGCGGCAACCATGCATTATGCCGTCGAGCATGGCAGGAGTCAAACGGAAGTTGCAATCTTTTTTTAAACTGGCGGATGACCATCAGCGGGTACGGGCACAGTGAGCACGGCGCAACGCAAGGTTATTCATGTGGATATGGATGCGTTTTACGCGTCCGTGGAGCAGCGCGACGATCCCGCGCTGAGCGGCAAGCCGGTCGTCGTCGCCTAGCGCGGGGCGCGTTCGGTGGTGTGCGCGGCGAGTTACGAGGCGCGCAGGTTCGGCGTGCATTCGGCGATGCCGGCGAGGCGTGCCGAACGGCTGTGCCCCCGCGCAATCTTCGTACCGCCGGATTTCAGCCGCTACAAGGCCGTCTCGCGTCGCGTGCGCGAGATTTTTGCGCGTTACACGGATCTCGTCGAGCCGCTGTCGCTGGACGAGGCCTATCTCGATGTCACCGAGCCGAAAATTGCTTTGCCATCGGCCACTGCAATCGCCAGGGCAATTTGCCGGGCCATTCGGGCCGAGCTTCACTTGACCGCGTCGGCGGGGGTGGCGTCGAACAAATATCTCGCCAAGATCGCCTCGGACTGGCGCAAGCCCGATGGCCTTTTCGTGATCCGCCCGTCGCAGGTGGAACGGTTTCTCGCCCCGCTTCCGGTGGGGAAGCTCCCCGGCGTGGGCAAGGTGATGAAGCGCACACTGGCCGATCTGGATATCGTCACGGTAGGCGACTTGCGCGCGTTGTCGGCCCGGGAACTGGAGTCGCGCTTCGGCCGCTGGGGCATACGCCTGCATGAATTGGCGCGCGGTACCGACAACAGTCCCGTCGAGCCGAATCGGCCGACCGTGCAGGTTTCGGCCGAGGATACCTTCGAGCGGGATCTCAGGCTCGACCAGCTCGAACCGCATATCCGCCGCCTCGCGCAGAAGACCTGGAGTGCGGCCGAACGCAGGAAAGGGCGGGTTGCCCGTACCGTGGTACTCAAGCTCAAGACCAGTGACTTCCATGTGCTTACGCGCAGCCTGACGCCGTCGGTCGGCCCGGCTTCGGCGCGGGAGCTCGCCGACATCGCCTGCGCCTTGCGCGAGCGGGTCGAGCGCCCGCCCGAAAGCCGTTATCGCCTGGTCGGAGTCGGCCTTTCCGGGTTCATCGACCGAGCCGATTTCGCCGCGCAGCAATCGCTGTTCGAGCCATCGAGGCCGCGGTCGGAATCCGTCGGATAAAATGGCGGGACAACAGGAACTCCCGGAGCTTTCATGGCGCAACCATCCGCGGGCGCGCGCTTTCGCGCCGCGCTGAAGGCCGAAACGCCGCTGCAGATCGTCGGCGCGATCAACGCCAACCATGCGCTGTTGGCGGAGCGCGCGGGCTTTCGCGCGATCTATCTTTCGGGCGGCGGCGTGGCGGCGGGCTCGCTGGGGATGCCCGATCTGGGCATCAACACGCTCGACGACGTGCTCACGGACATTCGCCGCATCACCGATGTTTGCGATCTCCCTCTCCTGGTCGACATCGATACCGGCTTCGGGCCGAGTGCCTTCAATATCGCGCGCAGCGTGCGCAGCTTGATCAAGGCCGGCGCCGCGGCCTGCCACATCGAGGACCAGGTGGGCGCCAAGCGCTGCGGGCACCGCCCCGGCAAGGCGATCGTCTCCGCCGCAGAAATGGCGGATCGCATTCGCGCCGCCGCCGATGCCAGGACCGATCCGGACTTTTTCCTCATCGCGCGTACCGATGCGATCGCCGTCGAAGGCGTGGATGCCGCCATCGAGCGCGCCCGCGCCTTCGTCGAGGCCGGCGCCGACGGCATTTTCGCCGAAGCGGCCGACAATCTCGAGACCTACAAACGTTTCGTCGAGGCGGTGAAGGTGCCGGTGCTCGCCAACATCACCGAGTTCGGCCAGACGCCGCTTTTCACCCGCGAGGAGCTGGCCGGGGCGGGCGTGGCGATGCAGCTTTTTCCGCTTTCGGCCTTCCGCGCCATGAACAGGGCGGCGGAAAACGTGTACACGGCCATCCGCCGCGACGGCACCCAGAAGAACGTCCTCGACACGATGCAGACGCGCGAAGAACTCTACGAGCGCATCGGCTACCACGAGTACGAGAAACGACTCGACCGACTATTTCAGAAGTAGGAGCGGGCCATGCCCGCGATTCCCAAGGAGCGAATCATGACTGAAGACACCAAATCCGGGTTCAAGCGGGTAGGGTGGATAAGCCTGTGGAGCAGGCGCATCCACCGAAGCGTGCCGCGGCGCCAAGCGGATGCGCTGCGCTTATCCGCCCTACATTACTCTCGCAGGAGCGAGCGTGCTCACGAATGCATTTACGGAGGATAAACACATGAGTGAAGAGAAATCCGGGTTCAAGCCCAAGAAGTCCGTGGCGCTTTCGGGCGTGACGGCTGGCAACACGGCGCTGTGCACGGTGGGGCGCAGCGGCAACGACCTGCACTACTGCGGCTACGACATTCTCGACATCGCCGAGCAGTGCGAATTCGAGGAAGTGGCGCATCTTCTGGTTCACGGCAAGCTGCCGAACGCGGCCGAGCTGGCCGCGTACAAGGCCAGGCTCAAACGCCTGCGCGGACTGCCCGCCGCCGTACAGTCGACGCTGGAGGAGTTGCCCGCTTCCGCGCATCCGATGGACGTGATGCGTACCGGTGTTTCCGCGCTGGGGTGCACGCTGCCCGAGAAGGACGACCACAACGAGGCCGGCGCGCGCGACATCGCCGACCGGCTCATCGCCTCGCTCGGCTCGATGCTCTGCTACTGGTATCACTGGAGCCACAACGGGCGCATGATCGATGTCGAAACCGAGGACGATTCGGTGGGCGGGCATTTCCTGCATCTTCTTCACGGCACGGAGCCTTCGAAGAAATGGGTGCGCGCCATGCACACCTCGCTCATTCTCTACGCCGAGCACGAATTCAATGCCTCGACCTTCGCCGCGCGCGTGATCACCGGTACCGGCGCCGACCTGTACTCGGCGATTACCGGCGCGATCGGGGCGCTGCGCGGGCCCAAGCACGGCGGCGCGAACGAGGTGGCCTACGCGATCCAGAGCCGTTACGAGACGCCGGATGACGCCGAAGCCGACATCCGCCGGCGCATCGAGGCGAAGGAGATCGTCATCGGCTTCGGTCACCCCGTTTACACCAAGAGCGATCCGCGCAACCAGGTCATCAAGAAGGTGGCGAAGGAACTCTCGGAAGAAGCGGGCGACACGAAACTCTTCGATGTGGCCGAGCGCATCGAATCGGTGATGTGGGACGCGAAGAAGATGTTCCCCAACCTTGACTGGTTCTCGGCCGTCTCCTACAGCATGCTGGGCGTGCCGACGGCGATGTTCACGCCGCTGTTCGTGATCGCGCGCACTACCGGCTGGAGCGCGCACGCGATCGAGCAGCGCGAGGACGGCAAGATCATTCGCCCGAGTGCCAACTACACCGGCCCGGAGGACCTCGAGTTCGTCCCCCTCAAAAAACGCCCCTGATGATTTGCACTCCTCCTTGCCGTCTTCGGGAAGGGGGAGTTGGAGGGGGTTTCTTGCTTTGCGGTCGAAGACATCCCCCTCGATCCCCCTTCGCAAGCGAAGGGGGAAGACGTCTAATATACCCATCACACCCTGCCGACGAT
>JAKDMP010000201.1 GCA_030452225.1 Gammaproteobacteria bacterium
TATGCCTCGCGTCATGGCGAGGTGGAAACGGCAGCCGGCCTGGTAGCGCTTCTGATCGGCATTGATGCATTGGGGCAGGGCTTGTACGGCGTGGTCGGCTTGAACTGGGCGGGGATCCTGGGCGCCTGGTTCGGGCTCGCCGCGGCGGCTGCCGCTTTTTATGTGTCTGCGACGAGCTTCTTGCCCCGGTCGGCCGCGAGCCGCGAGAGCGCCTGACATCATGCCGATCCTCCCAGGCGCCGTCATTCCGGGTTCTACCTTCGGGAGCCCCGCAATGACGGCGGCATCGAGCCGATCGGCGTTGCCTTGGGCGTGGAAGGAACCGAGGATTCGAGCGCCCGCACGAGAGATGGTCCGCAAAATCTCATGCAAAAGTCCCGAGATAAAAGTTTTTGGCTGCCCTGCGCGGAGTCGATTCTTTTAGCGGGTGCCCCGATCGCCTGAAAAGGGCCGTACCGGGGCGCCCATTTTGTCGCAGAGCAAAAGGAGATCAATGTCCATGAACATGAATATAGGTGATTCTAAGGCCCTCGGCTTCGGCGTCTTCGCAACGGGCGTGTGGCTGTTTTCCATGTATTTTGCCGGCCTTGCCGTGTTTCCCTTCGCGGCCGAGCTTTCCACGATTTCCATGCTGCTGGCCATCGCGTTACTGGTGGCCGGCGTTGCAGCCTTGCTGCGCAAGGAATCCTGGCTCGGCTTTTTCTTCATCCTGTGGTCCGCCGCGTCCTTTGCGAGCCATGGAGCGGCCGCATCCGGCTGGCTGTGGTTTGCGCTTGCGCTGATCAATTTCTATCTTTGGCTGGCAGCCGCAAAGCACGGGCAGGAAACCGCCGTTGGCCTCGTCGTCCTGTTGGTGGCCATCGATGCGCTGGGGCAGGGTCTGAGCCGCGTGGTCGGCCTGGACTGGGCCGGGTTCGTCGGCGCCTGGTTCGGGCTTGCCGCCGCGGCCGCTGCCTACTACGTGTCCGCCGCGGTTATCGTCTGCCCTGGGGGTTGCAACAACTTGCCATTGCTCCGACGCCGAGAAGACCCCGCGCAATCCGGGAGCGCGCAAATCTGACCGGGGACTGCGGGCGTCGCCGACAAGGCGGCGCCCGCAATCCAGCATGAAAGCCGCGACGGTGCCTTGCGTCGCGGGAAGATGGCAATGCGGGGGGAGGCCGACCAGGTCTCAGGAGAACTTGATTTCGGCCGACTCCTCGGACGGAGCCTGCATGAAGTGATCCTGCAGGTATTTTTCGCCCTCGTCGCAGAACAGCGTCACCACGGTTTTCAGTTCCGGACTCTCCTTGCGTACGCGCCGCGCGGCGATCAGATGCGCGCCCGAGCTGGGGCCGCAGAACAGGCCTTTCGTGCGCGCAAGTTCACGCATTACCTCCAGCGCTTCGGTACTGGCCACGCTGGTCGTCTCGTTGACCAGCGCTCCGTGACGCTCGAAAATGCCGGGAATGAAGCCGTCTGCAATGCCTTCGATTTTGTGCATGGCGACCTCGCCGCACAAGATCGTGCACGACTCCGAGGGCTCCATCGCGAACAGGCGCACATCGGGGTTGACCTTGCGGAAGGCCTGCCCGACTCCGACCAGCGTGCCGCCGGTGCCGACGCCCATCACGATCGCGTCGGGCAGCCGTCCTTCGGGCAGTTGCGAAAGAATTTCAGGCCCGAGGATTTCGCGGTTCTCCTCGACGTTCCATTCCGATTCGAATTGGCCGGGATTGAAGAACCCCGCCTGTTGGCCGAGTTCGCGGGCGCGCTCGAGGGCCGCGTTGACATGAAATTCCCCGCAGAAGAGGACGTCGGCGCCGAAGGCGCGCGAGATCGCGACGCGCTCGTTGGACAGCCCCTGGGGCATCACAACGATCATGCGGTACCCCTTGACGGCCGCCACCATCGAGAGCGCATTGCCGGTGTTGCCGCTGGTGGCTTCCACGATGGTGTCGCCGCGCTTGAGCTTGCCTTCTTCCTCGGCGCGCTCGATCATGTACTTGGCGATGCGCGCCTTGATCGAGCCGGAGGGATTGAGGAATTCGAGCTTGGCGAAGATGCCGTCCTCGACTTCGATCAGCGGCGTATCGCCGACGGCGTCGAGGATGGAATCGGAGATAGCGGTAAAACGTGTGCCCATGATGCTGTCCTGCAAACGAATCCTGCGCGCCGGGCCGGCGCGGCCGCGGGTGCAATTTGATGAATTTTAACAGGCTGTTGAAATGGTGATTGCCCTCTTCTTTGCAGGGCGGACAAGCGTCAGCGCTTCCGCCGCGATGGCGCCCATGAGCACGGTGGATGCGCTTCGCTTATCCAACCTGCCCGGGGTTGGGCGGTTTTGCAACAGCCTGTTGACCTGTATTATTCACGAGGCCGACTGGCGCTGGCTTGCAAGGTATTGAACGAATTCCGGAATGTGGCATGATGAGGCAAGTTTT
>JAKDMP010000010.1 GCA_030452225.1 Gammaproteobacteria bacterium
TCCACAATTCTCAGCATCGCGCGATCGCTCCCGGTCGGCCAGATGATGCCGTAGTCCCCGTTGAACAGGCCGAGTTCGTAATCGTTTTCGGTGATGAGCACTGGCCGGCCGCAGTACCAAGGGTCGCGTCGGCGCACGCCAAGCAGAGATTCAATATGGGCGTTCATCGCTTCCACGCCGAAGGCGCCGCGGCGTTCGGCGGCGAGTAGACGAAAGCGGGCGAGTTGTTGCAGTGCTTCCTCGGGGCCGTTCGCTTCCAGGACGGGCTTGAACCAGGTCCGGGTTATGCGATCGAGTTCGCAGGAGAGCTGACGTTCGTTGGTCATGGGACGCCAGGTGAGAGGATACGTGGTGGGCTTGGCGCCGGTCCCCTCACCCCGACCCTCTCCCCAAAGGGGAGAAGGAGAAGACGTAGTGAACTCTCCCCAAGGGGGAGAGGGAGATGAAGAGGCAGGCTCTCCCCGGCGCGGAGCGGGAGTTGAAGGGACGGACTCTCCCCGGCGGGGAGCGAGGGAAGAAGAGTTGGGCTCTTCACCGACAGCAGCGGGGGCGAATTGCAAGAGATGGAGTGCTGTATCGGCGTTGCCGGCGACGACGGCGCGGGCAAGTTCGTCGATGGCCTCGGCGCCGAAACGATAGTTGCGCTTGAGCAGCGCAATGCTCCCACTCACCGGCGATGCCTTCCCTTCGGCACGCGGTAGGGGAACGCCGAGAGCGGTTTCGAACCGCGCGGCTTCGTCTGCGGCAAAGCCGCCCGCGGCAAGGCAGATATCGCCGAACACGGCGCCCGCTTCGACCGAGGCGAGTTGGTTGCGGTCCCCGACAAGCACAAGCCGGGCGTCGGGCTTGAGTGCCGCGAGCAGCCGCGCCATGAGGCCGATGTCCACCATCGAGGCCTCATCCACGACGATCAAGTCGGCATCGAGCGGATTGGATGCATCGTGGCGAAGCGTTTGCCTTGAGGCGTTGTAGCCCAGCAGGCGGTGGAGGGTCAGCGGTTTGTCGGGGAAACGTTGGCGTTGCTCGGGAGACAGGTTTTCGGCGCCTTGCGCGACGACGTCTCCGAGGCGCCTCGCGGCCTTGCCGGTGGGTGCGGCAAGCACGACCTTCAGGCCGCGGTCCAATTCCAGCGCCAGTGCGACCAGCTTGCATGCCGTCCATGTCTTGCCCGTACCCGGCCCGCCGGAGATGATGGTGAGTCGCCGGGTGGCGCCGATTGCCGCGGCCAGGGCCTGGCGATCGAGTTCTCCCCTGCCGGCTTCGGGGAACCGTTCCTGCAATGCCTTTCCCAATGCCGCAACATCGATGTTTCCCGACGGCGCTGCCAATTGCCTGAGGGCATCGGCGATACGCGTCTCGTAGGTCCAGTAGCGGTGCAGGTACAAGTGGTTGCCATCGAGAACCAGCGGCGCGCGTTCGCCCGGACTGGCGACGACGCCACTTTGCTCCAGCGCCTCGCGCCAGCCCTTCGGTGGAGTGATGCCGCGCGCTTGCAGGGTTTCGGCAGCGGCGTCGAGATCGAGACAGACGTGGCCTTTGCCGACTTCCGCCGACACCAGGGCGGCCGCGAGCCCGCAGACTTCGTTGCCGCGCCCGGCGATCCATTCGCCGAATGCGGAGTCGAGCATGCCGGTGACGCCGGTATCCTGCAGCTTCCGCAAAGATTCATGCATGGGAGAATCCCCCTCCGGCTCCCGCTTCCACCGTCGGCGAGCATGTTGGAGCGACCTTGCAGGAGACGCAGTCCCCGCCGCGGCAAACCCTGAAGTATCGAAACGCTGGATGGCAACCGAGGCGGCCGCCCCTGCATGAAAGGTTCAGGCCTTGCAGGAGCGGGCCATGCCCGCGAGCTGCAACGCCGACATCCTGCCGGCACGTATCGCGAGCAAGCTTGCTCCCACCAGGGGAATTTTCCGGGCTGGAACGAATGGAAGCATCAGGCATGTATTCGCGACACCCGATCGCGGTCGCGGACAGGCTTCGCGGTAAAGAGAAACAGGTTCCCATGCAGCTCATGGGCGGCTCCGGGCGAGGTAGGCATCGAGGCGCCGGATGTCGGCGAGTGCCGGGCGGGTGTGCCAGACGCCGCGCGGCGCGGGCGCGTCGGGCGCCATGCCGCGCAGGAAGAGATACAACACGCCGCCGAAGTGGCGCTCGTAGTCGTAGTCCGGGATGCGGGTTTTCAGATAGCGGTGCACGGCGACGGTATAGATGAGGTATTGAAGATCGTAGCGATGTTCGGCCATGGCGCGATCGAGTGCTTCAAGCGTGTAGGCGTCGAGGCCGCTTCCCAGCCGGTTGGACTTGTAGTCGGCAATCCAGAAGCGGCCGTCGTGCTCGAAGACGAGATCGATGTAGCCCTTCATCTGCCCGGCGACATCGTCGAAGTGCAGTTCGGGACGCGGCGTTTCCGGCGCAAAAACAGCTACCGCTTCATTCAACTTGGTCGCTTCGAGACGGTTCATGAGAAAGTGAAATTCCAATTCATCGCGACGCCGTGCACGCGGAATATCGGCCAGCCTGCAGCCCGTCTTGTCCAGCGGGGTCCGGAACAGCCCGTACAACCACGCCGACAGAACCCCCTTCCAATGTGATTCAAAGCCGTGGGCGATCAGCTGTTTCTGCACTTCTTCGCTTGCGGTGGCTTCGTCGGACTCGAAGTCGAGCGCCTCGATCACTTCGTGCAGGAATGTGCCGCTAGCCGCACCCGCCGGGAATGCATGAACACCGGCGGCAGATTCCGCCGGCGGGGCCGCCTCTACCGTTTCGTCCCAGTCGGGCGATTCGGCCGCACGACCGCTTGCCCCCGCGGCAAGCAGGCTGTAGCTGGCGACATGGAAACGTTGCCGCAGCCGTTCCCGGTACGGGAAGGGCCGCGCCTCGCCGTACTCCCTTGAGCTCGCACTGGAAACCACTCCGCCTGCCCCGGCCGGCGCGCGCAGCATGACGGCATCGCCGGCGGTTTGCTGCCACTTGCCAAGCGCCTGCGCCAGTTCGTCCGACTCGCCCATACCCAACAGATAAGCAAGCGCGCCTTGCTTGTATTCCTTCGCGGGCAGTGCCGTGACATAACAGGCGTGTTCGGCCCGCGTCAGGGCGACATAGGTCTTGCGGACTTCCTCGGCGAGCGTTTCGCGATCCGCCTCTTTCTCCCGCTCGTCGATATCCTCCGAACCAAGATCGAGCACCGTGCGGTAACCGTCATGGGCGAGCACGGCCGGATTTTTCGCGCTCCGCGGTTTGCGGGCATACCAGAGGAACGGCAGGAACAGGATCGGGTATTGCAGCCCCTTGGCGCGGTGCACGGTGGCAATGTGGACCAGGTCGGCGTCGCTTTCGAGGCGCAACTGGCGCGCATCCGTCCTGGCGGCATCGGCGCGTTCGCGGGCAAACCAGGCGAGCAGCGGCGCAATCCCCGGATGCCGGGATGCTTCCTCGCCGGCAAGCTCCGCAAGGTGGCGAAGGTTGGTCATGACGCGCTCGCCGTCGGCCCGGGCAAGGGAGTGCCCGATGATGTCCTGCCCGGAAATCAGGCGCGAGAACATGACGGCAAAGCCGCGATCCCGCCAGCAATCGCGGTATTCGCGGAAGGCCGAAACGATTTCGTCCCAGCGATGCTCGTCGCTGGCCCAGTCGCGAAGATCGGCGGCCGCCGCCCCGAAGAGCGGGGTGACGAGCGCACGCCGCAGGAGACCGCCGTCTCCGGGCTCGGCCACGGCGGCCAGCACCATTTCCAGCGACTCCGCTTCCTCGCTCGCAAAGACGCTTTCGTTGGACACCATGGCCACCGCGATTCCACGGCTGCGCAGTGCATCGCGCACCATCGCGCCCTGGAAGTTTGCGGCCACGAGCACGGCGATGTGTTTTGCCTCTACGGGTTCATCCTTGCAGTGCAGCCTGCCGGAGCGGCCCTCTTCGAGGAGGCGGGCAATCTCGTCGGCGCAGGTGGTTGCCGCCACCCGGTAGGCTTCGTCCTTGTTGACGATCCCGTTCTCGTCCGCGGCGACATCCGGCGGGCAGAGAATCGTCATCGCGGCATCGCGCCCGCCCTGCAACGGCGGGATCTCCCGGCCCGGTTCGATCTCGACATAGGGGATGTCCGGGTGCACAAACGGCTCGGCGCTGTTCCCGAAGAGTGCGTTCAGGGCTTCGAGCAGCTTTGCCGTACTGCGGTAGTTTTTGGAAAGACTGTAGATGCAGCCGGCCTTCGAGCAGCGTTCGCGCGCCTGGAGATAGGTGAAGACGTCGGCGCCGCGAAAACGGTAGATCGCCTGCTTGGGGTCGCCGATCAGAATCAGTCCATGCCCCTTGCCCGCCTCGTGGATGCGCCTGAAGATTTCATACTGCAGGGGATCCGTGTCCTGGAACTCGTCCACGAGGATCAACGGGTATTGCCCGGCGATGCGCCGGGCCAGGCGCTTCCCGCCCGGCGCATCGAATGCGTCGTGCAGGTTGCGCAGCATGTCGTCGTAGCCCTGCTCGCGCGTTTCGCGCTTGCGCCGCCGCGTCTCTCTGAGCACAAACGCGAGCGCCGCGGCGCAAGTGTCCTGCCACCAGAGGGCGCACAGGCTTTCGGCCGCTTCCTTCAGGGCATCGCCCAATTTCCATTGGAAGAAGGGCTTGTCGGGTATCGCGCCCTCGTCCACGCCCTTCCTCAAACTGGCGCGGGCTTTCTCCAGGGTGAGGCGCTCGAAATTTTTCGGCAACAGGGGGCAGGGCGGCGCTTCGAGCCAGGCTTCCCATTCGTCGAGCAGCTGCGCCGTGGTCCCCTTGTGGTACTGGTTCCGATTGAGGTCCCCGCTTTCCCGAAGCCACGGCTCGAGTACGTCACGATCCCGATGCCACGCCTTTCGGGCCGCCACTACCGCTTGCCCGAACGCGGCTTCGGCCTGGTTCAATTCGCCGTTGGTTACCTCCGGCTCGATCCCGAGCGCGGCACCCGCCAGGAGCGGCCGGTGCAACTCCTCCAGCAGCTTTGCGGGTGATTCCAGGGTCGCCAGGAGCCAGCGGACATAGGCGGGCGAAGCACCGCCGCCCGTCCGCCGGCGCCAGAAATCCGCGGCCACCTCATCGCGCAAGCCCCCTTCGTCCTCGACCGGCTCGCTGGAAAATGCGGCGCCGGCCTCGAAGGCATTGTCGGCCAGCATGCGCTTGCAAAAACCGTGAATCGTGAATACGGCCTTGTCGTCAAAGGCGGCGAGTGCGGCTTCCGCGCGCGCCTTGAGAAGCGCCCGTTCGCCCGCGGCATTCTCGATCACTTGCGCCAGGAATTCACCGGAATCCCGCTCCCCGACCGGGGCCGGGGACGGGTTTCGCGGGAATGACGGATCGGCCAATCCGGCGGTCGCCGCTGCGAGTTCCTTGCGGATTCGCACCGACAGTTCGCCGGTGGCGGCCCGGGTATAGGTGACGGCGAGGATCTGCTCGACCCCCAGTCCTTCCACCAGCAGGGCGCGCAGGTACAGACGCACCAGCGCGGTGGTCTTGCCGGTGCCGGCGCTGGCCTCGATCAGGGACAAGCCGTCGAGGGGATGAGCAAGAGGATCGGCCGGCTTCATGATTCGGCCTCGCATGCCCGCAAGGCCCCGAAGACTTCCCGTGCCAGGCGCTCGAATTCCCGCCCGATCGGTTCGTCCACACCCCGGAACACGAGGGCAAAGTCCTCGCCGCCGCGAACGTGGATGTTCGGCCGCCCTTGCACCCAGCCCCGCCAGCGGCCTCGAACCTTGTCCAATGCGTCGTTCGGCTCCTTGCCGTGCACCCTGCGGATGTAATCACAGGATAAATCCGGCAGCAGCGGCATCGGCAGGCGCCCACTGTTCTCGTAGAGTTCACACAGCCGCTCGAGCTGCGCTTCCGCGTCTCCTGCGGCCCCGAGCTGGAGGGTTTCGTCGCCGGCGTGAAAACTGCTTGTTGGTGGCCGGGAAGTATTCGCGGCGCACAGCGCAAGATGTTCCACCCACAAGGCCAGCCGATCCCGCGGCCGAAGAACGCCCGCGCGGGCCCGAACCAGCCCGGCATCGGGATACACATCCGCTACCGTCCCGCCAAGATGCCAACGGCCCAGCGACAAATCCACCGCGAGCGTCCCGGCCTCTTGCCATCCGGTGCGCTTGCCGACGGCTTCCACCACGGTCGCGACGGCGTTCACGGCGCCGTCAAAGCTCACGCGGCCCGCTTCTCCCACCGGCAACCAGGCGCGGGCAAGAAACTCGGCGAAACAACCGGCGGGATCGAAATGCTCGCCAACGCCCAGCCAGCGGCGGAGCAACTCGTCTTCGATGCGCCAACGGGCCAGCCCGTCCAGCACGAAGAGTTCCTCATCCTTGACCGGCGCCTCCTGGTACGCCCGGGCAATGCCGAGGTTCTGCAGGTAACGGCGCGCCGGGTTGGCGAGCCCTGCAATCAGCTCCGCGAGCCCGATCTCGCGCCGCACTTCTTCCTCATCCGCTTCCAGTTCGGTGGCGAAGGGCGCATCGCCGGATGCGCCCCGCGGCTTGCCCAACCACTCCTCGGCGTAGCTTGCCTCGCGCCGCGGTTCCTTTTCATAACGTGACGAGAAGGGTTGCAGCGGATGGTCGACAAGCCGGGTTTCGGGTTCTGCGCCCATGCGCCCCGTGGCATCGAGAAGCGCGTTGACGACCACCGAGGCGGGAAGGTCGCCGTTGTCGCGCTCGCTGCGGCCGATGTAGCTCACCTGGAATTTGTCCCGCGCCCCGCAGAGCGCTTCGAGGAAGAGCGCGCGATCCTCGGTGTGGCGGGCACGATCTCCGCGCCGCGGATGCTTCGCAATCAAATCGAAGCCCGGGGCGCGCCCGTGACGGGGGAAATCCTCTTCGCTCATGCCGAGAAGCCACACGAACTTCGCCGGTATGCTGCGCATCGGCGCGAGCGCGCAGAAGGTCACGCGGCCAGAGAGGAACGGGCGAGGGTGGCGCGTCACCGCGAGCCTTGCGGCGAAGGCCGATCGCGCGACCGTCCAGGATACCCCGCCGTCGAAGCGGGCGAGTCCGGCCTGCTCCTCCAGTTCGCCCGCGGCCTGCTGCAACTTGCCCACGGCGCCGATCTCGCCCGGCGTTTCCGGCGCGAAAACGCCAATGAGCTCGCGCATTTTGCCGGCCCAACCCGCCAGCGTTCGCGGTTCGGCCAGTTCGCCGCGCCAGCGATTCAGGTCCACGGCGAAGGCGTACAAGGCTCCGAGCGCCTGCGCCGATTGGCCTTCGAGCGCGCCCCAGGGGGCAATGCCGTCCCAGGCCGTTTCGTCGCCGGGGGCCAGGGCGTAACCGGCGAGCAGACGATCGAGCCCGAAGCGCCAACTGAAAAGCGCTTCGGCGGGAAGGTCGAATCGGCTGCGATGGGCATCGTCCCAGGCCCAACGCACGCCGGCCTCGGCGACCCAGCGATGGATGTTTTCGAGTGCCTCGTCGTCCAGTTCGTAGCGGCGGGCCACGGCGGGGAGATCGAGCAGGCCGAGAACCTCGCTTGCCTTGAGGCGTGAATCCGGCAACCCGAGCAGGGTCATCATCGCTTCGGCCAGCGGGTGCTCGGCGCGCAGGCTGCGCTCGGCCAGGGTCCAGGGAACATGACGTGCATCGGGCGCCGCGCCGAACACCGCGGCGACGTGATCGGCATAGTCATCCATGTTCGGCGCCATCACGAGGATGTCTTCCGGCCCGAGCCCGGGGTCGGCCTCGAAGGCGGCGAGCAGGGCGTCGTGCAGCACCTCGACCTCGCGGCGGCGGCTGTGGCAGACGTGAACCAGCAACGACTCGTCATCGCCGCCAGGCACTGACTCCCGCGGCTCTGTCAGCTCCAGCATGTCGGCCTGGAGCCTTCCAAGGAGGCTCCCGCCCCGTGGTCGCTCGAAGTGATCATGGGTGATGACTTCGACCTCGAGCCCGTGCAGCAATTCGATGAAGTCGCGGCTCTGTATGCCCAGGGCCGCCAGAAGGTTATGCCCGGACATCGCGTATTCGGCGCGCTCCGGGTCGGTCAACCGCCAACGCTTCAAGCGCTTTTCGCTTTCGATGTCCCCCCAGTACGCCCGCGACGGGCTGGGCACGTAAAAACGTATTTCGCGGGTGGTGGCCAAGGCGGCAAATAGCTCGAGATAAACCGGCGGCATCGCCGAAATACCGAAGATCGAAATGCGCGCCGGGAGCGAGTCCCGCGACAGCTCATCCGCATGCCGGACAAAGTCGCGGTACAGCCGCGCCGGATTCGGGGTTGCCGCATCTGCCACCCGCCGCCACAGCGCCGCCTGCCATTCGGCATCCTTTTTGGCCTTGCCCGCTTCCCAGTCGAGTACCCACTCGGGCCGGTACATCTGGTACTGCTCGAAAACTTTCGCAAGCTCCCCGGCCAGCTCGAACCGGCTGAGTTCGTCGCCGTTTTGCAGGTAGTTCGCCACCTCCTTCGACTGCGCGGGCTCGCCGAGCGCCGCGAACAGGCGCCAGACGAGCGGTCCGCGATCCAGCGGCGAACTCTTCGGCAGTTCGGGATTGTGCGCACGAAGCATGCGCCAGACGAAACTCGCCGGCAGCGGAAAATCAAGATTGGCGGCGACCCCCAGTCGCTCGGCGAGAGCGCGTTTCAGCCACTCGTCCATCCCGGCATGGCCGACGACGATCGTCTCGGGTTCGAGCGCAGCGGCAGGAGGCGCGGCCTCGAGTTCCGACGCCAGCGCATCGGCCAGCTTCTCGATCCGATTGCCGAAATGGATGTGCAGCACTTCAGCCGGCTTCCTTCCAACCCCGAACAGATTCGCCTATGGTAGCCGCAGCGTCGTCGCATTTCCCGCTACATCACGCCATGAAACCCCCGCAAAATTGCGGCGGACCGCAATTTCGTCTACACTTCATGCATGCGGTACTTCGTACTCATGCTGGCAATAATGGCCCTCCTGGTGGGTTGCTCATCCGAACCGAGCGTACCCGATCCGATACCCAAAGACTGGCTTTACAGCGTGCCCGATTCACCGGACCTGAAAGTAGCCATCTTTCCCATACGTCGCTTTCGGCCCGTATATCCGCACCAGGCACTTGTAAAAGGGATACAAGGCTGCGTCTCTGTAGGATTTCGCCTCGACAGCAACGGGTACCCGATGCGTTTGCAGGCATTTGCCAGCGTCCCGAACGGCGTGTTCGACGAAGCCGCCATTCGAACTGTGGCGAAATGGCAGTTCAGGACGACCAACCTGCAAGGGCAGCAGATTGCTCCACCCCCCGAAGCACAGCTTTACCAAACAATAGTTTTCAGCCTCTACGGCAGCCCTGCCAAAAGCCGCTCTATTGTGAGTTGGATCTGCGGCCAAACCGAAAGGCGCGTACTGATCGCCTCGCCGGCGCCGGCAACGGTCCCGGCGCCTACCATCAGCACCGTACGGCATGGCGCGGTCGACCTGGCAGGAATACGCGTCAAGCCGGGGACTTCCCTGACGAACGGGTGGGTCGATGTCGGCTTTTGCATCGACGAGAAAGGCGATGTTGCCCACGCAACGGTCGAAGACTCCTCGCCGCCCGAGCTGTATGACAAGGCGGCCATTGCCGCGCTCGAGACCTGGAGCTTCGACGCGCGCCAGACACTCGGCGGCGACCCGGTCAAAACCTGCGGCCTCAAGTATCGCATCAAGGTGATCGGCGCCGCGAGCCTTGTCGAAAAGCCCGCCGTGATCAACCAGAGAGAAATGGCCATTCCCATCGGGGACCTGGATTTGCCGCAGGGTTCGACACCCGATCGGGGACGGGTCACGCTGCAATACTGCATCGACAAGGACGGATCGGTCAGCAACGCAAACGTGATTGCGTCGAAGCCGGCCGGAGCATTCGACAAGGCGGCCATCCAGGTGCTCCATTTCTGGAAATACTGGCCGCGAACCGTGAACGGCACGGTTTTGCGTACCTGCAACCTTCGAACGCCCGTCGTCTTCAAGCTGGGCAGCGACGACCTCGTGTGGATACGGACGACAGCGGCCAAACGGCAATAGGGGGTTTACGGGGAGTCGACAGTTGTGAACCTGGACTCGAGCAAGCTGTTGGGCTACCCTACGCGCATGCGATTGTTCGTTCTTTTGCTTATCACGGCGACGGTGTTCGTGCTTGCCGGCTGCTCCTCGCCGCAAAAACTGCTCTACAAAACCTCGCCCGACGCCGAACAATACTCCACGCTCGTCAGGATCAATTACGTCGAACCCGTCTTCCCGGACAAGGCGGAGCGCAACGCGCGCCAAGGCTGCGTCAATGTCGGCTATCACCTCGACAAGCAGGGGCGCCCGACCCGGTTGCAGGTTATTGCCGACATTCCGAAGGACATTTTCGACAAGGCCACGGTCCGGGCCATCGCCCAATGGCGGTATCGGGCAACCGACCCGCAGGGGCAGACAATCACGCCGCCGGACAACATCGAGCTCCGCCAGATATGGGTGTACCGGTGGGGCATGATGGACGGCAAGACCCTGTCCATCCTGCACTGGCTCTGCGAGCAGACGGTGTCACGCACGCTGGTCGCCTTGCCGGCTCCGCCCGAAGCCACGGCACCCGGGATCCATGCCGTGAAAAACGCCCCAGTCGACTTGGTCGCGATGCCCGTCGATCCGGGAACGGCGTTGACCACCGGCTGGGTCGATGTCAATTTCTGCATCGATGCAAAGAGTCGGGTCATCCAGCCCAGCATCAGGGGTTCATCTCCCCGCGGCCTCTATGACGAGGTGGCCGTTGCCGCCCTGAAAACCTGGAATTTCAGGGCGCGCCGAACCAATTCTGGGCACCTCGCCAAAACCTGCGGACTCACCTACCGCATCAGGATTCTCGGGGCGGCGAGCCTCGCACGGGGGCCCGGCATCATAAGCCGGCGGGAGACGATCTTTCCCGTCAGCCAGCTTGGCTTGTCGCCAAAATCGACCCCGCATCACGGGCGGGTCACACTGCAATATTGTGTCGACGGGGACGGCTCGGTCAGCGATGCCAGGGTAATCTCTTCGAAACCGACAAACGCATTCGATCGGACCGCGCTCAAAATGCTCCAAATCTGGGAATACTGGCCCAAAATGGTGAACGGCTCGCCGGTACGCGTCTGCGGCGTCCAGACCTCCGTGGACTTCGAACTCGGCGAAGACAACCTGGTCTGGATCCATGCCGAGACGAGCGACGCCGGGTAAATTACTCGAACGGCGACGCCGCCTATGCATCATCCCGGACAAACCACCGTTTTGGGCACAGGACAAATGGCGGGAACCTGACAGTCCGACAAGGAAGCGTTGCCGGCGCATCCGGGGATGCCGGCAAAATTCTCCTCGAGCCCTCCAAGTGCCGCGCGAGGGCTCTTGCGGCAGACGGAGCGCTGCGCGAAAATGAGATCTTCATTACCTCGGAGCGCCCTGCATGCGTACCCGGATTTTCCCCGCGGCCTTCGCCGTCGCGGCCCTCGCCCTGCTGGCCGCTACGCCCGCAACCGCGGCTGGCAACTCGAACATCCCGAGCCAGCCCACGCTGAAGCAGGTGGTCAACGGGAGTTGGCGCACGCCGGCCTTCGTCCAACGCGACCGGTACCGCCACCCGCTCGAGGTGCTCCAATTCTTCGGCATTCAACCCGGCATGACGGTGGTGGAGCTCGCGCCCGCCGGCGGCTGGTGGACCGAAATGCTCGCGCCCTACCTCAAGGCGGAAGGACATCTCATCGAAACGGTGCCGCCCGAAGGCAGCAAGGGCTTCATGGGCCGCATGCGCAGCCGCTTTCTCGCCAAGCTCGAGGCGAGCCCCGAACTCTACTCGAAGGTGACGACGGTGCCTTTCGATCCGCCGGCGACCGTCATGCTCGGCCCGCCGAACTCGGCCGATCTCGTCATGACTTTCCGCAACCTGCACGACTGGGTGAACGCCGACGATGGTTCGGCGCAAGCCGTATTCGAGGCCGCCTACCGTGTACTCAAACCCGGTGGCGTATTCGGCGTGACCGATCACCGCGCCATGCCCTTCGCGAACGGCCGTGAAGCCTCGAAGAAGCTGCACCGGCTACCCGAGGATTTTGTCATTCAGATGGGCCTCGACGCAGGCTTCCAACTGGCCGGCGTGTCCCAGGTCAACGCCAACCCGAAGGATCCGATGACGATCAATATTCACCACCTGCCGCCCAATCTTGCCCACGACACGCCGGCCGAAAAGAAGAAGTACCTCGCCATCGGCGAAAGCGATGTATTCGTGTTGAAATTCGTCAAACCGAAGGCGGGCGCGGCAACGTCCGGATCGGCAGGCGGGTAAAGTTCGCGCTGCGGAGCGTACCAAAGAGGCGCGCCGTTGCGCGCGGCTTGCGTGCGGCTTGCGCACAAAAAAAATCCGCCTTGCGCCGCGGCGTTTATAATCGCCTGGATCGCACCACGGAGCCGTTTTCATGAAGTTTGCGCGCCTTTTGCCGTTTGTTGCCGTCGCATTTGCGCTCGCAGCGTCTTCGGCTTGTGCGGCGAGCCCGGTTCCCGCTTCTTCCTATGACGCGCTTCACTGGCGCAACATCGGGCCGTTTCTTGGCGGGCGCTCGCTGGCCGTGGCCGGCGTACCGGGCAAGCCGCTCACGTTTTATGCCGGCTTCACCGGCGGCGGCGTCTGGAAGACCACCAACGCCGGCAAGAGCTGGATCAACATCTCCGGGCAGATGCTCGAAACGGGTTCGGTCGGCGCGCTTGCCGTGGCCCCCTCCGATCCCAACGTGATTTACGTCGGCATGGGCGAGCCCGCGATCCGCGGCGACATGGCCACCGGCGACGGCGTGTACAAGTCCAGCGACGGCGGGAAAACCTGGACGCATGCCGGGCTTGGGAAAACGCATGTCATCGGCGACATCGTGATCGATCCCCGGAACGCGGAACACGTGTACGTCGCGGCGCTCGGGCACGTCTTCGGGCCGAACAAGGAGCGCGGCGTGTACGAGACCACGGACGGCGGCAAGCACTGGGAAAAGATTCTCTACGTGGACGAGAAGACCGGCGCGGTCGATCTCGCCATGGTGCCCGCGAACCCACGCGTGCTGTACGCGGCGATGTGGCAGGCGTTTCGACGCCCGTGGATGCTTTCGAGCGGCGGGCCGGGGAGCGGCCTGTACAAATCCACCGACGGCGGTGCGCACTGGACGAACATCTCCAGGCACCCCGGCCTCCCGAAAGGCCTGCTCGGGAAAATCGGCATTACCGTGTCGCCGGCCGACCCGAACCGCCTGTACGCCATCATCGAAGCCGAAGCGGGCGGCGTGTTTCGTTCGGACGACGCCGGCGCCACCTGGAAGCGCGTGTACGGCCAGTCCCACCTGCGCCAGCGCGCCTGGTACTTCAGCCGCATGTACGCCGACCCGCAAAACGTCGATACCGTCTACGCTCCGCAGGTCGCGGGCGTGTTCAAGTCCACCGACGGCGGTGAGCAGTTCACGCCCCTGCATCTGCCGCACGGCGACGTGCACGACCTGTGGATCAATCCGAAGCAACCGCGGATCATGATCGCCGGCACCGACGGCGGCGCCGCAGTCACCCAGGACGGCGGGAAGTCGTGGAGCACCCTGCGCAACCAGCCGACCGGCCAGTTCTACCACGTGGCGCTCGACGACGCCTTCCCGTTTCACGTCTACGGCGCGCAGCAGGACCGCGGTTCAATCGCGCTGGCCAACCGCAGTTCCGGCTTCGGCATCACCGCCGCCGACATGCACTCGGTGGCCGGCGGCGAGAGCGGCTACGTGGTGCCGGTGCCGGGCAAGCCCTGGATCACCTACGGCGGCGGCTACGGCGGTCTGCTCGAGCGCAGCAACGCGCGCACCGGCCAGAGCATGCTGGTCGGCGCCTGGCCCGACAACCCGATGGGGCATGGCGCCAAGGACCTCAAGTACCGCTTCCAGTGGACCTACCCGATCCTGATCTCGAAGTTCCCGCCGCACGCGATCTACATCGGCGCGCAGTACGTGCTGCGCAGTACCGACCGGGGCAAGAGCTGGACGCGCATCAGCCCCGACCTCACCCGCGACATCGAGTCGAAGCAGGTCGCCTCGGGCGGGCCGATCACCAAGGACAACACCAGCGTCGAGTACTACGGCACGGTGTTCGCACTTGTCCAGTCGCCGCTCGACAAGGACGTGCTGTGGGCGGGCTCCGACGACGGGCTCGTGCACGTCACCACCGACGGCGGGAAGCACTGGCAAGATGTGACCCCGGGCGGGTTGCCGAAACTCTCCACCATCAGCATTATCGAACCCTCGCACTTCGACGCGGGTACGGCCTATCTTGCCGCGCGCCGCTACCGCATGGACGACTTCGAGCCGTATCTTTACAAGACCACCGACTACGGCGGGAGCTGGACGAAAATCACGAACGGCCTGCCGCAGGACGAATCGAGTTTCGTGATCCGCCAGGACACCGAGGCCAAGAACCTCCTGTTCGCCGGCACGCTTGGCGGGGTGTACGTTTCGTTCGACGACGGCGGGCAGTGGCAGCCGCTGCAACTCGACCTCCCGCATGTGCCGGTACGCGACATGCGAATTCATCCGCGCGCGAGCGCGCTCGTGCTGGCAACGCACGGCCTCGGCTTCCAGGTACTCGACAACCTCGAGCCTTTGCGTGAAATGAACGCAGGAATTGCCGATGCCGTACAGTATCTTTTCACCCCCGAGCCCGCTTATCTCACGACGGGTTTCAGTTTCTCCCGCCCCGGCGTTGCCGTCGGCGAGAACCCGCCGAACGGCGTCGTCGTTTTCTACGAACTTGCGAAAGCGCCGCCCGAGGACGAGAAGGTTTCGCTCACCTTCGCGACCGCCGCCGGAACCACGATTGCAAGCTTTTCGAACCAGACCGACGCCCAGGGCAAGCCTCTTGAAAAGGATCAGGACTTTTATCCGCCCAGGGAGCCGAAGCAAAAGGGCGTCGTTCCCGCCGAGGCCGGCATGAACCGCTTCGTGTGGAACCTGCGCGTCCCGGATGCGACCGCGGTGCCCGGAGCGGTGTTGTGGTTCGGTTCGATGCGCGGGCCGCATGTCGTGCCCGGCAGCTACCGGGTGACGCTCGCCGTCGGGGATGCCGAGACGACGCGTGCATTCACGGTGCGCAAGACCCCCGTCACCGCGGCGACCCAGGCCGATCTGGAGGCGCAATTCGCGCTCGCGATGAAGATCCATCACAAGCTCGACGCGACCGACAAGGCCATCCTCAAATTGCGCAAGGCCCGCAAGGCTGTCAAGGGCTACCTCGACCGCCTCGAAGGGAAGGCGAACGCGGGCACCGTCGAAAAGGCAGCCAGGCCGATCGTCGCCACACTCACGGAAATCGAGTACGCCCTGATGCAGACGAAATCGCACGCGCCCGAAGATCCCCTGAACTATCCGATCCGCCTGAACAACAAGCTCGCGGCCCTCGCCCTCGTCGTCCAGGCCGGCTACACCCGGCCGAGCAGGCAGGCGTACGCGGTGTTCGCCGAATTGTCTGCGAAGGTCGATGCACAACTGCAAAAACTCCATCATGTGCTCGATGTAGAACTGCCAAATCTGAATGCGCTGATCCGCCAGGCCGGCATCGCGCCGATCGCCGTACCCCGGCCGGGCGGGCAGGCGCCCGCGGGGAGTTGAACCCCGATCCGACCGTGGTCCCTGCAGGGAGGTTGGCCCGGGCGATCGGGGCACGAACGGTGCAATCGCAGGTGATTCGCCATTGACGTCCTGATCCTGATCGTCGCGCTCCTGGTGATACTCGCCGGGAGCGAGATCTTCACCAACGCGCTGGAGCACCTGGGCGAACGGTTCGGTCTTTCCACCGGCGTCACCGGCTCGATCCTCGCCGCCGTCGGCACGGCGCTGCCGGAAACGGTCGTGCCGATCGTCGCGCTCGCAACCGCGGGCGGCAACAGCACCGGGCAGGAAATCGGGGTCGGCGCCATCCTCGGCGCGCCGCTCCTCCTCTCCACCCTGGCCTTCTTCCTGATCGGCCTGTTGGCGCTCCTGCGGCGCGGGCCGCGCGGCGTGATCACTCCCGAGCCGACCGGCTTCGCCCGCGATCTGCGCTTCTTTCTTGCCGCCTTCGCGCTCGCCATCGGCGCACTCTACGTGCCGGGCTACTGGCCGCGGGTTCCGATCGCGGCCGCGCTGGTCATTCTCTACGTGCTCTACCTCGCCCGCACAATCGGAGCCTCGCGGGCGATGGTGGCCTCGGGCCACGGTACCGAGGCGGCGGGGCGACTGTACGCGGGCCGCGTACGCCTGCCGGAGAATCGGCTCGTCATGTTCGGGCAACTCCTCGTCGGGCTCCTGCTCATCATCGGCGGAGCGCGTGCCTTCGTGTTCGGGGTGACGAATATTTCGGTGGCTCTCGGGCTCAGTCCGCTGTTCCTGGCGCTCGCGATCGTGCCCTTTGCAACCGAAATGCCGGAGAAGCTCAACAGCCTGCTCTGGATTCATCGCCGAAAGGACACCCTGGCCGTCGGTAACATCAGCGGGGCGATGGTGTTCCAGTCTTCGCTCCTGCCCGCGATCGGCATTCTCGGCACGCCCTGGCGGCCAGGCTTCGACGTGAACCTCGCGATGGGCATCACGCTCGCCGCCGGCCTGTGGCTCCTCATCCTCTCCCGCCTCAAGCGCCTGCCTGCGCTCGCCCTGATGCTCAACGGCGCGGCCTACGCCGTCTACTTCATCCTCCTCTTCACCTTCGGCCGCTAGCCTGTCGACGACGCCGGGAAAGGCCGGCGCGATGGCGGCCAGGACCGCGCGGGCGGAAGGTGCCGGAAAGCTTGCCAGAGTTCGGGTACACTTGACGGCAGTTCCATTCGCAGCGGCGGTCCCCGTTATCGACGTTCTGATCCTGATCGTCTCGCTGATCGTCATCCTTGCCGGCAGCGAGCTGTTCACCAACGCACTCGAGCATCTGGGCGATCGCTTCGGCCTGTCGACCGGCGTCACCGGCTCGATCCTCGCCGCCGTCGGCACGGCCTTGCCCGAAGCGGTCGTGCCAATCGTGGCCATCGCCTCCGGCGGGGCCGGCGGGCATCATACCGGCGAGGCAATCGGCGTCGGCGCAATCCTCGGCGCACCGCTCATGCTCTCGACCCTGGCCTTCTTCCTGATCGGCGTAATGGCCCTTGCGCGGCGCGGCGTACGCGGTGCGATTGCCCCGGAACGCACGGGTTTCCATCGCGACCTGCATTACTTCATCGTCGCCTTCGTGCTCGCCATCGGCGCACTGTACGTGCCCGTAGAGTGGGGACGCATCCTCATCGCGATCGTTCTCATCCTGATCTACCCCCTGTACATCTGGCGTACCATCCGCGCCTCGAAAAAGATGGTCGAGAGCGGCCACGAGACCGAAGCCAGCGGCAAGCTCTATGCCGCCTTTGTGCGCCTGCCAAACAATCCTGCAGTCATGTCGCTGCAACTGCTCGTGGCGCTGGCCTTGATCATCGGCGGGGCCCATGCCTTCGTGGGCGGCGTCACCGCCATCTCGGTCGAGCTCGGCATCAGCCCGCTGTTCCTCGCGCTCGCCATCGTTCCGTTCGCAACCGAAATGCCCGAGAAGATGAACAGCCTGATCTGGATATTCCGCCGGAAGGACACGCTCGCCGTCGGCAACATCACCGGCGCCATGGTATTCCAGTCCTCGCTCCTGCCCGCCATCGGCATTCTTGGCACCTCCTGGCAGTCGAGTTTCGACGTGGACCTTGCCATGGGCATCACGCTCGCCGCCGGCCTCTGGCTGATCGCGCTCTCGCGCCTGAAAAAGCTGCCCGCCCTCGCACTCATGCTGAACGGCGCGGCGTATGCCATCTACTTCATCCTGCTGCTTACGCTTGGCATTTGACACGCCTTGGTGACGGCGATGAAACAATGGCTGCTGATTGCGGGCCTTGCCCTGCCTGGCTGAGCGCGTGCGGCACTCCGCCCGAAACGCCTGCCGCCGACCTCGTTCTCTACGACGCCTCCATCGTGACCCTGAACGAGGCGCAACCGAAGGCCCAGGCAATGGCGATTGAGGGCGAGCGCATCGTCGCGGTCGGCTCGAATGGCGAGATCAAGCCGTACATCGGTCCCTCCACGCAGGCCATCGACCTCGACGGCATGCTCGTCATCCCCGGTTTCATCGACAGCCACGCCCACTTCATGAACACGGGGCGCTCGCTCATGCAGCTCGACCTGCGTGCCGACCGGGCGCCGACCTGGGCGGCCGTGGTCGCCAGGGTGGCCGCCGCCGTCAAACAGGCCAAGCCGGGAGAATGGATCACCGGCTGCGGTTGGCACCAGGAGGACTGGACGCACCCGTCGCAACGCATGACGCGCATGCAGGCCTTCAGGAGCTACACCGCCAACGGCGCCTGGGCCATGGTCATGGAATAGGAACTGGGCCGGCTCGAGCTCGGCATGCTTGCCGACATCGTCGTGCTGGACCGGGACGTTCTCACCATTCCGGCCGCCGGGATTCTCGAGACCCAGGTCGTTTATACGATTCTGAACGGCAAACTGCTGTACCACCGCGGCGAGGGTTTCCCCGGGCTCGCGGATTAAACGATTTTGTCGTGGGCATGACCCGCTTCTACGGCCATGAAACGGGCGTTTGCAGAAGCGACGGTCCTCACCGCGATCATGGGCCGATGGTTCTCGTGGCGTCAAATCGCGACCGGGACGGTCGCTCCTGCAAGCGCCAAATTGCGGGCGTTTGCAGGAGCGGGCCATTCCCGCGACAATTGCTGGCTCCGCCCCCCGCACCCCAGCCCTCTCCTCAAAGAGGAGAGGGAGTCCATGTTGCCCGGCCCTCTTTCCAAGGGGGCAGAGGGTTTGTGGTCAGTTGCTTGTGGCGGGTACCGGCGCGCGCTGGGCCTGGCGGGCGGCGCGGAACGACACGCCCTTGTACCACTCGGGCCAGGCGTCGCTTTCGGCAAGACTGTAGCCGAGCCGGAACAAGGCGCGGGTTTGCTGCGCCAAGCCGGAAAGGTCCCAGTTGGACCCGATCTCGTCGGCCGGCTTGTGGTAGTGATGCGCAAAATATTCGGCCCATATCTTGTCGCCCCAGCCATCGGGACGGCCGATATAGTCGTGGCCGCTCGCCGTCACGATGCTGGGTACGCCGTGGCGGGCGAACGCCAGCAGATCGGTGCGATAAAACATACCGGTTTCCGGGTGCGGATACGGTTCGAGACGCATTCCCTCCGCCCGGGCCGCGATGACCAGCCATTCGCTCAACTCCGACTTGTTCAGGCCGATCACCGTGAGGTCATGCGTCCTGCCGTACACGTTCATGATGTCCATGTTGATGTCGGCCACGGTTTGTGCCAGCGGTATGGCAGGGTGGTTGGCGTAGTACTTCGCGCCGAGCAGACCCTGCTCTTCGGATGTGGTCGCAAGGAAAACCACCGAACGCTCGGGGCGCGGACTCACGAGCGTGAACGCCTTGGCCAGCGCCAGGAGCGCGCCGATACCCGAGCCATCGTCCACCGCACCGTTGAAAATGTTGTCGCCTTCCACGGTGGCATTGGTGCCGAGGTGATCCCAGTGGGCGCTGTACACGATCGCTTCGCCGGGCCGCTCGCGTCCCGGGAGCATCGCGATGACGTTGTGCGATTTCTTGTGCGAAATGTCGCTGTGCAGCGTGACCGAGAATTTGAGACCGAGCGGGATGGCCTCGAAGCCGGGCTCGAGCGCCGCGGCCTTGGCCTCGGCGAAATCGAGCCCCGCCTGCCGGAACAATTTGACGGCCATGTCATGGGTGATCCAGCCCTCGATGGCGGCACGCCCCATGTTCTTGTCTTCGCGCGTGATCTGGAACTGGTGACCGCTCCAGCTGTTTCTCACCACGCCCCAGCCGTAGCCCGCGGGACCGGTTTGATGTACGACGAGGACCGCCTCGGCTCCCTGCCGGGCCGCCTCCTCGTACTTGTAGGTCCAGCGCCCGTAGTAGGTCATGTTCTTGCCGTGGAAAAGATCCGGGTTGTAATACCCGGGGTCGTTCACCAGCACGACGATGGTCTTGCCCTTCACGTCCACGCCGGCAAAATCGTTCCAGTCGAACTCGGGCGCCTGGATGCCGAATCCGGCGAAGACCATCGGGCTGTCCTTCACGGCGACGGTTTCCTGCTCGCGCTTGGTCACGGCCACCTCGTCCGTCAGGTAATCGAGCGTCGTGGTCTCGCCTCCTCCCGTCACGGTGAAATCGGCCGGGTGAGCGGTGATTTCGGTGAGCGGCACGGTTTGAAAGTATTTGCCGTGCCAGGCGGGCTCGAGTCCCATTTCCTTGAACCGTTTGCGCAGGTAATGGATGGTTTTTGTCTCGCCGGCCGTGGTCGGCGCGCGCCCGGCAAACTCGTCCGAAGAGAGGATCTTGATCGGCGCCATCAACTCGGCGGGCGTAATGCTTTCCAGCGCGCTCGCCGGAGGCGGCGCCGTCGCGGCAATAGCGGGAGCGGCACAAAAGAGCAGAGACAAGGCGGCCAAACGGTACATCGATGGCTCCGAACGAGGGGCGGTATGTCAACGTAGCACAGTTGCCGCTGCAATGCACAGGCGCTTGTGCAGTCCAGGAATCGGAAGTACGCCGATGCACATGGAAATGCATGCCGGCGAATGGCTACGTTAAAATAACCCTCGATTGATCATGGGAAGCGGGGCTTCGCCTCCGCTCGCGGGCGCTCAAAAGCCTTCACGCAGGCCATCCTGTTGCACGCTTCCCCAAAAGAGGCTCATTATCGCTAGCGAAAACTGGATCGTATTGAAGTTCGGCGGCACCAGCGTCGCATCTCCCGAGCGCTGGGAATCGATCGCCAAAATCATTGCCGAGCGCCGCAGGGAAGGACACCGGGTACTGGTCGTATGCTCCGCGCTTTCAGGTGTTTCCAATCTGCTCGAAGAGCTGATTGCGAACATCGAGAACGGCACCCCCACCGACAAGACCGTCGCGCAACTGCGCCGCAAGCACCACACGCTGTGCAAGCAGATGGGCGTTTCTACCAAGGCGGTAAAGCCCTGGCTCCATTCCCTTTCACGCCTGATTGACGGCATCGCCATGATCGGTTTGCTCACCGATGAACTGCGTGCGCGCATCATGGCTCATGGCGAGATGCTGTCCACCACCATCGGGCAGACCTGGCTCGAGTCGCAGGGGGTCGAGGCGGACTGGCGTGACGCGCGCGAACTTCTCACGCCGCTGCCGACGCCGATCGAGGCAACCCAAAGCAGGCGTTATCTTTCCGCGGTATGCAGCAGCGAACGCAACGATGCCCTGATCAAGGAACTTGGTGCGGGCGCGCCGGTAGTCATCACGCAGGGTTTCATTGCCCGCGACGAGCATGGCCGTACCGTGCTCCTGGGGCGCGGCGGCTCCGACACCTCCGGCGCCTACTTCGCCGCTCAATTGCGGGCCGCGCGGCTGGAAATCTGGACGGACGTGCCGGGCATATTCACCGCCAACCCCAAGGATCGCCCGGACGCAAGGCTGCTCCGGCTGATCGGCTATGAAGAGGCGCAAGTGATGGTCGCAACGGGCGCTCGCGTCCTGCATCCGCGCTGCCTCCAGCCGGTCGCCGATGCGGGAATCCCGCTGCACATTCGCTGCACGCTTGCCCCGGACATGGAAGGCACCGTCATTTCAGGCGAGGCGGACTACGAACCCGCCACGATCAAGGCGCTTTCCACTCGCCACAAGCTGTATCTGATCCGACTGTATTCACCGGGCATCTGGAACCTTACCGGCTGGCTTGCCGATGTGACCAACGTCTTCCGGCGCCACGGCGTCTCCATCGACCTCATCGCCAATTCGCCGCAACACGTCACCCTCACCATGGATCCGGCGGTCACGCCGCTGGGGCCGTTCGAGGAGGAAAACCTGAGGCGCGATCTTGCCGAATACGGCGAATTGGAGTTTCACCAGAACGCCGGATCGGTGAGCCTCATCGGCACGCAAATCACGACCGTGATCGATCAGCTGGCCGCCGGGCTGAGCGGCATTTCCGACAGCAACATCCACTTGGTCAACCAGGCGAGTTCCCGCGACGGACTGTCCTTCGTCATGGATCCCGACGACGTGGATCGCGTACTCAACCCGCTTCACGACTGGCTGCTGACCGGCCCGCTGCCGGAAAGGATTTTCGGCCCAAGCTGGGAAGAGCTCGCCAATCAGTTCCCCTCCGGCAAAAAGGCTTGAACAACCCCGCATCAAATCCAAAGCCACGTGAGAGTGCCCACAACGAAGAAAAAAGGCAGCGACCAGGCATGGAATGCGAGATAACTCCCGCGTTGGTGGCCGAGCCGCAGCGCGATGAGGCTGGCGAATGAAGCGATGACCAGACCGAAGGCGCCCACGTTTACCCCCCAAGCTATAGCCGTCCAATCCGCAGAACGCGCGGCGAGAAGAATCGCCGCTGGCACATTACTCACGACCTGCGAGACCAATGCACCCGCAATGTATACATTTTCCGGGCTTGCAAGATCGAAGGCGGCCAGCGGCCGGTAACGGGCAAGCAAGCCCAGGTCGATGAACATCAGAATGAAGACCGCGATCAGCGGCCAGTCAACGCGGCGCAGAAGGCGCGGGGAGCGAAAAACGAATACACCCGCAACCAGGGCGAGCGCTGCCGCGGTGTAACCCCAGTCGGCAAGCACGAGAAAGGGCGCGAAAAGGAGCACGGAAGTGACGAGCGTGCGCCGGTTGACATCCGCTTTGGCGCCCGCCTGATCCATCACGACGCACCGACCGGGAAAAGCTGCCGCGGTCAACGCGAGCAAACACGCTTCGGCAATGACGAAGGGTACGAACATATGCGCAACGAAAACGCCGAAACCGACGCCCGAATGCTGCCACAAAAAGATATTCTGCGGATTGCCGATCGGCGTCAGCATCGCGCCAGCATTCACCGCCAGCGCCTCGAAAATCACCAACCGGCGCAAGGGCAGAGCTGCGTACTCGCCAAGCTCGAGGGTCAAGGGCACGACCACGAAGAGCACGATATCGTTGGTGAGCAGCATCGCCGCGAGCCCCGAACCCGCGACCAGAAACAAGGCAAGCCGCCGCTCGCTCACAACGCGCGCCGCAATTGCCTGCGCGGCGCGATGCAACCCGCCGCTCAGTTCGACGCCTTTGGCGATCATCATCAGGCCGAGGAGCGCGGCAATCGTCGGCCAGTCAACCAGCGTAAAATAATCGCTGATTTTTGGCGGGACCAACACGCTGAGCACCACCAACGCCGCCACGAATATCCACAACAAATAATCGCGGCCCAGCGAATAAGCAGGTGTCGGTGAAATGGCGGAGTGGGCCCGATCGTGAAGCTTCACTTGTTGCGATCGTATGCGAGGTTGGCTAAACCCTGGTATTGCTGCGTTTGTTCAACAACCACGAATGGTAAATACTCCACCGGCTAAAGCCGATGGCTCCCTGTTACAACCAAATGCCGGATCGGCCGTCCAGAAGGCCAGCGCTTCGCGCCTCTCTCTGTGAGGGCGAAAGTTGGGAAGAAGGTAACGTTGCGAAGCGGCGCCGTGAATTTTCGCACTCACCTCCAAGCCTCTCTCCCCCGAGGGAAGGAAGGCGATTTGCGTCAGGAACCGGGAGGGCAGCCGGAGGGCGACAGCGCGAAGGTTGCCGACACCTGGGCTTCGGTTTTGATTTGGCCATGCAGATAGCCAGACTTGGCGCTGTCGGCGCTCATGGCCATCACGCGCGGCACCGGGTGAACGCCGCCGCTTTCGGAGATACGTAGCGCCGGCCCCAGCTTGACGCCCAGCTTGTGGGCGATCAGCCGCGCCTTGTGCACGGCGTTGGCCACGGCTTCGGCCAAGGCCTGGTCGGCGAGGGCGCGAGGATCGGACGGGCGCGCCTCGATACGGGTGATGTGATTCACGCCCGCGTCGATCAGCCCTTCGGCCAACTCGGCATAGTGCGAGGGATCGCGAAGGACAATAGAAATGTCCCGTGTCACCTCGAAAATCTGGGGTTCCGCGGGCTTTCTGTCGGCGTTGTAAACCGGGGTAATGGAAATTTCGGTGCTGCGAATATCCTCCTTGGCTACGCCGGCATCCAGTGCGGCAGCAACGGCCGCCGCCGCGGACCTGGCCACCGCGTCATTGGCGGCACTCACATCCGTACCGCGATGGGAGATGCCGACATGGAAAACGTACAGGCCGGGCGCTGCCTTGGCAAAACCACTGGTGGTGACACTCACTTGCCGAGGGTTGCACTGCTCGGCACCCAGGGCGACAGGCGCGGCAATCAGCCCGAGCGCGCTCAAAAACAACACGCAGGCAAACGTTGACTTGTGCATGGCTTGGATTCCTGAAACGGACGCGGACACCATAATGCCATGGGACGATGTCGGTTTGCACGCATCCGGCGCAAGGCGAACGATTTCACCCGGTTGGGCGAGGCTGGGTACAATGATCCTCGTTCTTTCGCCTCGCACCTCGCCAACTTGCCGTGACTCCTGACTCCGCCAGCGCGCTCCTCCAGCCCCTCCTGGAACAGGCGCGCCAGTGTGCGCAAACCGGCGCAGGGGTCGAAGCCGCCGCCCTCTACGGGCGAATTTTGGCGCAGGCGCCCGATCATGCCGAGGCACTGGACTTCATGGGCCTGCAGGCACTCGCTGCCGGCCATGTGCCGCAAAGCATCGCCTACTTCGAGCGCGCCTTGGCAACGCAGCCGCAAAATGCCGCGACATGGAAGAATCTCGCCCTGGCGCAGGCGGCGCTCGGAAAATTCGACGAAGCGCTGAAGGCGCTGGACCGCGCCCTGGAGCTGGCGCCCCTGTTCCCGGCGGCATGGCTCAACAAGGGCGCAATACTGGAGCAATCCGGTGAAGAGGAGAAAGCGCTGGGCGCCTACCTGCAGGCACTCGGTCAGGCCGAACAGACCGGGATGGAACAGCAGGGCAACGTAGCGCCACCTCGCGTAACCGCATTGCTGCAACGCGCCCGCGCGATCACGCGCGACGCTCGCAAGCGCTGGATTTACAGGGCGCTCGAACCCCTGCGCGACGCGCACGGCGACGAGGCGCTTGCACGCGTGGACCGCTGCATAGAATCCCACTTCAGTGCATCCCCCGAACGCCCGCAGCAGCGCCTGCACTACCCGACATTCCTGTATTTCCCCGGCCTGCCGGAGCGCGGCTGGTTCGATCGCGCCGACTTCCCCTGGCTGGAGAAGATCGAGACCCATACGAACGAAATTCGCCAGGAACTGGGATCGGTACTCGGCGGCGACGAGGGTTTTCGGCCCTTCGTGGAGATCCCCAGGGATCTGTCCGGCGCCGAGTATTGGCGCGAAGTCAATCAGTCCCCGAATTGGAACGCCTTCTTCTTCTACCGCGACGGGGAACGGCACGAGGAGAATTGCCGCCGCTGCCCGGTCACAGCCGCGGCGCTCGACTCCATCCCCATCTCTCGCGTTGCCGAGCATTCGCCCGAGGCCTTCTTTTCGGTGCTCAAGCCCGGCGTGCATATCCCGATTCACACCGGCGTCGTGAACGTGCGCCTGGTAACACATCTGCCGCTCGTGATTCCGCCGGACTGCGGAATTCGCGTGAACGGCGAGGCGCGCGGCTGGAACGAGGGCGAGTGCATTGTCTTCGACGACACATTCGAGCACGAGGCCTGGAACGGGAGCGACACCACGCGCGTGGTGTTGATCTTCGATATCTGGAATCCCCGCCTCACCGAGGTCGAGCAGCAAGCCATGAAGATCGTCATCGAGGGCTTCAGCGGTTTCCGCCACGCTTATGAAGGTTGAAGAAGCGCCCATTTGCACGGCTCGCCCTGCAGCCCCATAATTGGAGCCTGCTGCAGCTTGGAGTTCGTCGTGTTTCAACGCGCGTGTTTCGTTCTTCTAACAGTACTGCTCGTTTCGCCCGTTCCGGTTTTCGCAAGCTGGTCGCCGCCCCCGACTGCCGTTTACCAAAGCCTGCACTGGCGCTCGATCGGGCCCTTCCGCGGCGGCTGGGCGACGATGGCAGTGGGCGTGCCCAGCCAACCCAACGTTTATTACTTCGGCGCGGCCGACGGCGGCGTGTGGAAGACGACCGATGCCGGGCGCACTTGGCAGCCGCTGATGCAGCACGAAGGCTCGGCGTCGGTGGGTGCGATCGCCGTCGCGCCTTCTAACCCGGACATCCTCTACGTCGGCACCGGCCAGGTCGCTGCGCGCTACGACATCGCCGGCGGCGACGGGATGTACAAGAGCAGCGACGGCGGCAAGAGCTGGACGCACATCGGCCTGGCCGACACGCGCCATATCGGGCGCATCCTCATCGACCCGGAGGATCCCGGCCGCGTGCTGGTGGCGGCGCTCGGCCACATCTTCGACGCCAATCCCGAGCGCGGCGTCTACCTCACGACCGACGGCGGCGAGCACTGGAAGAAGACGCTCTTCATCAACGAGGATACCGGCGTCGTGGACCTCGCAAGCGACCCAAACCATCCCGATATTGTGTATGCCGCCGCCTGGCAGATGCGGATGCACCCCTGGCTCGACTATTTCCAGCCGCAGGCAGGGCCGGGCTCGGGAATTTACAAGAGCATCAACGGCGGCGCAACCTGGCACAGGCTCACCGGCGGCGGATTGCCTTCCGGGGAGCTCGGCCGCATCGGCCTGGCCGTAAAAGGCGACACCGTGTACGCCACGATTGTCGTCCCGGGCGGCGACTCCGGCTTTTACCGCTCCACCGACGGCGGCGCGCGCTGGGAACTCGTGAATACCGATCCCGAACTCGCGTCCGATTATTTCAGCCGCGTGACCGTCGCGCCCAACGATGCCGACGCGGTGTTCGTCATGGGCCGCTCGATCCACGCATCCACCGACGGCGGCAAACATTTCGAAATCGTCAAGGGTGCGCCCGGCGGCGATGACTACCACTTCATGTGGATCAACCCGAGGTACCCCGATCATTGGGTCACCGCCGCCGACCAAGGCTGCGTGGTGACGGTGAACGGCGGCAAGAGCTGGTCGAGTTGGTACAACCAGCCGACCGGTCAGTTCTACCACGTCGCGACCGACAACCGCTTTCCCTACTGGATCTACGGCGGACAGCAGGATTCGGGCACGGTCGCCGTCGCGAGCCGCGCGCCTGACGGCGCCATCGGGCCGCGCGACTGGCATCCGGTGGGCGGCGACGAGCGCGACTTCGATCTCCCCAAGCCGGGCAATCCGAACCTCGTCTTCGGCAGCGGCCTCGGCGGCTACGTCTCGCGCTGGAACGCGACCACGCACCAGGTGACCGATGTCTCACCGTGGCCGGTCTCGAGCTACGGCTCCGATCCGCGCACGGTGAAATACCGCTACACCTGGATCAGCCCCCTTGCCTTCGGCCACGACGAGCCGCATCCGCTGTACTTCGGCGCGCAGGTACTCTTTCGTTCCGGGAACGACGGCGACAGCTGGGAGATCGCGAGCCCCGACCTGAGCGGCGCCAGCCCGCAGGCCAGGCATTGCGCAAAAGCCACCGGGTCGCTCGCCCTGGCCAAGGCCTGCGGGTTCGGTGTGATCTTCTCCATCGCCCCTTCGCCCGTTGCCAAGGATACCCTCTGGGTCGGCAGCGACGACGGCGAAGTCTCGCTCACGACCGACGGGGGAAAGCACTGGGCAAACGTCACGCCGGAAGCGATGCCGCTGTGGGGCAAGGTGAACGCCATCGCGCCCTCGCCGTTCGACGCGGATGCCGCCTACGTCGCGGTAGACACACATCGGCTCGGCGAGCGCCGCCCGATCGTCTTGCGCACGACCGATTACGGCAAGCACTGGTCGGAGATCATCAATGGCCTGCCACCGGACGAATTCGTGCAAGGCATCGTCGCCGATCCCGTGCGCAAGGGCCTTCTGTTCGCCGCGACCAACCGCAGCGTGTACGTTTCGTTCTCCGACGGTGACGGCTGGCAGCC
>JAKDMP010000087.1 GCA_030452225.1 Gammaproteobacteria bacterium
TGCCGGTCAGGGCGGGGCGGGCCTGGGCGGGGGCAAGGCCGGAGACCTCTACCTCAAGGTCGACTTCGAGCCGCATCCCCTCTACCGCGTGGACGGCCGTGACCTGGCCCTTGCCCTGCCCGTTGCTCCCTGGGAGGCCGCGCTCGGCGCAACCGTCGAGGTTCCCACGCCCACGGGGAAGGTGGCACTGAAAATCCCCGCCGGCTCGGGCGCCGATCGCCGCCTTCGCCTCAAGGGCCGCGGCCTGCCGGCCAAACACCCGGGCGACCTGTACATCACCCTGAAAATCGCGCTCCCGCCGGCCAAAACCGAGGAGCAAAAGGCGTTCTACCAAAGCATGTCCGAAGCATTTTCCTTCGATCCGCGCAGCGGGATGGAGGTGTAATCATGACGCATGAATCCGTCTCCGTGGTCACCGGAATCCTCCTCGACGAAGATACCGAGCTGGCGCTGGACGATCTGGCCCGCGCCTGCGGCGCGGAACGCGAGTGGGTGCTTGAATTGATTGCCGAAGGCATCATCAGTCCCGCCGACAAATCCGGGCGGGAGTGGCGCTTCCGCGGCTCGAGCCTGACCCGCGTGCGCGTCGCGCGCCGGCTGCAACGGGACCTGGAGGTGAACGTGTCGGGCATCGCCCTGGCGCTCGACCTGCTGGATGAGATCGAACGGTTGCGGGCCCGGCTGCGCCAATACGACGATCGCCCGTAATCGCGAGCGTAGCTTCCCTGGATTGCAAAGCCGCGATCGCGGCGGGCCGCGAGGCGTGTCAGCCGTTGATGTAGCTTTCCATCTGTTCGATCACGAATTGCTGATGGGAAATAATCGCCTTCACCAGGTCTCCGATAGAAATCATGCCCGCGACGTTGCCCTCGTCCAGTACCGGCAGGTGCCGTTGGCGCTTCTCTGTCATGATCGCCATGCACTCTTCGACCGTCTGGTCGAGCCGCGCGCTCACTATCTCGGTGCTCATGATGTCGACGACCTTGAGCTCCTTCGAAGTGTGGCCCTTGAGAATGACCTTGCGCGCATAGTCGCGCTCGGAAATGACGCCCACGGGCTTGCCCGCCTCGGTGACCAGCAGGGCGCCGATGTTCTTGTCCGCCATGATGCCCAGCGCATCGAAAACGGAGGCTCCGGGGCCGATCGTGTACACCTCGCTCCCCTTCTCCTCCAGCAACTGCTCCACCGTCTTCATTGCGTTCACCCGTGCATCAAAACCAGAGTGTCAAGCATGCCCCGAAACCGGACCCGGCGTCAAGTCCGCGCCGCGCGACCGGCTTGACCGAGCGGTACTGGTTTCGAATCCGCGAAGCAGATATGCTGGGCCTTTGACCGTCCCACTCCGGAGTCAACATGCGACACAAGCTTCTGCTCGCCCTGTTCGTTCTGCCTCTCGCGGCAACGCTGGCAGGTTGTATGCATCCACCCGCCGCCACGGGCGGTTCGACCGACAATGAGGCAGGCTTCGCCGCGCCATCGGCAACCGTCGGCAAGGCCGAGCGCTTGAAGAAGCTCTATGCCGCCTACGGGATGGCCTATCTCGAGTTGCACCCGATCATGGCCACCTACCTCGGCGTGCCGGGCTACAACGACCGCCTGCCGAACATGTTGTCGGCCGAATACCGCCGGAAAGTGCACGACTTCACCGTGCACTGGCTCGACAAGGTTCAGGCCATAGGCCCGCAGGGGCTTGAAGGCCAAGCGCTGATCAGTTACAGGATTTTTGTCCGCAACGCAAAGATGCAACTCGAAAGCGAACAATTCCCCGGCTGGATGATCCCCATCAACCAGTTCTACAACCTCGCGGGCATGATGGCACAACTTGGCTCGGGCATGGGAGCCCAGCCGTTCAAGACCGTCCAGGACTACGCCAACTGGCACGAACGCGCCTCGAAAATCCCCGTGCTGTTCGACCAGGCCATCGCCAACATGAAGCAGGGCGTGAAGGCCGGTGTGGTGCAACCCACCATCCTGATGAAACGTGTTGTCGAACAACTCGATGCACTGATCAAGGAAGATCCGGAAAAAACCCTTTTCTGGCGCCCGATCAAGAACATGCCGGAATCGTTTTCAGCCGCCGATCGCAAGCGCATTACCGCGAATTACCGCGACCTGATCGAGAACACGCTGATGCCGGCCTACCGCGAACTGCGCACCTACATCGCCGAGGACTACATGCGTCATACGCGCGAGACGGCCGGCTTGGGCGCGCTGCCCAATGGCGAGGCCTGGTACGCCTTCAAGGTACGCAACATCACCACCACCGACATGACGCCGGCCGAGATTCATCGCATCGGGCTGGAGGAAGTCGAACGTCTTCACGGCGAAATCCGCGAGGTCATGGACAAGGTGGCATTCGAGGGCACCATGCACGAATTTTTCGATTACATGCAAACCGATCCGCGCTTTTCCTTCGACTCCAGGGAACAGTTGCTCGATTATTACCGCGCCATTGAAGCGAGCGTCATGAAGCACATTCCGAAGCTGTTCTCGAAGGTGCCGAAGGCCGATTTCGAAATTCGCCCGGTGCCGGCCTTTCGTGAAAAGTCGGCGGCCGGCGGCTCCTACAGGGGGCCCAGCCTGGACGGCAGCCGACCCGGTGTCTTTTATGTCAACACCTACGATTTGCCGACGCGCAAAAAATGGGACGCCGAGGATCTATTCCTGCACGAGGCGATTCCCGGCCATCATTTCCAGATTGCCCTGCAACAGGAAATCAAGCGCCTCCCCGCCTTCCGCCGCTATGGCGGCTTCACCGCGTTTACCGAAGGTTGGGCTCTGTATGCCGAGTCGCTGGGTAAAAGGCTCGGTCAGTACGAAACGCCGTACAGCTACTTCGGCTATCTGCAAAACTCCCTGTGGCGCGCGATTCGATTGGTCACCGACACCGGATTGCATGCGATGGGCTGGAGCCGCGAAAAGGTTATCGACTACATGCTGGAGAATTCCGCCGAAAGCAAAACCCAGGCCACTGCCGAAGCCGAACGCTACATGGCGATTCCCGGCCAGGCGCTGGCCTACAAAGTCGGTGCGATGAAGATTCGCGCGCTGCGCGCCAAGGCGAAAAAGGCGCTCGGCGATGATTTCGACATCCGCGAATTTCATGCCGTGGTGCTCGGCGGCGGTTCGGTGCCGCTGGACATACTCGAGATGGAGGTGGACAACTGGATCGCCGCCGAAAAGCAATAACCTTTTTCCTCCGCCACGGACTCGAATAGCGCCGGACCAGCCGGCGCTTTTTTCGTCCGGCAAAAGGCGATACCTGGCCCATAATCGCCACGATATGGCTTGAAGCATGCGTTATGCTTTTTCCTGGCCACCGAGCCATCAAGGAGCGCCACCCATGCATCGCCGCTATTCGCTGCTCGCAGTTCTGAGTCTGTTCGTGGTGGCCGTCACGGTCTGGAACTGCACGATGCTGCTGCGTTACTCCGGCCTGCCGTTCGCCCTCGATCCAATCAACCCGCACAGCGCCCGGGTGGTTTCGCTGCGCGGGCTCGAACTTCCCCAGGGTTTGCACGCGGGCGACAGGGTGGAATACGCCCACCAATCCACCGAAGCGCGTCTGAGCCTGCTCGCCGTTATCGAATTCGCAAGCACGACACCCGAACATTCACTTCCGCTCGTCCTCACGCACTCCGACGGTCACCGCACGCGCATAGACGTGCCATCCCGGCATCTTGCCGCAGTCCCCGCCTTTCATGTCTCGACCTACCTCGCCTTCACCTGGTTCATTCTGGCCTGCCTGATCACGCTTGCGACCCTGTGGCGGGGCCGTGATCGCGCCGCCTGGGGCATCGCCTTCTGGGCCATTGCCTTCGAATGCGGCATGGCGTTCTACCTTGCACATGCCAGCGGCTGGACGATTCTGGGTTTTGCGCTCGCCTCGCAACTCTGTTATCTCGCCGCACGCATCGGCTTCTTCCTCATGGCCGACGCCGTCGCCGCCCCTGCGCTCGACCACCGAACACGGCGTGTATTTCGCATCGTCTTTATCGCAACGCTCGCGATCGGCTATGCCTATGAGCTGGGCTACAGCCTCTCGTTCGTCTTCGGCGGCATCCTCGTCCCGCCGCTCGTCACCCTCGTCTGGGTGCTGCCCTACGCGGTCGCCACCGCCATGCTCATTGCCGCCCACCGCGGCGCCGAAGCCGCGGCGCGCCCACGCCTTCGCTGGATGTTCTGGAGCGGTGTCATCCTCACTTTCGGCATCCTGTTGAGCAACGTCGCGCTGTTCGGCTACGCCACCTCCTACCCGATCCAGATCGCCTGCTACATTCTCGCCTTCGCCGGCCTGCTCTACTCGGTGCTCCGTCATCGCGTGGTGGACATGCGCTTCGTGGTCAACCGCGCCATCGTCTACAGCGCAGGGCTTACCGTCGTGGTCGCCATTTTCATCCTGCTCGAGAGCTTCGCGGAGAGCTTCGCGCTGGGAAAGAGAGAAAGCCTGTTGCTCGAATTCGGCGTGCCGCTGCTGATCGGATTTTCGCTCGAAGCCATACGCAAGCGGCTGGAAAAACTCGGCGAATGGGTGTTTTTCCGGCACAAGTTTGAAAACGAAGTCGCCTTGAAACGATTTGCGAATCAATGCGGCTATATCGAGAATCCCGATCACCTGATCGAACAGACCCTGGGCGAGTTGCGGGCGCATACCTCGACGCCGGCGGTCGCCTTTTACTGGCAGGAACGGGAAGGGGTCTACCAACTGCTGGCGCAATCGGGCGATGCGCGCTTCGCTCCTGAACTGGACGAGGACGATCGGGCAGTCGTCGCGCAGCGGGCCGAGCGCGGCCCCTGCGGTCTGGAAGACCTTGCCAGTGCGCTCGGCGATGACGGCCTCGCCCTTCCCATGATGGTGCGCGGCGCCCTGCTGGGCACGGTCGTGATTGTCAACCGCCCCGGCGAACGCTACCCGGCCGACGAACAGGAACTGCTCGAGAGCCTGGTACACGAAGTCGGCAGCGCGCTGCATGCGCTGCATGCGCGCGAAAACGCACGCCTGATCACCGCCATTGCCGAAGGCGGCCTGTCCGGCAATGAAATCCGGGACCGCGCCCGCGCTCTCATGCCGCCGGTCTGAACCCAATCAGGCGTGTGCAGCCTCGCCACGGAGTCACCGAACCATTCGGAAATCGTCATTCCCGACGGCGCGAAGCCGCGGCCAGGAATCCCGTCAGATGTTCGGGTTCTCCCTCCGGGAGCCCCGGAATGACGGGACTTTGATTGAAGCAGAGCCTGGCTATTTCGAGCCGAAGCGCGCCGCCGCCACATCGACCGGCACGACGCGCACGCCGATCGGCCAGAGCGAAATCACGGCGAGCTTGAAGTGCTGGATGCCGAAAGGGATGCCGATGATCGTGATGCAATCGAGTACGCCGCTGATGATGTGGCCGAGGGCGAGCCACCACCCGGCAAGGAGCAGCCAGATCACATTGCCGACGGTACCGAAAGGACCCGTGCCGATATCTTCCTCGCCGCCGAGCGCCCGGCGGTTCACCGCCTCGCGCCCGAACGGCCAGAACGAAAAGCCGCCGATCACGAAACAGGCGCGCCCCCAGGGAATCCCGACGATGGTCACGAAGGCAATCAGCCCCACGAACCACCAGGCCAGCCCCATGAAGAAGCCGCCGAGGATGAACCACAGAATGTTGCCGATCAGGCGCAGCAGTCCCATTCCACGATCCAGTAGCAGCAAAGGCTCAGCTTAGCATTTTGCAAAGCAGAACGTTTGCATTTGTAGGCCGGAATAAGCGAAGCGTTCCCGGCATTCATTCAAGATCCATCTTCCGGATCGTATCAACTTCGATACCGGCGCCCCAATCGGAATCATACCAACCTTTGCTCACGAAGTTCCCGAACGAACTCCAGGACCATGTCATCGAAGATGCAACATAGCCATGTTTTACCGGATTGTTGTGAATGTAATCAATATGCCTGTGTAGATCTTTCTCATCCCGAATCATATGTTCCCAACATCGCGGCTGCCAAATCGGCTTGGGCAAGCGTGGCGACATGCGTGCAAACCGTGATTTGATCATTTGCCAACGGAGGGAATAATCCACGTCCGTGCCATCGAATTGCCAGATGCAATGCAAATGATCCGGCAGCACCACCATGGCAACAGTTTTAAAAGGGTGGCGAGAACGTACGTGGCGGATAACATCTCGCTACGTATTCAGATTGTTCATATCGTCAAACAACGCGCTACGCCGATGGGTAACAACAGTGAAGAAACAGGTTCCGCCTGGAAAACACAAGCGCCGGCAGCTGCTCATTTGCTCCCTCCTGCATTTTTGATTGCCGGGAACGCTACGCTTATCCCGGCCTACATTTGCTGTCGAGTCTAGCGCATTCTGGCTGGCCGGGATAAGGCCGGCAGGCCGTTGCCGGCATTTCAAAACACCCGCAACGATTCGCGCATGTGGGTTTGTCAAAACCAGCGGGCATGGAAAATCCGTAGAATGAAACCTCTGTGTCGCTGTCATGACCGTGGACTCCGAAGCCCTCCAACGACAACTCGCCGGACTGGGTATTTCGAGCGCCCGGCTCGAAAGCCGGGGGCTGCATCCCTTTGCCGAAGCCGGGCGGCTCGAAGTCGTGCAAACCGATGACGACGGCCGCGAACACCAATTGACGCCCGAGGCGGCCGCGGCGTGGCGGCACCTGCATCGAGCGGCCGAAGAAGACGGCGTGATCCTTTTCATTGCCTCGGCTTTCCGCGGCATCGAGCGGCAAATACAGATCATCCAGCGCAAGCTCGATGCCGGGCAATCGCTCGAAGCCATTCTCGCGGTAAATGCCCCGCCCGGCTACAGCGAACATCACAGCGGCCGCGCCGTGGACATCGGCACCCCGGACGATCCCCTGCTCGAAGCGAGCTTCGCCGACACGCCCGCCTTCGCATGGCTTGTGCGACGCGCCGGTGAGTTTGGCTTCGTGCTTTCTTATCCCGAAGGCAACCAATCAGGCTATCGATGCGAGCCCTGGCACTGGTGCTACCACACGCCCGGATAGCCCCGGCTCATCGCCCGGCGCAGGCTTCATGGCTGCGGGCGCGGCACATCCTCCAGCAGGGAAATTTGCCCGGCCAACCTCGCCTTGTTGTAATAGGCGCGGTCGGCGGTGAGCAGCGCCGAGTCGGGGATCAGCAGTGCCGCCGCATGGTAAAGCGTATCGAAAAGATGATGGCCGAACCGCTCGGAGAGTTCCATTGCTTTGGCGTACACTTCCGGGCCATCAACCGTTTCCCGCTCTACGTCCTCCAGATCCGCAAAATCACGCCGGGCAGCCATCGGTTTTTTCGCACCAAAACCGCTGCCATCTCGGCCGGAATCAGCCGCGGCGCCTGACAACCGGGTGTCGCACGTCCGGCTGGATCCTGCATTGTGGTTGGCTCTTAGCCTGCATTATTCACGAGGCCGACCGGCGCTGTCTTGCAAGTCATTGAACGAACTTGGGAATGTGGCATAATGAGGCAGGTTTTGATATCGCAGCTTGTAGATCGCGCCAGTCTATCGCGGTGTTTGCGGTTTCTCGCGGCGCCATGCTTGGCCTTCACGAAAACCATAGCTACGGCTATGCTTTTCGCTCCAGGCCGGCGCTTGGCTTGCTGCGAATTCCGCAATCACTCGCAATGCCCCATGAATAATGCAGGTTAGGGGGAAGGTGGCGTACCCCCAGGCGCCGCGGCAGCTTCACAAGTGAGCCTGATTGTGCTAGAGTGAGACCAAGTGGATTGGGAATGCCCGATCGGCGTCAGGCCTCAGTGAATGCGCTGGGGCCTTTCGCTTTTCAAGGATAGCATTTGAGCCCCCATCCCGTCACTTTACCCTGTGGGCTCCTCCTGAGCTTGGGCTCCAAGATATCGTCAGCACGATTCGGCTGATCCGGTTCAAGAAAATTCCTGCCGATCGGACGGGCCACCATATCGGCAAGCTGAAGGCCGCTGGAATTACAGCTTTTATCGGCAAGAACCATTTTCAAGCATTTCGCAAATCCGTTCATTCCTCTGCGCTCCATGATGCGCAAAAACTCCAATTCGAGCGCGGCATCTTCCTTTTTTCCGCGACCTTCGAAATCGATATGTGTCAGTTTGTCGCGCTGGTTTTGCGCCTGCAATTCATAAAAAATTCGCTCCAACCCGAACTCCATGGCGACATGATACGGGTTGGCTTCAAACCCGCGACGGCTCGCAAACGCTTTCTTGTCAATACAGCTTGCCACAATGCTGAACTCGGTGTTCTCTATCAACCCATTCAATTCCTCCATAAAATGCCGGCGTACTTCGGAATTCATCAGAATATCGAAAGGTGGCCTGGACTTGCGAATATCCGTTTCATGCAAAATGATCATGTCGTGGCCAAAGTGACGAAACTTCAAATCCTGAATGGCGGGAACCACTCGCTGAATATAATCCTGTTTCTTGAACGGACAGAAGGCCAGAACAAAAATGGGGTGCTCGGGGTTGATACTTTTAAGGCTGTGATCGCCGCTTTCATCCACATAAACAATGTAATCGCTGAACATTGGCATTACTTGCCTCTTTTCGTTGCGCTCACGAACGCGCGCGCCTTGCGATGTGACTTGGGTTTGGGGGCGGCGGGAAGAAGGGCGCTGTAGTGGTTGTAGAGGCCGAAGAGGAAGGCGACGCGCTCGGCATCGGTGCCGAAAGAGCCCCTGCCGTAGGCGGCGTCGACGGCGCGGTCGAGTTTCCTGTGAGCCTCGCGCAGGACGGGCGGCATGGTGACCGGGTCGTAGAGATCGGCGAGCGAGGCGCCGGGGAATTGCTCGCGCGCGGCGAGAACGGCTTCGGCGGCGGTCTCGATGGCCCGCCTCCGTTGATCGGCCGGCTTCTCCGGCCAGGGGAAATTGTTGTACACGACACTGTTTGAATATCGATAATCGCTTTTTAGACGACCCGCGACATAGCGCACCCAGGCCATGTGCATCGCCGAGGACAGCACGCCGAAATGAAAGCGGGTGGCGTTCGGAATCAGTTTCATGAGATTGCTGCAAAACACGTCCGGACCGAGTAACCCGACTGGAATATATTGCCGCCGCTCGGAACTCACTTCGGGAATAACGACATACGGCGCATCCGGCATGTTTTCAACGTGGAAGCGCGTCGGCGTTTGCGCCAGCTTTTGCGTCGGTGCGCTTTTGCTCGCCAGTCGAAATTTATGCACGGCTTCCACACGCTCTTTGGCGAGCGGCAGCTTGCGCAATTCGTTCGGCGGGCATTCACCCAGCCACAAGACCCAGCGTCGATAACCATTGAGGAATTCATCGGCCCCCAGCCAGGGATGAAAGTACGGCTCGGCATTCGGTTCGTGTTGCAGAAACGTCTGCTTTTCCCCGTCGGTGAAAAGATAGTGGCCGCCGTCGATCGGCTTGTTGCCAATGCCCATCTCCGGCACGGGACAAAGGGGCGTGCTGCGCCGGCCGATGAGCACATCGGGCGCATCGATCAGATAGGGGTTGATGTTCGCCGGGGCGCTTTCCTGCGGTTCGCCCTTGATGTCGGAGTAGGAAAAAAGGCGTTTGCCGGCGCTGTCGAACAGCGCCCAGCCGATGATGACGCAGTGCACGGCGGCCTTGCCGGGCGCTTCGCTCGACCACTGGAAGGTGCGGTGGGCATAGTGTATGGTCGCGCCGAGCCGCAACAGTTCGCTCCACAACACGCCGACCTGCTCGCCCTGGCTGATGGAGTTGGTGGACACGAAGGCGACCTTGACGCGCT
>JAKDMP010000088.1 GCA_030452225.1 Gammaproteobacteria bacterium
CTCGAACTTGCGGGCCTTCCGGTGCTGCGCGAGATGCTTGAAATTCTTGCCCGCCAGCCTCATCTAAGTACGGCAGGGCTGCTGGAGTACTGGCGTGAGCGCCCCGAGGCGGCCCAGTTGGGGCGCCTGGCAGCCGCGGAGCCCCTGCTTTTGGAGGCCGACCGCGTGGTCGCGGAATTTCGCGATGCCTTGGGGGATTTGGAACGCGCGCCGCGCCAGGTGCGGCTGACCGAGCTCGAGCGGCAACCTGCCCAGACGAGGCTTGGCGAGGCGGAACGCCAGGAACTCGGCCTGCTGCACCGGATTCGGGGCCTGGAATCGCGGCCCGAGCGGACGGTTGACCAAGAGGCCGAATATGAGCGGCTGCTGGCCGAATATCGGCAGAAATACTGCCCGGAAGTGCCTGAAACGCCTTGATTTTGCTATAATGTAGTGTTCTCTGTAACGGTGGGAAATTCTGTGAGCGAAGACCGTAACGCCCAAGTGAGAAGCATCATTGCCCTCGGCAAGGACCAAGGCTATCTCACCTATGCCGACATCAACGATTATCTGCCCGAGGACATCGTCGACCCCGAACAGCTCGAGGATATCGTCGACATGATCAACGATATGGGCATCACGGTATTCGAGAGTACCCCGGATGCCGACATGCTCATGCTCGCGGGCGAGCAGGTCACCGACGAAGATGCGGCCGAGGAGGCTGCCGCGGCATTGGCGGCGGTCAACGTCGAACTCGGTCGTACCACCGATCCGGTACGCATGTACATGCGCGAAATGGGACAGGTGGATCTTTTGACGCGCGCAGGTGAAATTTCGATCGCCAAGCGGGTCGAGGCGGGACTCGATCAAATGCTCGAAGCGATCGGCGGAATGCCGCAGAGCATCGCATTGCTTCTGTCCGAATACGATCGTGCGCGTGCCGGCGAGCAGCGCATTACCGAGATCACCACCGGCTTCAACGAGTACATCATCGCCGAGCATGTGGCCGAAGACGAAGACGATGACGGCCACCAAGTCGCCCCCAGGCAGCCCGAGGCCGGCGTTGCGACGGCGAAGGCGTCCGACGCACATGCGAACGATGCGAAGCAGGGCAAGCATCCGCCGACCAAGCAACGCCGTCCGACCAACCCTGCCGAAGGCCTCGATCTCAAGCGGCTCGATCGGCACATGGAAAAGATTCGCAAGCAGCAGAAGAAGACTGCCAATTCGCTCTCGCGTTACGGTTACAACGCTGCCAGCACCGAACGCAACCGTGCCGAAATGGTGCGCATGGTCAAGGAGCTCAAGTTGACCCCGCGCATGCACAACCTGATGTATCTCAACATCAAGCGCTACTTCGATTTCATCCGCGAGTGCGAGCGGGGCATCATGCGCATTTGTGTCATCAACGGCAGCATGCCGCGCAAGGACTTTGCCCGCAACTTCGTCGATCATGAGGTCGATACCGAATGGGTCGAGCGCCAGATTCGCGCCAAGCGCCGCTGGTCGGCTCACATTCGCACCTACAAGGAAGACATCTTCAAGCTGCAACGCAACATGCTGGACCTTGAGAAGGAACTGCACCTGACGCTGCCGGAGATCAAGGAACTCAAGCGCCAGATTTCCATCGGCGACGCCAAGGCGCGGCGCGCGAAGAAGGAGATGGTCGAGGCGAACCTGCGTCTGGTGATTTCGATCGCGAAGAAATACACCAATCGCGGCATGCATTTCCTTGATCTCATCCAGGAAGGCAACATCGGCCTGATGAAGGCGGTGGACAAGTTCGAGTACCGTCGTGGTTACAAGTTCTCGACCTATGCGACCTGGTGGATTCGCCAGGCCATCACCCGCTCGATCGCCGACCAGGCACGCACCATCCGCATTCCGGTGCACATGATCGAGACCATCAACAAGCTCAACCGCGTCCAGCGTCATCTCCTGCAGGAGATGGGGCGCGATCCGACGCCCGACGAGTTGGCGGAGCAGATGGAAATGCCCGAGGACAAGGTGCGCAAGGTGATGCGCATTTCCAAGGAACCGATTTCGATGGAAACGCCGATCGGCGACGACGAGGATTCGCACTTGGGCGACTTCATCGAGGACAACTCGGTGACCGCGCCGATGGACTCAGCCTTGAACGAGGGCCTGCGCGAGGCCATGCACTCGGTGCTGGCGACGCTCACGGCGCGTGAAGCGAAGGTGCTGCGCATGCGCTTCGGCATCGGCACCAACACCGATCACACGCTCGAGGAAGTGGGCAAGCAGTTCGACGTCACCCGCGAGCGCATCCGCCAGATCGAGGCCAAGGCCATCCGCAAGCTCAAGCACCCGGCGCGCTCGGAACGCCTGAAAAGCTTCATCGAGGAAGAACAGGAATCGGAGTCCGGCTAGCCTGCATTATTCATGGGGCATTGCGAGTGATTGCGGAATTCGCAGCAAGCCAGGCGCCGGCCTGGAGCGAAAAGCATAGCCGTAGCTATGGTTTTCGTGAAGGCCAAGCATGGCGCCGCGAGAAACCGCAAGCACCGCGATAGACTGGCGCGACCTACAAGCTGCGATATCAAAACCTGCCTCATTATGCCCCATTCCCAAGTTCGTTCAATGACTTGCAAGACAGCGCCGGTCGGCCTCGTGAATAATGCAGGCTAGCTCCAGTCTGGACTGGCCAGCAAACCATCCGGGACGATCCACGGTACGACATCCCAGCCGAAGAATGAGGGAGCCTCTGATTTATTCGTCATTCCGGCGAAGGCCGGACTGCGAAGGCGAAGTGCCGGAGCGAACATGCGCCAAGCGCATGGCCCGAAGGGCGAGCGACGCGAGTCGCGAGTAATCCAGTTTAAATATCGAATGCCGCCCAACGGGCGAGATACTTCACCAGACTGGGTCCCGGCCTTCGCCGGGACGACGGCAGCAATGGGATTCGAGTCTCAAACGTGGAAATAGTCTTGAACATGCCTGATTGCAATGCTTTGAAGGCTTCGGTCGTCTTTTCCCGTGACAGCAGTGCGCCTTCGCGGGAATGACGGAAAACCGATTATTCAGAGGCTCTCTGGTTCGACGAATGTGGAGGTACTTTGAACCCTGCTGCCTTGGCGATGTCGGCGTCGATGGTGATCCAGTCGATGCGCAAGTTCTTGTGATCCCTGAAATAGGCCAGCAACTCATCACGCTCCGTGAAACAGTACGTGCACCATGGGGCCCAGTACTGGAGCAGCGTGAATTTGTTTGTTGCCCCAGGTGCAAGAGCGGATGATTTCCCCACCGGCACCAAACCATCGAGTCGAGCCTCCAGCGATTTGGCGCCAGGATCCGGGGTGGGAGAAACAAATGCGTGGTTCAGGGCCGCGACGAGGTCCTTCGGTGTACCCGAACTTGCGTATATTTCCCGCCCCTTCTGATCGAAAAGGTAGAGCTTCGGCAGCACCATGAAGGTGAAGGAGCCACTTGCGCCCCCATTACCGTGTTTGACCGCTTCCATCGCTTTCTTCTTCGCGGCAGCGAACTTCGCTCGGAGGGCCTTGTCTGGAACCTTGTAGTGATACAGTTTGACTGATGCCGGTACATTGCGAAACCCGGCATAGAAATTCGGTGCCGTAGCCGAAGCCCGGTAGCCCGATAAGACGCCCAACATCGCTATCAATACAATCCAGTGAGACTTCATCGCAGACTTCCGCAAGGGATGCCTTGCATTATAGCGCTGCATACTGCTGATCGCAGGTCCATGAAAATAGCGATTCGATGAAAGCGCTGATCGGGCGCAGTTTCGCCCGTGCTGGGCGCTGACCTTATAATCTACAAAGTTGGTATAGATGAACGGGGTTTCCCGGTGACAGAAGGTACGCTCCAACGGGGCGAATCCGGCAAAAAGGATCCGCTCAACACAAACTTTCTTGGGCTTCGTTTTACGACGCCGCTGGTGCTCCTGTCCGGTTGCGTCGGCTTCGGCCGCGAATACACCCGCGTCGCCGGCTTTTCGCACGACGAGGTCGGCGCCGTATGCCTCAAGGGCACGACGCTCGAGCCGCGGCTCGGCAATCCGCCGCATCGGCTGTGGGAAACCCCCGCCGGCATGCTCAATGCCATCGGCCTGCAAAATCCCGGTGCACGCGCCGTGGTGGACGACATTCTGCCGATGCTCGATGCCAACGAAACGCGCTGGATCGCAAATGTCTCCGGCGCGACGGTCGACGAGTACGCCGACGTGTGCCGCATCTTCGACGATTCGCCCATCGACGCCATCGAAATCAATATCTCCTGCCCCAACGTGAAAGAAGGCGGGATGATCTTCGGCAACTCGCCCGAGATGTCGGCGCGCGTCGTAGCCGCCTGCCGAGCGGCGACGAAAAAACCGCTCGTCACCAAGCTCTCTCCCAACCAGACCGACATCGCCGAGAACGCACGCCTGTGCATCGAGGCGGGAAGCGACGGCCTCGCCGTCATCAACACGATCTCGGGCATGGCGATCGACATCGAAAAACGGAAGCCTGTCATCGGCCACGGGCAGGGCGGGCTTTCCGGCCCCGCGATCAAACCCATTGCGCTGCTGAAGGTACGCGAAGTCCATGCAGTTGCACGCAAGCACGACGTGCCGATCATCGGTCAGGGCGGTGTGATGACCTGGCAGGACGCGGTGGAGTTCATGCTTGCCGGCGCGTCGGCGATCGGCATCGGCACCGTCCTCTTCCGCGATCCCCTCGCCTGCACAAAAATCAACGCCGGCCTGCGCGACTATCTCGCCCATCACGGCTTCAATCACATCTCCGAACTCACCGGCGCCCTTGAGTCCAGCTAAGGCCTAGATTACTTCGTTTTTGTGTCGTTGATCTTGTACGGAAACTTGTGGTCGTAAATATAGGCCTCCATCAAATCCTTGTTTCGAAAGAGACGAACAACTGACACCACGGCGATCTGCATTGTGCCGTCAGTCGTATGAGTATAGGTTGAAGCAGAACTCAGCGTTCCGATTTTGTCGCCGTTTCCAAGCGTGAGTGTGTTGTCGGGATGCGGGGGTTCACGAGAAGAGAGTTCAAAGGCTCGCGAGAGAGGAATTGTGCGGCTCTCGAAGATGTTGCCGTCCTCATCCAGAACGAGCACCGTCAAGCGGTCTCCCTGATGGAGATACTTGACACAATTAGCGTTGCAACTGCCGTTGTCGCAAGCCGCTTTGTCAGCGGGCGCGGTTGATGATGGACTCGTTTGAGCAGCGATTGCGGTCCAACCGGGGAAGACGAATAAAGGCAACGTCAGCGCGAAGCCAAGGCTCGCGGGGCGAAGTAGCCTTCGTTGATACATACAGATATCATCCTGAAGAACAATTGCCAAGGTGTTTCCTACCGTAACAACTCCGCCCCTGCCAAAGTCAAATCCGCCAAACGAGCGCATCATCTCCGCCATTTCAGCGGTGGCGGCGTTTCGGCGGCCGAAGGGTTTGTCTCTCGTTGCGGCCGACTTCATCCATTTTGGCCGTATCCCATGAACTGCTCGACCGCTTCCGGCTTGACGAAACGACAGGATTGGAATAGACTCGTATTACGAGTCATTCATCGATACAAGAGTCGTATGGCAACCGTCACGGTTTCTCCGAAATATCAGGTCGTGATCCCCAGCGCGCTACGGCGCGATCTGGGAATTCGTCCCGGTCAGAAAATTGAAGTCCTGAGCTATGAGGGGCGCCTTGAGTTCGTGCCCGTGCAGCCGATGAGGCGATTGCGCGGGTTCTTGCCCGGCCTCGACACCGATGTTCCGCGCGAGGAAGACCGCGTGTGAACGTGGTGGATTCCTCGGCGTGGCTGGAGTTTTTTGCCGGCGGCCCCAACGCAGCGCATTTTGCCCGACCCATTTCGTCATTGAACCAGTTGGTTGTGCCGAGCATCACGATTCTCGAGGTTTTCAAGCGTATTTTGCAGCAACGTGACGAGAACGCCGCCTTGCGGGCGGTCGCCGCCATGCGCCAAGGCCGGAATGTGAATCTCGACGCGGATATGGCATTGGCCGCGGCCAAGCTCGGCCACGATTTCAAATTGCCGCTTGCGGACAGCGTGATTTTCGCCACCGCGAGAAAATACGGGGCTGTCTTGTGGACGCAGGACGCCGACTTCAAGGGGCTGAAAAATGTGCGCTATTTTGCGAAAGCGTGAGAAAACCCGTCATTCGATAGTCGGATAAGCTACTGGCTTGGGGCAACCGGAATCGGGGCATGCAAGGCAAACTGTTAACGCAGAATTTCCTGGAAGAAGGCATTGCCGCAACCGACGCCTGGCGCAACATCGACGAAAACGCCTTCACGAAATTTCGTGGCGATGCGCGCAAAGCGTTGCTTTCGATTCGGCCCAGCGACACGCCGAACGAGGCCGTTACCGAAGCGGAGCTTATTCGCCCCCTCCTCGAACTTCTCGGCTGGACCGACTACCTGCCGCAGCAGACTGCGTCCGGCAAGGGACGCACGGAAGTTCCCGATTATCTCTTGTTCGCGGACGCCGAATCCAAGGCGGAAGCGATGGAAGAGCCCCGCGACGATCGCCGTTATCCGCATGCCATCGCCGTGCTCGAGGCCAAGCGCTGGCAGCGGCCGCTCGACCGCGGCGATGCCACCGATCGGCTCGATCCGGGCACACCCTCGAACCAGATTTTGCGTTACCTGAGCCGAGCCGATACGGCCTCCGAAGGTGCGATACGCTGGGGCCTGCTCACCAACGGCCGCCACTGGCGGCTTTATTACCAAGGCGCGCGGGCGCGCGCCGAGGAATTTCTCGAATTCGATCTCGCCTCGCTCCTCACCGTGCAGGGCTTGCAGGCCGATCTATTCAGCCCGGAAACGGACCGACCCGAGCATTTTCTGCGTGTCTTCTGGCTCCTCTTCCGGCGCGAGGCGTTTCTGCCGCAGTCGGGCGACCCGGCAGCGCGTAGTCTACACATTATCGCGCTTGACGAGAGCCGTTACTGGGAAGCGCGCGTGTCGAAAAACCTCGGGGAACTCGTTTTCGAGCGCACCTTCCCCGATCTGGTTCGCGCACTGCCGAAACACGATCCAGAAGCGCCTGATGTCTGTGACAAGACCTATCTGGAAGAAGTCCGCCAGGCGGCATTGATCTTTCTTTACCGACTGCTGTTTCTGCTTTTCGCGGAAGATCGCAATCTCTTGCCGGTCCACGACCGCCGCTACGACGATTACTCGCTGCGCCACATTCGCGAGGAAATTGCGGGTCGAACGGACAAAAACGATGTGTTGAGCGCCACGGCCGAACGCTATTCCAACCACTTGAAGGACATTTTCCGCGCCGTCGGCCGCGGCGATGCCTCCATCGGCGTGCCGCCCTACAACGGCGGTCTTTTCGACGAGGCGCGCCATCCCTTGCTCGCCCGCGTTCGCCTTCCCGACTCAGCGCTCGCTGAACTTCTCGACGGCCTTTCGCGCGGCGGCAAGCCCGGCGAGCGCCGCTGGATCAATTACCGCGATCTGTCCGTGCAGCAACTCGGCTCGATTTACGAACGCCTGCTCGAACATGCCGTCGTCGCGGACGGCGAGGGCGGCGTCAAAACCCGGCTCAGCATTTTCGGACGCAAGGACAGCGGCAGTTTCTACACCCATGACGATCTGGTTAAACTCATCATCAGGGAGGCGGTCGGCCCGTTGATCGACGAGCGGGTGCACGAGTTCGAGGAGCGATGCGCGACGCTCAAAAGCGCGCGCAAACCCAAGGCGGAACGCCTGCGTGAGCTGCGCAGGGCGGACCCGGCAGCGGCGATCCTCGAACTCAAGATCTGCGATCCGGCCATGGGAAGCGGTCACTTCCTCGTCGCGCTGGTGGATTACCTCGCCGACCGCACGCTCGAACTCATGGCCGAGGCGCCCGCCGCGGTGGAGTGGGCGCCCGAGGAGCAATCCTACGAATCGCCGCTTGCCGGGCGCATCGGCGACATTCGCGAGCGCATCCTTGCCGCCGCGAAAAAGCACGGCTGGAGCGTGGACCCGGATCAACTCGACGATCGCCACGTCGTGCGCCGCATCATTCTCAAGCGCGTCATTCACGGCGTGGACAAGAACCCGATGGCGGTCGAACTCGCCAAGGTCTCGCTGTGGTTGCACAGCTTCACCGTCGGCGCGCCGCTCTCCTTTCTCGATCACCACATCCGCACCGGCGATGCACTCTACGGCGAGCGGGTCGCGAAAATGCTCGAGGAATTGCGCGCCTTCGATCCCATGTTCCAGCAGGGAGCGCTCGGGCGCATCGGCGTCGCCGCCGATTCGATGAGCAAGCTCGCGGACCTCACCGACATCGATATCGCCGAAGTCAAGACCTCGCGGGCGCTGTTCGAAGACATCGTCTCCGAACTCAAACCGCTCAATCGCCTGCTCGACTTCTGGCAGGGCCTGCGTTGGCTCGCACCGCTCGCGAACAAAAAAGCCTTGCAAAGTGACGAGTACCGTGGCCTCTCCGAACTGCTTTCCGGGCGCTTCGGCGAGTTGATGGACGTGGTCGCGAGCGGCGCGGTCGTGGCCGAGCGCCCCGAAGATCTGCCCGCCGCCGAGGCCGCCCACGCGCTCCTCGAACGCATCGCCGCGCTCGCCGAGCGCGAGCACTTCCTGCACTGGGAAGTCGCCTTTCCCGCCGTCTGGCAGGGGCTCGCCGACGGGCGGCCCGAGGGCGGCTTCGACGCCGTCATCGGCAACCCGCCCTGGGACCGCATGAAGCTGCAGGAAGTCGAATGGTTCGCCGCGCGCCGCCCGGCCATCGCCCATGCCGCCCGCGCCTCGGACCGCAAGCAGGCGATCGCGGCCCTGCAAAAAGGCGACGATCCGCTGTGGCGCGATTACCTCGAAGCGAAGCAGCGCTCCGAAACCGCCGTGCGCGTCGCCCGCCAAGGCGGCGAATATCCCCTGCTTTCCGGCGGCGACGTCAACCTCTACTCGCTTTTCGTCGAGCGCGCCATGAACCTCGTCAAGCCCGCGGGCATCGTGGGGCTTCTCACGCCTTCGGGCATTGCCTCGGATCGCGGCGCGAGCGAATTCTTCAAGTCGGTCGCGACCGGCGGCCGGCTCGCGGTGCTCTACGACTTCGAGAACAAAAAGGTCTTCTTCCCGGATATTCATGCGAGCTTCAAGTTCTGCGCGCTGATTTTCGGTGGAACGGAGCGGCACTTCGAGAAAAGCTCCTGCGCGTTTTTCCTCAACGCCGTCGCCGAACGCGACGAACCGGATCGGGCATTCGCTCTCGGCGCCGCGGACTTCGCCGCCGTCAATCCCAACACCGGCACGGCGCCCATCTTCCGCAACCAACGCGACGCCGAAATCACCACCGCGATTTATGCCCGCTTTCCCGTGTTCGTGGACCGGCGTTCCAATCCTCCGAAAACCGTCTGGCCGGTGAAGTATCTCCGCATGTTCGACATGACCAACGACTCGGACCTCTTCAAACGCCGCGACGAACTCGAAGCCGACGGCTTCTATCCCGTCGCCGGCAACCGCTGGAAGAAAGCCGACGAAGAATACGTCCCGCTTTACGAAGGCAAGATGGTGCAGATGTACGACCACCGCGCCGCCAGCATCAAGGTCAACCCCGAAAACCTCAACCGCCCGGCGCAACGCCTGACCGCCACCGACATCGAACACGCCGATCCCGCCTGGCTACCCAACCCGCAATTCTGGGTTCCAGCCGAAGCCTTGCCTAGGGAAGGTCTGATTAATCCCATTTCCGTCATTCCCGCGCAGGCGGGAATCCA
>JAKDMP010000089.1 GCA_030452225.1 Gammaproteobacteria bacterium
ATTCGGTGGATGCGCCTGTTGCACAGGCTTATCCACCCTACTCGCTGCTTTGCCCATAGGAGTGGGCCGTGGCCGCGACTAGAATTGGCACCTTGCGGGCCGCGCGCATGGTGCGCTCCTGCAGTGGATTCGGTGGATGCGCCTGTTGCACAGGCTTATCCACCCTACTCGCTGCTTTGCCCGTAGGAGTGGGCCGTGGCCGCGACAAGAATCGGCGCCCCGCGGGGCCGAGGATTTTCAGGGGGATTCGTGTTCGGGTGTACCGCGGCGTTTGTAGCGGCCCCACAACCAGCGCGCGAAGCGGAACAAGAGGAACAGCAGGCCGCCGGCCATCACCGCGATGAACAGCCAAGTGATGATGAGTTCGAAGGTATCGAGCCAATGCTCCAGCGCCTGCCCCACGTAGTAGGCGGCAAATCCCCAGATGCACACCCAAAGGGCCGCGCCCAGCGCATTGAAAATCAAAAAACGCAGGAACGGCATGCGCACGCTGCCTGCGAGCAGACCGTTGATCTGGCGCAAAAAGTCGATGAATCGCGCGAAGGTCACGAACCACTCGCCGTGACGGTTGAAATGCGTCCTCAGGCGGCGGAAACGATGCCGGTTGAGCCCTACCCAACCGCCGTAACGCAGGATCAGGCGGCGCCCGCCGCGATGGCCGAGAAGCCAGCCGATACAGTCTCCACTCACGGCCGCGACAAAGGTGATCACCAGCACGATCCACAGGTCTAGATTACCCGTCGCTGCCAGCAAGGCGGCAGCGATCAGCAGGGTTTGACCGGGCGCAGGAACACCGAAGCTTTCCACGAACACGACGAAAAACAATACCGGGTACCCGTACTGATCGAGGTAGCCCTGGATGATTTCGGTGATGCCTCCCATGCCCGATCCCTATGCTGCACTCAACCCGTCGCCGCGCTGCGATGCGCCTGCGAAGCAAATGGTGAGAAACATTGTCATTGTGCCCCTATCATACAAGCGGAATACCGCCCTGCCGCCGGAAGACATGCGGACAATCCTACCAAAGCCCGACGGGGCAGCACGTCCCTTGCCGTCCGCCACCGGCCTGTCACCGGTTCGCCTGAAGCCATGCACAAGAAGCCATGAATGAAAAGGGGCCTTGCGCAAGGCCCCTTTTTTTCGTCGGTTCGAAATCGGGCTCTATGGATTCTTGTAGTTGGCCTCGATGAACTTTGCCGTGGCATCATGCAGGCCCTTGTGGGCCTCGGGATTGAGATAGACCATGTGCCCCGAGGGGAAGAAGTGGTAGCTGATGTTGTCCTCGAGCTGCGCTGCGATGGGAAGCTGATGCATCGAATACACGGCGGCATAGTAGGGCGTGCCGAGATCCATGTAGCCGCCGGTCAGCAGGATGTTCAGGTTCGGATCGAGCGTCATCGCCGCCGCGAGATCCGGCATCACGTTGGGCGTGAACGGCAACTGGAAGGGCGCACCCGGCGGCTGGTGACTGAAGTTCCACTGCATGAACACGTTGATGCCCGGCTTGTACTTCATGTCCTCGCCGAACTTGAGCGTGTTGCGCACGTAGGCGTTGAACAGTGCCACGGTGGGCGCGCTAATCGCCGAGTTCATCGGGTCGTACTGCGCCTTCTGGCCGAGCGGGTCCATCGCCGGGCCGCTGTAGCGTGAGTCCAATCGGCCGGTCACGCGATCGCCCTGGTCGAGGAGTTCATGCGCGAATTCGCCCCCGGTCACCTTGAGGTTCGCCTCGAGGATGTAGTCCGTCGGCAGGCCGGTGTAGCGGTGCATCTGCTCTGCCACCTGCTTTTTCGTCGCCGGATCGATCCGGTCGCCCTCGTTGAGCGCATCGAAATACGGCCCCATGGCAAACTGTTCGACCTTGTCGAGAAAGGCCTTGAGATCTTCCGGCCGCTCGCCGGGCAACTTCTCGTGATACCAGGCGGTCGCGGCATAGCTCGGCAGCCCCGTCGCATAGGAAATGTTCACCCCTGGGTTGATCTGCGGGTAATCCACGCTGAGCGACCAATTGAGGATCGCCGAAAGCAGGATCACGCCGTTGAGGCCGACGTTTTTCTCGCTCTCGAGAATGTTGGCGAGCACCGCCGAGCGGGTCGTGCCGTAGCTTTCCCCGAACAGGAATTTGGGCGAGTTCCAGCGATCGTACTCGGTGATGAAGCGGGTAATGAACTGCGCGAAGGCGTGGGCATCCTCGTCAATGCCGAATACCGCCTCGGGCGACCCGGCGCCGCCCTTCTCCTTGCCGATCACGCGGCCGAAGCCGGTGCCGGGCGCATCGATGAAGACCATGTCGGTCGCATCGAGCAGACTGTAATCGTTGTTCACCAACTTCCAGGGCGCCGGCGGCGTCAGCGTGCCGTTGCCGACTTTCGCGAGCTTCGGCCCGAAAGCCAGCATGTGCAGCCACACGGTGGAGGAACCGGGCCCGCCGTTGTAGAAAAAGGTGATCGGGCGGTTGGCCTTGTCGTCCACCCCGTCCTTGAAGTAGGCCACGTAGGACATGGTGGCTATCGGCTCCTGCGCGTCGTTTTTGAGTACCAGGGTGCCGGCGACGGCCTCGTAGCCGATGCGGGTGCCCTCGACGGTGACCGAACCGTGGGTGACCGATTTTTTCGGCGCGATCGCCACGTCGGCCGGTCCATGTCCGGCGGCCTTGGCGTCGGGAGGCGGCGCTTCCGGCATGCTGCCGCCGGCCAGTGCCGGCAAAGCGCACAGGACGAGCGCCAGGCCCGTCATGCCGAGGAATGCTCTTGTCATGTCGTTTTCTCCTGCTGCGCCAGCGCGAACAACCGCGCCGGCCAAGAATGAAGGCCGCATGATACCGGCCGGAAAGTGGGCAGCAACCGGGGCTTCCAATCGCCACCACGTGTTATACAGTACTACAACACGCAATTACCTGTCAAGGCGGAGCAAACCGAAGGCCATGAAGTGTCCCGCCCCACAGACAGTATGCCGTGTCTACTGGATCCACGCCTGCGCGCGCTGCTGTCCAGGGAACTGTACGGGCATTTCGTTGAGGCTCATGTGAACAGCGCGTTTGGCGAGGCTGCGTTCAATACCGACTTGATCGCAGCCGACAATCGTCGCCCCGGCGAAGGCCGGGGCCCAGTATGAATACGTATCCCGCTCTGCGAGCGGGTTACATCATGAACTGGATACCGGCCTTCGCCGGTATGACGAGTAAAAAAAGTGCTTCCGGAGTTTCCCCGGACAACAGTGCGCCTGCGCGCGAATGACGGCACGATCAGCGTTACTGTAAAAAATCGGGGGCGCTTGGGCGCCCCCGTTGGTTGCTTTGTCGCGCTCGCTTATTGCTTTTTGTAATTGGCCTCGATGAACTTCACCGTGGCGTCGTGCAGCTTTTTGTGCGCCTTCGGATTGAGGTAGATCATGTGCCCCGAGGGGAAGAATTCCATATGGATGTTCTTCCTGAGTTTGGCGGGAATCGGCAACTGGTACATTTCGAACTCGGCCGCGTAATACGGCGTGCCGAGATCCATGTAGCCGCCGGTGAGCAATACGTTCATGTTCGGATTCTGCACCATCGTGGCGGCGAGATCGTTCATCACGTTCGGCGTGCCCGAGCGCCCGTGGTGCTCCCAGTCCCATCCCCCCGCCTTGCCGTAAATCATGCGGTAGACCGACGGGCGATATTTCATGTCCTCGCCGAATTTGAGTGTGTTGCGCACATAAGCGTTGAACAGCGCGACGGTCGGGGCGCTGATCGCCGAGTTCATCGGGTCGTAATGGGCGCGCTCGGAAAGCGGATCCATGGCCGGGCCGACGTAGCGCGAGTCCAACCGGCCGGTCACGCTGTCCTCCTTGTCGAGCAGCTCGTGAGCGAACTGCCCGCCGGTCACCGTGAGGTCGGCCTCGAGGATATAGTCCACGGGGAGGCCGGTGTAGCGGTGCATGGTCTCGGCGATCTTCTTCTTTTGGGCGTCGTCCAGCCGATGGATCTTGTTGATCGCGAGCAGGTAATCGGTCATCGCAAACTGCTCGACCTTGTCGAGGAAGGCGGGGAGGTCCGCGGGACGTTCGCCGGGAAGCTTGTTGTGGAACCAGGCGGTGGCGGCATAGCTCGGCAGCCCGGTTGCGTAGGAGATGTTCACGCCGGGATTTCCCTGCGGGCCGTCCACACTGAGATCGAAATTGAGAATCGCCGAAAGCAGGACGATGCCGTTCAGCGCCACGCTTTGCTGCTGCAGATCGCGGGCCAGCACCGCCGAACGGGTGGTACCGTAGCTCTCCCCGAAGAGAAACTTGGGTGAATTCCAGCGATCATGCACGGTGATGTAGTTGACGATGAAACGCGTGAAAGCCTGGGCGTCGGGATCCAGCCCCCACACCATATCCGGCTTGCCGACGCCGCCTTCGTCCTTGCCGATGATGCGCCCGAAGCCGGTCCCCGGCATGTCGATGAACACCATGTCGGTGGCATCGAGCAGGCTGTTGTCGTTGTTCACCAGCTTCCAGGGCGCCGGAGGCGTCAGAGTGGCGTTGCCGACCTTCACCAGCTTCGGACCCCAGGCGAGCATGTGCAGCCACACGGTGGAGGAGCCGGGGCCTCCGTTGTAGAAAAACGTAATCGGACGGTTGTCTTGGTCGTCCACGCCCTCCTTGACGTAGGCGACGTAGGACATGCTCGTGTAGGGCTCGCCCTGGTCGTTCTTGATCACCATGACGCCGGCGATCGCCTTGTAACCGATGCTCCGGCCGTCCACCGTGACCGAACCATGAGTGACCGACTTCATATCGTGCGGCGCTCCGCTCGAGGCGGCGCTGGAAGGCGGCGGGGCGGACGGATGCTCTGTCGCGGCCAGAGCGGGCCAGGCCATAAGGGCCAACGCGAATGCCGCGACGGGATAAAAGTTGCGAATCATGAAGCCTCCTCGGCGCTGTGATGCCTGTGGCAACGAGTAAAACGGTAGTTTTTATCCCTCCGGGCGACGCATGTCAACCCGGCATCCAGATGGAAGCACGCGAAAAGCGCCGTCAACCGTGCGTTCCCGAAGCCCTTCGGAGCGCGGTGAGATGCACCAGCAGAAGCGACACGGCGGCCGGCGTCACGCCTGGGATGCGCGCGGCTTGCCCAAGCGTCGCGGGCCTCGCGGCGCCGAGCTTCTCGCGCACCTCGGTGGACAGCCCGCGCACGGCGGCATAATCGATTTGTGGCGGAATGGCGAGCCCTTCGCGGCTCTTGAGCCGCGCGATTTCCGCCGACTGGCGGCGCAGGTAGCCGCCGTAATGCGCCTCGGTTTCGAGCAGCTTCGCCACATCCTCGGACACGTACCCGTCCGGCGGCTTTGCACCTGATCGCGGGAGCGAGCTTGCTCGCGACTCCGGCGTCGAATCGTCGCGAGCAAGCTCGCTCCCACCCACTTCCATGAGCTCGGCAATGGCGGCATGGCTCACCGTCGGGCGGGCCAGCAACGCCCACGCCGTCAGCGGCTCGGCCGGCCGGCTGCCCAGATGCGTTTCGACCCAGTCGGCCGGCAATTCGCTCGGCCTGTAGCGAATGGATTCCAGCCGCGAGCGTTCGCGCTCACGGCTCTCCCGCCGTGCACAAAAGCGCGCCCAGCGTGCATCGCGGACGAGCCCGAGTTCGCGACCCTTCGCGGTCAGGCGAAAATCCGCATTGTCCTCGCGCAAGGCGAGGCGATACTCGGCGCGGCTGGTGAACATGCGGTAGGGTTCGGTCATCCCGCGGGTGGTGAGATCGTCCACGAGCACGCCAAGGTAGCCCTCGTCGCGCCGCGGCCACCACGGCTCGGCGCCCTTCACGCGAAGGGCGGCGTTGATCCCGGCGAGAAGCCCCTGCGCCGCCGCTTCCTCGTAGCCGGTGGTGCCGTTGATCTGCCCGGCGAAATAGAGGTTCGCCACCCGGGTTTCCAGCGCAAGCGAGAGGCCGCGCGGATCGAAGTAGTCGTACTCGATCGCGTAGCCGGGGCGCGTGATCTGCGCCTTCTCGAACCCCGCGATCGTGTGCACCAGTTCCGCCTGCGCATCGAAGGGCAGGCTGGTGGAAATGCCGTTGGGATACACCTCGGCGGTGTCGAGCCCCTCGGGCTCGATGAAAATGCGGTGCGAGGTCTTGTCCGCGAAGCGCACCACCTTGTCTTCCACCGACGGGCAGTAGCGCGGCCCCGTCCCCTCGATCGCGCCGGTAAACATCGGCGAGCGATCCAGCGCGGCGCGGATGACTTCGTGCGTGCGCTCGTTCGTGGCGGTGACAAAGCATTCCACTTGGCGCGGATGCTCCTCGGCCGCCCCGAGATACGACATCACCGGCAACGGCGCGTCGCCCGGCTGATGCACCAGGTTCGAGTAATCGATCGTGCGCCCGTCGATGCGCGGCGGCGTGCCGGTCTTGAGCCGGCCCGTGGCAAAGCCGTAGCCGCGAAGCTTTTTCGCCAACGGGTTCGAGGCCGACTCGCCGGCGCGACCGCCGCCGTAGTGCTTCTCGCCGATGTGGATCAGCCCGCCGAGGAAAGTGCCCACCGTGAGCACCACGGCCCGGGCGCGAAGCTCGAGGCCCATCTGCGTGACGACGCCGGCGACGCGATCGTCCTCGATGAGGAGATCGTCCACGCCCTGCTGAAAAAGGGCGAGGTTCGGCTCGGCTTCGAGGACCGAGCGAATCGCCCGCTTGTAGAGCACCCGGTCGCACTGCGCGCGGGTCGAACGCACCGCCGCGCCCTTGGAGGCATTCAGCACGCGCCAGTGAATGCCGGCCCGGTCGGTGGCGCGCGCCATCGCCCCGCCCAGCGCATCCACCTCGCGCACGAGCTGACTCTTGCCGATGCCGCCGATGGCCGGGTTGCAGGACATCTGCCCGAGCGTCTCCAGGCTTTGCGTCACCAGCAGGGTGGACGCGCCCATGCGCGCCGCGGCCAGCGCCGCCTCGGTCCCGGCGTGCCCGCCGCCCACCACAATGACGTCGAATCGTTCCTTCACGACAGCTTGAATGTTTGAAAACCCTGCCATTTTAGGCGTTTTTCACCTCCGAAGCGCCACTCCCGGCTCTTCCAGACGTCTTTTCCAAGGCGATTTTCGCCGCCCACTACTAGCTATATACGCCCAAACATGGTATAAAGGGAGGTTGCTTTTGCGCTGGCGATAGCCAATATTTCCGGTCTCAACGGCAACAACGTTTCCTAACAACGTTTGTAAATGTTAATTGTTTTTTAGAGAGATTGAATTGTAATGTCACAGAACAAGCTATATGTCGGCAACTTCCCGTACTCGGTGGACGAAGCGCAACTGCGCGGAATCTTCGACCAATACGGAGATATTTCCGAACTCGCCCTGATCAAGGATCGGGATACCGGTCGTCCGAAGGGCTTCGGATTCATCACGTTCGCCACCCAGGAAGCAGCCGAAAAGGCCCTCGAGCAGAACGGCAACGATTGCGACGGCCGTCCGCTCAAAGTCAACATGGCCATAGACAAACCGCGTAACGGTGGACAAAACCGCTCCAGGTGGTAAGCCGGCGCGTAATCTGACTCCAATCAGATACGAAAGCCCCGTCGTTCGCGGCGGGGCTTTTTATTGCGCCCTATGCATCCAGCGGACTGACGCCCCGCCCGCCACGATGAGGTCGAACCGTTCCTTCATGGTCGCAAGCTTGTCGAAAGCCCGCTTGTTTTATGCGTTTTTCGGGGTAGCCGCCCCAAATATTGGCACATGGGCATAGAATGAACGCAGAGGGTTGAAAGCGGACAAAGTGCCCGTGCGGGCAGGAGCATTCAATATGGCCACTTCACTTGCGTTGGATCAGATGACAGTGGAAGAAAAAATTCTTGCGATGGAATCACTATGGCAGGATTTGTGCGCTCATGCACCTGATATGGCCTCGCCGAACTGGCACGAGGATATTCTGAACAGCCGACAAGCGGCAATCGAACACGCTGAAGACAAGTTTGAAGACTGGGAAACGGCCAAAGAGAACATCAGAAAACAAATTTCGTGAAGGTTCGAATACTTGCATCAGCATGCCGTGACCTTCTCGACGGCTACAAGTTTTATGAGCAGCAATCACCCAGAATCAGTGATTACTTTCTGGACGCAATCTATTCGGATATCGACGCTCTTGTGCTAACCGCAGGCATTCACCCCAAGTACTTCGGCAACTACCACAGGCTTTTGTCAAAACGGTTCCCGTTTGCCATTTACTATCGGGTCGAAAAGCGGACGGCTCTCGTTTACGCCATTCTCGATTGCCGTCGCAGCCCTGCCTGGGCAAGAGAACGGATGGCCTGAATCCCGGAATCTTCGACCCGTTCGCACCGAGCGTAGCGGAACGAAGTCGAACCGCACAAGGCGCAAAGCCTCTCTCCCTTCGGGAGAGGACTGGGCTGAGGGGGATGGATACTACACATCCAGCGGACTTACGACGCCGCGCCCGCCGCGATTCAGCACATGCGTGTAAATCATCGTCGTACTCACATCCTTGTGGCCCAATAACTCCTGCACCGTGCGAATGTCGTAGCCCGACTGCAACAAATGCGTCGCAAAGGAATGCCGCAAAGTGTGTGGCGTCGCCGGCTTGTGAATGCCTGCTCGCGAAGCGGCGATCTTCACCATCTTCTGCACGCTCTTGGGCTGAATATGATGCCGCCTCACCGCACCCGTGCGAGGATCGGCGGATCGAGCCGGCGACGGAAACACGAATTGCCATCCCCAGGTTCTGGGCGCTCTCGGGTACTTGCGCTCCAGCGCATTGGGCAAATATACGGAGCCGTAACCCTCGGCCAAATCCTTGTCGTGGAGAACCTTGACTCGCTGCATATGCGCCTTGAGAGGCAACAGCACATTCTCCGGCAGCACCGTCACTCGATCCTTGCTGCCCTTGCCTTCGCGAACCACGATCTCGCGCCGCTCGAACTCCACATCCTTCACCCGCAGGCGCAGCGCTTCCAACAGGCGCAATCCGGAGCCGTAGAGCAGGCTGGCAACGATCCAGTTCACACCCGACAATTCCGCCAATAGCCGCCGCGCCTCGTTTTGCGTCAAAACCACCGGCAAACGCCTTGACCGCTTGGCCGGCACCACGCCGTCCAACCAGGGTAAATCTATCTCCAGCACCTCCTTGTAGAGAAACAGCAACGCGCTTCTGGCTTGATTCTGCGTAGAGGCCGACACATTGCGCCTGGCAGCGAGATATGTCAGAAAAGCCTCAACCTCCGAGGCGCCCATATCGCGCGGGTGGCGCTTGCCGTGATACAAAATATAGCGCCGCACCCACTCCACATAGGACTTTTCTGTGCGCAAACTGTAATTTTTGCGTCGAATCCTGCCACGCAGCCGATCCAGCAGCTTCGGTCTCGAACCACTTGACATACCATCCTCCCATCGCTTATTTTTTAGGTCGTATAATCCAAGCCCGACAAGCGTACCATATTGAATATTGGGGAATTGAGTTTTGTTTTACCGATTTAGGCGAACTTGCCCCCAAAAAACAGGTTCGCCTATTTC
>JAKDMP010000202.1 GCA_030452225.1 Gammaproteobacteria bacterium
ATCATGGCGTTCGGCAGCGGCGTGCTGATCTCGGCGCTGTGTTTCGAGTTGATGGCGGAGGCGTACCGGCGCGGCGGGTTCGATGCCGCGACGATCGGCTTTCTCGGCGGTGCTGCGGTTTATACCGCGGCGAACTGGGTGCTGGCGCACAAGGGCGCGCGTCACCGCAAGCGTTCCGGCACCCAGCAGCCGAAGGCGGAGGAGGGCGGCGGCAGCGGCGTGGCGATTGCGGTGGGGGCGCTGCTGGACGGCATTCCCGAGTCCATCGCCATCGGCCTGAGTATGCTCGCGGGCGGGGCCGTCAGCCTGGTGGCGGTGGTGGCGATCTTCTTGTCCAATGTGCCGGAGGGGCTTTCCAGCGCGGCGGGGATGAAGAAGGCGGGGCGCTCGGCGGCCTATGTGTTTGGCGTGTGGGGCGGGATCGCCATCGTCTCCGGCCTGGCGTCGCTGGCGGGCTTCACGCTGTTCGATGGTCTGCCGCAGGATGTCATCGCCGCGACGATCGCGGTGGCTGCCGGTGCGATCCTGGCGATGTTGGTGGACACGATGATTCCGGAGGCCTTTGACGAGGCCCGCGATGCGGCCGGTCTGATCACGGCGGCGGGCTTTCTCGTCTCGTTCATGCTCAGCCAGCTCGCCTGAGCCTTTCCGTCATGCCGGTGAAAACCGGCATCCAGTAGGCGAATGAATTCCGGCAAAGCCGGGATGCTTGTTCAGGCTGGATCCCCGCTTTCGCGGGCATGACGGGGTTTGGGGCCTCGCTTGCCCTTCGGGTCATGCGTTACGCGTATGTCCGCTCCGTCTTTGCTTGACTTGACGGGCATCTTTAAGAAATAACCTATACGCTTGGGTTCTATGCTATAATTCTTCCATGCCGACGGTATTGCGCATGGACGGCTTGAAGGTCGTGATTTACCCGAACGATCATCGCCCCGCCCACGTCCACGTGATAGGTGCCGGCAACGAAGCGGTCTTCTCGCTGAACTGCCCCGACGGGCCGCCGGATTTACGTGAGAGCTACGGTTTCAAGTTGTCCGATGTGCGGGACATCCAGGATGCAATCGCGGCGGCGTTCGAAGCGCTTTGTGCCGAATGGAGGAATCTTCATGGCCATTACTGAACACGAACTTGAACTAGCCGAGCGCCGCACCCAAGCGCTTCGCCAACAGGGCCACGCCACTGCTGCTCGTTACGACCGGCGCCGGTCGCGGGTGGTTATCAGCCTGAATACTGGCGTCGAGGTTACTTTCCCGGCCGGTCTGGCGGAGTGTTTGACCGACGCAACCTCTGACGATCTGGCCGACGTTGAAATCACTCCGTCCGGCTTGGTCCTGCATTGGCCGAGGCTGGATGCCGATCTGTATGTGCCGGCACTTCTCGCAGGAGTCTTTGGAACCGAACGGTGGATGGCCTCGCAACTTGGAGCCAAGGGGGGAAGGGCTCGAAGCGCGGTAAAGGCAGCGAGTTCGCGAAGAAACGGCCGCAAAGGCGGGCGGCCCCGCAAGCAAGGGAACGCCTGAAGCGTCATGTTCTGAACCCGGTGGCATTGAAACTGTAATCCGTCTGTTGACCGGAGATGACCCACGAGTGAAATCGGATTCCTCGTTGAAGCAGCCCCGGGAGGCGGATTCACGACGCGTTCACCGAGCAATCTATCTTCACACAGGCGGATTCCATGGAAGTATTGCGTGAGGAGATAAGTGACGCGGTACGCTGCCATTTTTGAGAAGACGAAAGGCCATCTGTCATACCGGCGAAGGCCGGCATCCAGTACGTGAATGAATCCCGGCAAAGCCGGGATGCTCATTCGAACTGGACCCCGGCTTTCGCCGGGGTGATGGGGGGTGATGCGTCGGTTCGCCCTTCGGGCCGGGCGATTCCGCCTTCCGCCGTCGCAGTCCCGTCTGCGCGGAAAGGGCGGACAATGATTTTCCGGAACTCCCACCAGGGTATGGGCGAATGGCCGGGACGCAGCGAATTTCGGGAGGCATGGCTCGAATATCTGTCAAACCGAAGCCATGACCCGCCGCGTGGGCTAATATCAATGCGCGCCGCGGCTTTGAGGGGGACGAGCAATGTCCGGTTTTTTGCGCCCGCATGTGCATGTGCACGATCCCAATCTGATCAACCTGCGCAAGGCCGGGCGTGCCGTGCTCGTCGGGCCGACGGTCTTCGTCGTTTTTTACCTCGTGCTCGGCAACCCGACCGCCGCCGCGTTCGCTTTCTTTTCGGCCTTCGTCGCCCTGGTGTTCGCCGACTTCGGCGGCCCGCCGAAGCCGCGCGCGCTGGCCTATGC
>JAKDMP010000090.1 GCA_030452225.1 Gammaproteobacteria bacterium
GGGCCCCCCTGGCCCTCGGCCCGCCGCTGGGGGGGGGCAAGGCCCCCAACCCCCCACACGCGGCGGGGGCGCCCCGCGGGGGGCGGGGCCCGCTCCTGCGAATGCGTGTGCTTCAGACATTCAGATTGCTGCCGTGTCGACGGGTGCGTGGGTGGTCGTGTAGATGCGCGGTACGCGACCCGTGACATCGCAAACCAACTCGTAGGGAATGGTATCCGCCGCGCGGGCGACAGACTCCACGGGCAGCCCCTCGCCCCAGAGTACGACCTCGTCGCGCGGCATGGCATCCGGAACGTCGGTCACGTCGATCCCGAGCATATCCATCGACACGCGCCCGACCAAGGGGACCCGTTGGTCGCGCAACAGAGCCGAGGCGCCCGTGGCGCCCCGCCACGGATAGCCATCGCCGTAACCGATGCTGACCGTGGCCACGCGGCTCGGGCGTTCGGCGCGCCAGGTTTCCCCATAGCCGACGCCCTCGCCGATCGCCACGTCCTGAATACAAAGGACATGAGCCTTGAGGGTCATGGCGGGGCGCAGGCCGAACTCGGAGCCGTCGCGGTCGAACTGCGGCGAAATCCCGTAGAGCATGATGCCCGGCCGGACCCAGTCGTAGTGACCGGCAGGCAAGGCAAGCACCGCAGCACTGTTGGCCAGGCTTGCCGGGCCGGGGAAATACTCGCGCAGCTTTTCGAACTGTTGAAGCTGCCGGCGATTTTCCTCGCGCTCCGGCTCGTCGGCGCAGGCGAGATGACTGATCGGTGCCGCTTCGATGCCGAGTGCATCAAATCGTTGGTGCAGTTCGCCAGCCCGGTGTGGCGCAAAGCCGAGCCGGTGCATGCCGGTATCGAACTTGATCCAAACCCGGCTCAATCCCTCGTGCCCTTCCAGTTCCAGCATCCGGAGTTGCCAGTCGGCATGTACCACCAGTTCGAGCCCCGCCTGACGTGCCGCGTCCAGTTCGGCCGGACTCGTGGCGCCTTCCAGTACCAGCAGGTGGCTGCGTATTCCGGCTTCGAGCAACTCGAGTGCTTCTTCCACGCAGGCCACGCCGAAGCCGTCGGCTCCTGCTTTGTCGAGCGCCCGTGCAGCCGGCATCAGATCATGCCCATAGGCATCGGCCTTGACGATCGCGAATACGCGGCTCCCGGGGGCGCAACGGCGAGCGACATTCAAATTGTGGGCAAGCGCCGCAGAATCCACTTCGGCACTCACGCGCCGCATCAAGCGAAATCCTCCGGCACCGCGGAGTCCGAAATGTAGTTTTCGAAGCGGGTATAACGCTCGAGGAACGCCGCCCTGACGGTGCCCGTGGGCCCGTTGCGCTGCTTGGTAATGAGGATTTCCGCGATGCCTTTTTCGGGGCTGTTCTCGTTGTAATACTCGTCGCGATAAAGCATGATAACGACGTCGGCATCCTGCTCCAGCGATCCGGACTCGCGCAGATCGCTCATGATCGGCCGCTTGTTCGGGCGCATTTCGACGCCGCGATTGAGCTGCGAAAGGGCGACGATGGGAACGTTCAATTCCTTCGCCAGAGCCTTCAGGTTGCGCGAAATCTCGGATATTTCCGTCGCCCGGTTTTCGCGCGTGCCGGGCACCTGCATGAGCTGCAGGTAATCGATCACGATCAGGGCAAGGTCCCGGTTCTCCCGCTTGAGGCGGCGCGCCCCGGCGCGCCGGTAGGTCGGCGACAAGGCCGCGCTGTCATCCACGTACAGCGGCGCCTCGCTCATCATTTCGATCACCGAAGTCACCCGCGGCCATTCCTCGTCCACCAGTTGGCCGGTGCGCAGGCGGCTCTGGTCGATCCGCCCGAGCGAGGAAACCATGCGCAGGGTGAGCTGCACGGCGGGCATCTCCATGCTGAAAATCGCCGTGGCCCGCTTCTCGCTGATCGCGGCGTTCTCGGCGATGTTCATCGCCATGGCCGTTTTCCCCATTGACGGTCTGCCGGCGATGATAATCAGGTCGCCCGGCTGCAGGCCGGCGGTGCGGTCATCGAGGTCACCGATGCCGGTGGGCAGGCCGGTGATGTGACTTTTCGATGCCTGCAGCACATGGAGGCGATCGACCGCGTCCTTGAGGAGCGTGCGCACCTGGCGAAATCCCTGCTGGCTGCGGTTGCCGCGCTCGGCTATCTCGAATACCCGGCGCTCGGCCTCGTCGATCAATTCGGGCAGCGGGCGGCCTTCGCTGGCATAGGCGGCGCCGGCTATCTCGCCGCCGGCGCGAATCAGCGCACGCAGCATAGACCTGGCGGCAACGATCTCGCCGTACGCCTGGACGTTGGCGGCCGAGGGCGTGTCGTTGGCCAGCCCGATCAGGTAGGGTAATCCGCCCGCCTCCTGCAGGTCTCCCCGAGCTTCGAGCCAGTCCCCCACCGTGACCACGTCGAACGGCGCCGCGCGCTCGGCATGGTCTTCCAGCGCGGTGAATATCAACTGATGGTCGCGACGATAAAAATCTTCGCTGCGCAGGCGGTCGCCGATCCGCTCCCAGGCCGAGTTGTCGAGTATCAGCCCGCCGAGCACGGCGCGCTCGGCTTCGATCGAATGCGGCGGCACCCGCAGGTTTTCCACGGCACGATCCCCTTCTTCCGCCGCAACCGCCATTTTGAATCCTGCCTCGGCCTGGTTACTCTTCCGCCACAACGGCAATCATAACGCTCGCGTCGACATCCGTGTGAAGGTGCAGGGTTACCTCGAACTCGCCCAACTCGCGGAAGGCTCCGGTCTCGGGCAAGCGTACCTCGCGGCGCTCTACTTCCTGGCCCGCCGCCGTGATTGCATCGGCGATGTCGGTGGTTCCGATCGAGCCATACAGCTTGCCTTCGGCGCCCGCGCGCGCCTTGATTTCGAAGCGCTCACCCTCGAGGGTCCGCTTGCGCCCTTCGGCGCGGGTCACCTCGTCGGCGGCCTGCTTCTCCAGGTCGGCGCGGCGTGCCTCGAATTCGGCCAGGCTTTCCGGTGTGACGCGCACTGCCTTGCCCTGGGGGATCAAAAAATTGCGCCCGTACCCCGAACGAACGTTGACCTTGTCGCCCAACTTGCCCAGGTTCTCGACCCGGTCCAGCAAAATCACTTCCATCGTGTTGTCTCTCTCCGTTGTCCAAAATCACTGCTTCGACGCCGGCGGCGGGTGTCGCAGGCGTCTGAAATCAAACCAGTTGTCCACCAGGCCCGCCCCCGCAATCGGCCCCGCCAACCACAGCGGAAACAGTGCGATGAGCGCGTAAATCAGCACCAGCGGCCAATGGGGCCAGCGGCGGCTGCGAAACAGGAAATGGATTATCGCCAGCCCCTGAAATGCGAACATCGCCAGCATCACAATCGCCAGATTCTCGAGCATCGGCACGGCATAAATCAAGCGCGCCACCAACACCAGCGAACCGATCACCGTCACCACGCGTCCCAGGTTCAGGCCGCGAAACTCTTCCCCGAATGCGCCGGGCCGGGCCAGGCGAGCCTGGACAAAGCGGCTGAGGCAAACCATCGCCACCGCCGAGATCAACAGGCCCGCCGCGCTCACCCCGGGCATCAGGCGAGCCATGTTTTCCACCGACTCTTGCCACACGGCCTCGCTCTGCCCTTCAACGGCATGAATCGGCGCGAGGGCCTGCTCCAGCAGATGCTGCCAGAACAGCAACGGGTCGGCAATCAGCAGCAACTGCCCCACGACCACCAGGCTCGCTACGAGGGCCGCAATGACCAGCATCAGGGCCAGCGACCGGCTCGAACGCAGCACAGCGGCGAGCACGAAAATCGGCACCCAAATGGCGAACAGCGTCCATCCGAACGGCTCCGTGAGCATCGCAATCGGCCCGGCGCCGATCGCCCAGGCTATGGCCACCAGACCGACCGCGGCCGCCCCACCGGCGAGGGCCGCACTGAAATAGCCGCGCACCAGGAGAACGAGTCCGAGCAGCGCCCCGCTCAAGAAGTTCAGCCCCGGCACCAAGCCCAACCCCAGCATCATCGCGGCGCTTCCGGGCGTGGTCCGTGTCAACCGGTCGCAGAAGCGGTCGAAGCCTGTCATTACCGGCGGCGCTCCGCCCTTACAGCGTCTTGTGCCGATCCGTGTACGGCAACAGCGCCAGGTAGCGGGCGCGCTTGACCGCCAGCGCCAGCTGGCGCTGATAGTACGAACGCGTCCCGGTAATGCGGCTCGGTACAATCTTGCCGGTTTCCGACACGTATTGCTTCAGGGTCGCGAGATCCTTGTAATCGATCTCCTCCACCCCTTCGGCCGTGAATTGGCAATACCTGCGTCCTCGTCTGAAACGTGCCATGGTATCCAGCTCCTTTACTTGTAGTCGTCCGAGGCGTCGTCCCCGGATGAATAGGCGTCATCTTCCTCGTCGAAAGCCGTTTCGTCTTCATCGCTTTCGTAGACATCCCCGTCTTCGTCTTCCCCGCCTTCGTCCTCCCTGCCTTCGTCTTCCCCGCCTTCGTCCTCCCTGCCTTCGTCCTCCCCGCCTTCGTCTTCAGCCTCGTCTTCGTCTTCGTCTTCGTCTTCGGCCTCGCGCTCGGCGCGGCGTGCGGCCGCTCGCTCTTCGGCGGCGGCGCGGGCACGCTTCTCTTCGTCTTCGTGCTCGCGTTCCTTGACCAGCGGGGAAGGATCGGTGTAGGCGCGATCGCAGCGCATCTCGAGGTGGCGCAGCACGGCGTCATTGAACTTGAACGCCTCGCGCAACTCCTCCAGCGCCTTGCCGTCGCACTCGATGTTCATGAGCACGTAATGAGCCTTGTGGAGTTTGTCGATGGGATAGGCGAGTTGGCGCCTGCCCCAATCCTCGAGCCGATGCACCGTGCCGCCGGCCTCCTCGACCAGGGTCTTGTAGCGGCCCATGGTGCCGGGCACTCGCTCGCTCTGGTCCGGATGGACCATGAATACCACTTCGTAGTGACGCATTGTGTCTCCTCACGGTTTCAAAAGAAGCCTCCCGCCGGGTCTCGCGGTGAGGCAAGGAGTTTTGCCTGCACAGGCAGGCAAGCAGGATATTATCGCCGATTCTGCCTTGATAAACAAGCAAACCCGCCCTTGACCCGAGTGACGACTGGCGCAGAAGCGCCCCATGGGCGCGACCATTGGGGTCAATCCTTCTCCGGGTCGCGCCCATGGGGCGCTCCTACAACGGCCGGACGCCGGTGTTACCGGTTACGGGACGATGGCTGTCCACTCGCGGGTAGTGAACTTGCTTTCGGCCAGATCGAGGGCCTTGTCCATTTCACGCCGGTGCACGGCATCGTCCACCAATCCATGGCGTTCACGGAAGGTGGCGATCATGCTCGAGACGATCGCTTCCCGCGACAGGCCCGTCTGGCTGTAGAGTGGATCGACACGCTTGGCGGCGCTGGTGGTGCCCTTGTCGGAGAGTTTCTCCTTGCCGATGCGCAGCACCTCGGTCATCCTGTCGGCATTGATGTTGTAGGCCAGCATCGCGTGATGCAGCACCGCGCCGCGCCGGCGCACCTGGGCGGCGCCGCCGATTTTCCCGCCCGGAGACGTGATGTCGTTGAGCGGCTGATACCAGGCCTCGATGCCGAGATCGTTCAGCGCTTCGATCACCCAGCCGTCCATGAAGGCGTAGGACTCCTGGAAGGACAGTCCTTCGACGATCGCCTCGGGCGCATAGACCGAATAGGTGATCGTGTTCCCCGGCTCGTTGAACATGGCGCCGCCCCCGCTGATGCGGCGCACCACCTCGATGCCGTGGCGACGCGCCCCCTCGGGGTCCACCTCGTTGCGCAACGACTGGAAACGCCCGATCACCACGCAGGAAGAAGCCCATTCCCAGAAGCGCAAGGCAGGCGCGCGCCGGCCCGCCGCCGCTTCATCCATCAGCACCTCGTCCAGCGCCATATGCAACACCGGCGATTGCGGTTCGTCGTGGATGAGTTGCCAGTCGTAATCGTCCCAACCCGTCCGGCTCATGATCGATCTTCCAGTGCCCGCTCCACGGCTACGGCAACCGCCTCCGTGGATATGCCAAACATGCTGACGCCTTCTCCCAGTGCCTCATTCAACGCCGCAGTCATTTTCTCTTTGTCGGCACTCGCCGGCAGGCCTTCGAGCGCCCGATCGATGATTCCCAGCGCCGTGTCCGGTTCCAGAAAGAAGTCGCCGCTGATACTCACACCGGCCAGCCGGCCGTCACGCACGACAAGATCCGCCACGATCAGTTTTCCGCCCGGCATCTTGTACTCTCCGTGCATGATGGTTTCCTTTCATCCTCGGCGGTAATCATTCACTGCCATTGCGGGAGCGAGCTTGCTCGCGATACCCCATTGGTCCGTGCTACTCCCGGGCTTTCCCCTTGTCGGCAATTCTCGCAATGAGCGCGCGCATGGCAGCCTGCGTTTCCTCGGCGAACCAGATTTCGTTGAGGGCGGCGGTGCTTTCGCGCTGCAAATCATCGAAGAGCGCAGCCAGGTCTGCACGTGCGAGTTCGCGAGTGGCGGCGAGCGCCTGCGGCGGCAGCGATGCGAGCTTCCGTCCGTGTTCGATCGCGTTTTGCACAACTTCTTCGGGCGGAACGACCGAGTCCACCAGACCGATTTCGAGTGCCTTCTGCGGCGAAACCAGTTGGCCCGCAACACCCAGCTGCTCGGCGTTGTGCGCTCCGACCAAGCGGCGGAAAGCGTGAAAGATCAACGGCGGCATCGGCAGGCCGACCTGCACCTCGTTCAGCCCGAGCTTGAAGTCGCCAGCCGCGGCGATGCGGTAGTCGCCGTAAAGCGAAAGCACGGTCCCGCCGGCCGGGCAATGGCCGGTGATGGCAAAGCCGACGGGAATCGGGCTGCGCGCGATCCGTGCAAGCAGGTCGAAAAAGCTACCCCAAAATCGAGCCATTTCCTCTCGGTTCAAGCCGAGAAGCAACGGGACATCGAGACCAGCGGAGAACATGCCCGGCTGCCCGGCGATCACGACCGTCCGGGTGCCCTCCTTCACCGCGGCGTCGAGCGCCTCATTCAATTCGGCAAGCAGGTCCGGCGAGAGTGCGTTGGCCGGAGGCCGAGCGAGCGTGATCTGTCGAATGCCCTCGGCCGGGTCGCTGATCTGAATGTTCAAACGTCTCCTCCTTCTTTTCTCAAAAGCGCAACGGCGAGCGCGGCGATACCTTCGCCGCGGCCGATGAAGCCCATTTTTTCTAGCGTAGTGGCCTTGATGTTGACACAGGTTTCCTCCACGCCCAGAGCCTTGGCCAGGTTGGCACGCATGGCATCGACATGCGGGGCGATCTTCGGGCGCTCGGCCAGCACCGTGCAATCCACGTTGAGAACCCGCCAACCGGCATCGCGGACGCGCTTCATCGCGCCACCCAGAAGATCGAGGCCGGCGGCATTTTCCCAGCGCGCATCGGTGTCGGGGAAGAGGCCGCCGATGTCACCCAGCCCGGCGGCGCCCAAAAGCGCATCGGTCAGGGCATGGAGCAGTACATCGCCGTCGGAATGCGCAATAACGCCGTGATCGTGGGCAATGCACAGGCCGCCGAGCATGACGTGATCGCCCTCGCCGAATCGATGCGTATCGAAACCCTGCCCAATTCGCAAGGCCGGAAGACTCACAGCACCACCGCCAGCCAGCTCACCACATTGATGATCCCCTCGTGCTCAAAGATTCCGCCGAGAATAAAGACGACCGTCATCACCATCAGCACGATGAAAAACCACGGCGAGGTGCGCGTCGGAGGGAAACGATGCCGTGATTGCTGTTTGCCCGAAGGCCGCATTTCAAACTTCCCGAATCTGCCTCCCGACCATTGTAAGCGAGCGAAGAAAAGGCTGAAATGGCAAAATAGGTGGATTGGTGCCGAACCAGCACCACCCGCTTACCCATTCACTCATCTGACGACCGGAGGTCTGCCGATGTCCGCCGATACCGCAAAAATACTCGAAGCCCTCGGCCTGGAAGCCACCAATGCCGGCGTATGGAGCCCCACGCTCGGCTGGGCCGGCTCCGGGGAGACCTTCGCCTCGATGAACCCGGCAACGGGCAAGCCGATTGCGGAGATTCGCGGCGCCTCCGTCGAGGAATACGACCAGGTCATGCGCGATGCCGAAGAATCCTTCCGCGCCTGGCGCGAGCTGCCCGCCCCCGAGCGCGGCCAGGCCGTGCGCCTGATCGGCGATGTGCTGCGCGAAAACCGGGACGCGCTCGGCAGCCTCGTATCGCTCGAGATGGGCAAAATAAAGCCCGAGGGCGACGGCGAGGTGCAGGAGATGATCGATATCGCCGACTTCGCGCTCGGCCAGTCACGCATGCTGTACGGCAAAACCATGCATTCGGAGCGCCCCGGCCACCGCATGTACGAGCAGTGGCATCCCTACGGCGTCATCGGCGTCGCTACCGCCTTCAACTTCCCGGTGGCGGTGTGGGCCTGGAACGCCATGCTCTCCACCATTTGCGGCAACGCCACGGTGTGGAAGCCCTCCCCCAAGGGCGCGCTGTGCGCCATCGCCTGCCAGAAGCTCGTCAACAAGGCGCTCGAGGGACAGGATTTCCCGCCCGTGCTGTCCTTCTTCACCGAAAGCGGCAGCGAACTGGCGCAAAAATTTTACGCCGACCAGCGCGCGCGGCTGCTTTCCTTCACCGGCTCCTGCCATATCGGGCGCATGGCGCACGAGATCGTCGCCAAGCGCATGGGCCGCGTGCTGCTCGAACTCGGCGGCAACAACGCGATCATCGCGGATGAGACCGCCGACCTCGCGCTCGCCATACCGGCGATCGTGTTCGGCGCCGTGGGCACCGCCGGCCAGCGTTGCACCTCGACGCGGCGGCTGATCGCGCACGAATCCATCGTCGACGGGCTGGTGAAAAAACTCGTGCACGCCTACAAGCAGGTGAAGATCGGCGACCCGCTGGACGAGGGCGTTCTCATGGGGCCGCTTTGCGACGAGAATGCCGTCAAGCGTTACAGCGCCGCGATCGAGAAGGCGCGCGAGCAGGGCGGCAAAGTCCTGTGCGGCGACAAGGTGCTCGACGGCCCCGGCTTTTATGTCGAACCGACCATCATCCGTATGCCCAAACAGACCGAGATCGTCACCGAGGAAACCTTCGGCCCGATCCTCTACGTGTTGTCCTACCAGGATCTCGACGAGGCCATCGCCATGCAGAACGGCGTCACGCAGGGGCTCTCCTCGGCCATCTTCACGCTCGACCTGCGCCATGCCGAACGCTACCTGTCGGCGACCGGCAGCGACTGCGGCATTTCCAACGTCAATATCGGCACCTCGGGCGCCGAGATCGGCGGGGCCTTCGGCGGCGAGAAGGAAACCGGCGGCGGGCGCGAGTCCGGCTCGGACGCCTGGAAGCAGTACATGCGCCGCCAGACCAACACCATCAACTGGTCGACGGAAATGCCGCTGGCGCAGGGCATCAAGTTCGACATCGGCTAACCAATAAGACCTCCTGTAGGCGCCCCCCCAGCGCGCGCCCCCCCCCGG
>JAKDMP010000091.1 GCA_030452225.1 Gammaproteobacteria bacterium
CCTGGGTTTTGCCCGCGAGGCCGCGCGCCAGGCCATTCTGGCGCTCGAAGCGGTGGAGGCGCCGGCGGGAACGATGCCCGTCGTGCTCGGCTCGGGTTGGCCCGGCGTGCTCGTCCACGAGGCGATCGGACACGGTTTCGAAGGCGACTTCATTCGCAAGGGCACTTCGGCCTTTGCCGGGCGGATGGGCGAGCGCGTGGGGAGCGAGTTCGTCTCGATCGTGGACGACGGCACGCTTGTCGGACGGCGGGGCTCGCTGGCCATGGATGACGAGGGCACGCCGAGCCGGCGCAACGTGCTGGTCGAAAACGGCGTGATCAAGGGTTTTCTCTACGACAAGCTCAACGCGCGGCTCGCCGGTACCGAATCCACCGGCAGCGGGCGGCGGGAATCCTTCGCCCATCGGCCCATGCCGCGCATGACCAATACCTACATGCTCGCCGGCCCGCACGACCCCGGGGACATCATTGCGTCGGTGGACAAGGGGCTGTACGCGGTCAACTTCGGCGGCGGGCAAGTAGACATCACCAACGGCAAGTTCGTGTTTTCGGCGAGCGAGGCCTACCTGATCGAGAACGGCAAGATAACCCGGCCCGTGCGCGGTGCGACGCTGATCGGCAGCGGCCCCGAGGTGCTTGCCGAAGTCTCGATGGTCGGCAACGACCTCGCGCTCGACCAGGGCGTCGGCGTGTGCGGAAAGGAAGGGCAAAGCGTCCCGGTCGGCGTTGGAATGCCGACCGTCAAGCTGGATCGGTTGACCGTGGGAGGTACTGCGGGTTGATGCGGTATGATGAAGCCATGGTTTTGTTGACCTGCGGCTCGGCCATTTGAAACTCGCGGCGCATGCATTGCCCAAGGCGCTTGCTGCCGGGCTGAAACCTGTTTACCTGATTCTCGGCGAGGAGCCCCTTGCGGCGCTTGAGGCCGCGGATGCCGTGCGCGCGGCGGCTCGTTCTGCGGGCTTTGGCGAGCGGGTGCCGTTATTCGCGGAACCCGGATTCAGCTGGGCAAGCCTTGCCACCGAGGGGGCCAGCCGGTCCCTGTTTGCGGACAAGCGCCTGCTCGATCTGAAGATTCCGGGCGGCAAACCCGGCAACGAGGGCAGCCGCGCACTGGTCGAATACGCCGGTTCTCCGCCGGCGGATACCGTGCTGCTGGTCACGGCCATGAATACCGACTGGAAAACCGCGAAGACAGCCTGGGTCAAGGCGCTGGCGGGTGCCGGCGCGCTGGTGGAGTGCAAGCCGGTACCGGCGGCGAAGATGCCGCAGTGGGTCGAGGCGCGCATGAAGGCCCGCAGGCTCAAAGCGCCCGCGGGCGCGGCGGCGCTGATCGGTGAATATGCGCAGGGCAACCTTCTGGCCGCCGCGCAGGTGGTCGAACGCCTGGCGCTGGTGGCCGAAGACGGCACGGTCGACATGGAGGCCGTCCAGGCCACGCTGGTGGACGAAACGCGCTTCGGTCTGTTCGAGCTGGTCGATACCGCGCTTGCGGGCCAGCGCGGCGCAATGCTTCATATACTCGCGCGGCTGCGTGAGACGGGCATGGCCGAACCGCTGCTCTTGTGGGCGCTGGCGCGCGAACTGCGCACGCTGGAAGCCGTCGCCTGGGCGGCGGAACGCGGCGGCGCGGGCCCGCGAATCTTTCCACCCACGCGGCGCGCGCTGGTCACGCGTGCCGCAACGCGTCGTAATGCCCGCGGCTGGCAAGCACTGATCGCCGATGCGGCCATCCTCGATCGGGCGATGAAAGGACGGGCAAGCGAGAACGCGACGGTGCTCATCGAACGCCTGTTGATCCGGATTTCGACCCCGCCGCGCGCACGGCCTGCATGACCCGTATCGGCTTTTTCGGCGGCACCTTCGACCCGATCCATTTCGGCCATCTCAGGCCCGCGCTGGAGTTGCGCGACGTGCTGGGACTCGACGAGGTGCTGTTCGTGCCTTGCCGCGTGCCGCCGCACAGAGTCCACCCGCGGGCATCGCCCGAGGTGCGGGCAGGAATGGTCGAACGGGCCATCGCCGGCGTGCCGGGCTTTACCTTGGACCGGCGCGAACTGGATCGCGACGGGCCCTCGTTCACCGTGGACAGCCTGGCAGATCTGCATGACGAACGGCCCGGCGCACAATTGCTGTTGCTTTTGGGTATGGATGCTTTCCTGGGGCTGGGGGGGTGGCACCGGCCCGAACGGGTATTCGAGCTGGCGCACCTGGTGGTCACGCATCGTCCGGGCTGGAAGCGGGACGAACAGGGCGGCCGGGAAGCGCTTATCCACGGCCGGATATGCCGGCGGCCCGAAGAGCTTGCCGCCGAACCCGTGGGAAAGGTGCTGTTTGTCGAAGTGACCCAACTTGAAATTTCCGCCACGGCCGTGCGTGTTTCGGCCGCGGCGAATGGAGACGTTCGTTATCTCGTACCGGAGGTTGTGCGTGAGTTCATCGAGGAAACCGGCTGCTATCAAAACGATTGAGCAAACCGCGGAGGCAAGTCGTGAATTGACCGATGCCGTGGTTGCCGTGCTGGCGCAGTTCAAGGCCGTGAATGTGGCCGTGCTGGATGTGCGCGGCAAAACGTCGATCAGCGACTATCTCGTGGTGGCCGGCGGCAATTCCCAGCGGCACCTGGCCACGATGAAGCGGGCCGTGCTCGATTTTGCCAAAAGCAGAAAGCTTCGTCCCTTGGGCGTGGAGGGCAGCGATCAGTCCGAGTGGCAACTGATCGATCTCGCCGATTGCGTGGTGCATTTGATGCGACCGGAGGCCCGGGCGTTCTACGATCTCGAACGGCTCTGGTCGGTCGGGCCTGAAGAATCAGAAGCGAGGAGAGAGTAGTGAGCAGTGAGGTGGAACGGCAACGGCCGAACGGCGAGCCAGGCATTGGCTCGCTTTCATCACTTCTCTCCACTTTTCCCTGAACCGTGCGCATACGTCTGCTGGCCGTCGGCGCCAAACCCCCGCGTTGGGCCGAGGCCGCCTTCCGTGAATACAGCCGGCGGCTGCCTGCGGCGCTCAAACTCGAAGCCCCGTTGATCGGCCTGTCCCGCGGGCATGAACAGGATCGGCGCCGTGCCCGTGAAGAGGAAGGACAACGTTTGCTGGGGCGGATCGGTCGCGGCGACCGGGTCGTGGCACTGGACGGGCAGGGCGAAGCCTGGAGTACGGAAGAATGGGCCCGCCGGCTCGCCGGTTGGCAGGCGGCGGGGGACGATCTATCCTTGCTTGTGGGCGGGCCGGATGGACTTGCACCGTCTTGCCTGGAGCGTGCCGACCTGCGTTGGTCGATCTCCGCGTTGACGTTGCCCCATGCACTGGTGAGGGTGCTGGTTGCCGAGCAGCTGTACCGCGCGGTCAGCCTCAACGCCAACCACCCCTATCATCGCGCCTGAAGCCGTTGGGCTTCGGCCATGGCTTATCCTGACAAGCCTCAGGTAAGCTGGTACTGTGACAACCATGCTGATTCTTGCCTCCGCCTCTGCGCGCCGCCGCGAATTGCTGGCGCGCCTGGACCTGCGCTTCCGGGTTCAGCCGGCCGACGTCGACGAAACGCCTCGGTTCGGAGAGTCCCCCGAAGCCTTGGCCTTGCGTCTGGCCCGGGCCAAGGCCGGTGCCATCGGGGCGGACGAGCCGGTACTCGCCGCCGATACCGTCGTGGCGATGGACGACGAAGCGCTGGGCAAACCGCGCGATGCCCGGGAGGCCGAGTCGATGCTGACGCGGCTCTCGGGCCGCGAACATCGCGTGGTGACGGCTTTGGCCTTGCGTCATGCGGGCGTGCTGGATCATGCCACGGTGGTGACGCGTCTCTGGTTTCGCACCCTTGCGGCGCGCGAAAGTCAAGGCTATGCCGCCCGCCCGGAGGTACTCGATGCGGCCGGTGCCTATGCCATCCAGCATGGCGCCGCCCCTTTTCTGACGCGGCTGGTCGGAAGCTACAGCAACGTGGTGGGATTGCCGCTTGCCGAAACGGCGGCCTTGCTTCGCCTGGCGGGGCTGAAGCCGTGAGCAGCGAGGTGCTCGTCAACGCGATGCCCTACGAGACGCGGCTCGCGGTGGTCGAGCACGGGCTGGCCCAGGAAGTGCACATCGAGCGTCCCCGCCGCCGCGGCCTGGTCGGCAACCTGTACAAGGGACGAGTCGCCCGCCTCATGCCGGGGATGCAGGCGGCCTTTATCGACATCGGCGATGAACGTACCGCCTTTCTTCATGCCGGGGACATCACCCGGTTGCCCTATGCGGAGCCAGGCACGAACGGCTGCGAGACGAAGGCGATCGAAACCCTGTTGAACGAAGGCGATACGGTCCTGGTGCAGGTTCTGAAGGATCCACTCGGCACCAAGGGGGCACGCGTTACTACTCACCTCAGCGTGCCGGGGCGCCACATGGTGCTGCTGCCGGCAGGCAGCGGCGTGGGCGTTTCTGCGCGTATCGAGGACGCGGCGGAACGCAAACGGCTGAAGGCCCTGGTCGAATTGCATCGTCCGGCAGGGGTGGAGTGCGGGTTTATCGTGCGTACCGCGGGCGAAGGCGCCGACGGTGAAGCGCTCGCCGCGGACATGCACTACCTCGCACACCTGTGGACCGCCCTCGAGGCGCAGGCGGCAGGGGCCGCGCCGGCCACCCTGATCCACGAGGATTTGCCGTTGCCGGAGCGGGCGGTGCGCGACCTGGTCGGCGAGGACGTCATTCGCATCCGCGTGGATTCCGCGCCGGTGTACGATCGCATGCGCCAATTCGCGGGCAACTTCTTTCCGGCGCTGGCGGATCGGCTGGTGCTGTATCAGGGAGAACATCCCATCTTCGACCTGTTCGGTGTGGAGGACGAAATCGCCCGCGCCCTACAGCGGCGTGTCAATCTGAAGTCGGGCGGCTACCTGGTGTTCGACCAGACCGAAGCGATGGCGACGGTCGATGTCAACACCGGGGCGTATGCGGGTGGGCGCAGCCTGGACGAAGCCGCCTTGAAGACCAACATGGAAGCCGCGCCGGTAATCGCCCGGCAACTGCGTTTGCGAAATCTCGGCGGGATCGTCATCATTGATTTCATCGACTTGAAGAAGCCGGCTCATCGCGCCTTGTTGCTGGCGACGCTGAAACGCGAGCTGGAAACCGATCGCGCCAAGAGCGTCGTGACGACCGTCTCTTCGCTCGGCCTGGTGGAAATGACGCGCAAGCGCACGCGTGAAAGCCTGGAGCGAATGCTCACCGAGTCCTGCCAGGCGTGCAGTGGACGCGGTATTGTCAAAACCCCCGAAAGCGTCTGCTTTGACGTGTATCGTGAACTCACGCGGCTGGCGGGTCTGTTTGCCGCCACCGAATATCTGATCCTGGCAGCGGTGCCCGTAATCGATTTGTTGCTGGACGAAGAGTCGGACAATCTGGCGGAACTCTCCGCGCAACTGGGCAAACCGCTGAAACTGCAGGTCGAACAACACTACCTCCCCGAGCAGTTCGATGTCATCCCGCTCTGAGAAGAAGCAAAGTGATCGGCCGCGTCGCCGGCTGTTGAAATGGAGTCTCGGCACGCTCGCGGCGCTGGTCATCCTGGCCGCGGTGCTGGTCGGCCTGTTCCGCGTGGCGGCCAACGTCGTGCCCGGTTATCACGACGAGATCGAACAGCGCATCAGCGCGCAGATCGGGGCGCCGGTCGAACTGGGAAAAGTCTCGCTCGTATGGCATGGCTGGGGGCCGGCGCTGGTATTCAACGAGGTGAGAATACTCAACCAGAAGACGGGAAATGTCGTCCTCGGAGCCGAGCGCCTGCGCCTCGATTTCGCCTTGCTTTCGCTGGTGCACGGGCTCGATGCAAGGCCGTATGCCATTCATCTCGAAGCGCCAACCGCGACGCTGCGGCAAATGCCGGATGGAAGTATCGTGCTGCCCGGCCTGTCGTTTTCTTCCGCCGGCACGGGCGGCCTGGAGGGCATGCTTGACACCCGCATCGGCGTGGAGAATGGTCGCATCACGCTGCGCCTGGCCGACCAGCCTTCCCTGCAGTTCACGTCGATCGATTTGTCGGTGAGCGGGGGCAAGGAACACGAAATCCACCTTGCGCTGCAGTTGCCCGCAGAATTGGGCGGGCAGCCGCTGTACGTCGACGGTCAGGTCACCACCCGCGGGGCGGAGCCTGAACAGTGGGGCTGGACGCTGCGTTATGCCTTGCAGCAGGTTCCGCTCGCGGCGGTGGACTCCTTCCTGCCCGCCGACTGGAACGACTTGCATGGCCTGGTCACGCTGCGCGGCAAGGCGCAGGGTGTCGGGGGCGAACTGCAGACGGCCGACGGCGCCCTGACGCTCGCCTTTACGGGGGGCGGCGAGGAGCGCCTGAAAAGCCTGCGCACCCGGTATGCATTGGAGCTCGGGCCGGGTTACGCGCTGACGCTGAAAGACTCCGTGCTGGTCGGCTCGCAGCACACTTGGCAACCGGGGAAGATCGGCCTGCTCCGCGACGAGAGCGGGCGGATGCACGTTTCGGTTGTGCGGCTCGACCTCGATCTGCTGGCGCCCGCAGCCGGATTGTTGCCCGCGTCGCTCGACTCCGTGGCCCGGCGCTTGCAGACGCTACAAGCGACCGGCACCATCGGCAATCTGGCCATGTCGTGGGCGCCCGGCAGGATTGGCAGTCTGTCGCTGCATGTGCAGCTGCATGATGTGGGCCTGCGGCCCGTGCAGCGTGTACCGGGTGTCGGCCATCTCTCGGGGCGGATCTCCATGCATCACGGAATGGGTGTTTTCCAACTCGATGCACCAGGTCTCACCCTGTATTTGCCGGGCATCTATCCGCACCCGGTGGAACTGGATCGGGTGCAGGGGCGGATCGGCATTGCCTTGACCGCAGAGGCGGTGCGGGTGGCCGTGCCGCGCCTGGAGATCAGCGGCGCTGCGGGACTCGAGGGCTGGGCCATGGCGAAGATAGATGTGCCCGATCAGGGCCCCGTCTCCATTCGTCTGGCGGCGACCGTGCCCGGGGAGATGGATGCGATGGCGGCGCGCTCGCTCTACACGCCGGCGAGCCTGCTTCCCGAACCGCTGGTTCACTGGTTGATGACGCAGCTCGAGGACGGCTGGGTCGGCCATGCGAGCATGCGTTTTGTCGGCCCGGCGATGCAGTTTCCCTTCTACGAGGGGCAGGGACTGTTTTCGGTGCGCTTCGATTATGGCGGCGTGACGCTCAAACCCGGCATGGACTGGGCGCCCCTGCGAAGTCTTGGCGGCTCCATCCATTTCAAGAACGAAGGCATGAGCGGTGAAGTCAGTTCGGGAAAAATCGTGCAAGCCACGGTCAGGAGCGCAAAGGTCGTAATCCCCGATCTGGCCGCCCCGGTGCTCCACGTCTCCAGCTTCGTGACCGGTTCCATGAACGACTTCATTACCTTTCTGAAAAAAAGTCCCGTCAGCGGAGGCGTGGACTATGGCTTCGAGCAATTCGAGATTCGGGGCGAGGCGAGTACGCGTGTTCAATTGACATTACCGGTGATGCGCCCGGACGAGTTCGATCTCTCGGGCCGGTTCACGATCGAGGACGCGAAGCTCAAGCTTGCTGGCCGTCCTTACTGGTTGCGTCAATTGCACGGGTTGCTACGCTTCGATCGTTTCGGCCCCCGCACGGGTCATCTGGAAGGCCGCTTGTTCGACACACCGATTGCGGTCGAACTCGCACGCAAACAAGGCGATGATGACGACAAGTTGTTGCTGATTGTCATGCGGGGCGACTTCCCGGTAAAAAATCTGGCCGGGCTGATCCCCTTCGACCTGAAACGCTATGTCACCGGCCGCTTGCCGGTACGGGCCGGGATTTCGGTACCGCTGACCGGCGGAGGGCTGCCCGTCGACATCAGTCTGACTTCCAATCTTCAGGGGCTTGCGGTGGATCTGCCCGCCCCCGCCGGCAAACCCGCGCAAGCACGGGAGCCGCTCATGCTCAGCGCGCATGTGACGCACGAGGGCGTCCGGCTGAAGGCGCGGTATGCCGATGTAGTTTCATTTTGTACCGGGGCCTCGTATCGGGGGAAAACCCTCGAAGTGCCCTTGGTCGAGGTCAAGTTGGGAGAAGGGTGGTGCCAATTACCGCACCGCGGTTATCGGCTCGTCGGCGGCTGGCCCGTGCTGCGCACCCGGGAATGGCTGGACGCGGCCTCGCCGGTTGTCTCATCGCCCGCCGCTTCGTCCCCCACCGCGTTCTCCGGGATGCTCTTCGGATCGGCGCATGACCTGTCGGCCAACGTGCATTTCGGGCGCATCAACCTGTTCGGACGGGGAATCCAGGATCAATCGATCGTCGCATGGCTGTTCAAGGATCAGCTCAAGGTGCAGCTCAAGGGCCCCGACCTGACCGGCACCCTGCTCATGCCCCGTTCACCGGATAACCGCAACCCGATACTGGTCCACCTGCAACGGGCGCACTTCAGCGCTCCGCTCGCAGCCCCGACCGCGGCGCCTTCCACGGCGACGGCGTCGGCCCCCGCCGCGGCAACCCGGCAACCGGCCGTCGCCGCCAACGAGGGAGCGTCGGGGGATTTGCATCCCCGCGACATCCCGCCGTTCGATCTGCATGTGTCCAGTCTCGAATTCGGGCAGGCCGTCTTCAAGGGCGTGGAGGTCAGCGCGCGCCGGGTTCCCGGCGGCATCGTCATCAAGCCGATCCATGTCGATGGCGGCGTACTGTCCCTGGACGGCCAGCTGGTGTGGCTGCGTCCGGATACAGGTTCCCAGGGAGCCTTGCAGATGCTCGTCCATGTCAACGAGCTGGGCACATTGTTGCAAGGCTTTGGCATGGGCAAAATCATTACCGGTCACGGGAACGTGAGCGCGGCAATGGCCTGGAACAAGCCGCCGGCGGGTGGAGAGTTTGCCGAGGGCTTGCTGGGCAAGGTGAGCATGGATCTGCGCGAAGGGAATATCGCCCAGGTCAATGCCGGAGCGGGGAAATTGCTTTCCTTGCTGAATCTGGCCAATATCCCCCGTTACCTGGTCTTCGACTTCCACAGCTTGTTTGGAGAAGGCTTTCCCTTCAGTCGTATCTACGGCGATTACCACATCAAAAACGGTATCGCCCGTACCAAGGCCTTCCGCATCGACAGCTCGGTGGCCGACATCAAGCTTGTCGGTACGATCAACGTCGTTCAGGGCACGATCGACCAGATCGCCTATGTCCGCCCGAACTATTTCGGTTCCCTCCCGGTCATCGGCGCCATCCTGGGGGGGCTCGGCTGGGGGGCGGCCATATTCGTGCTGGCCAAGATCTTCGGCAACCCGATCGGCAAGGCGCTCCAGCTCGTTTATCACATCGTGGGGCCCATCACCGATCCAAGAGTCGTGAGCGCCGACGAATATCAGCCGCAGAACCAGCAGAAGGCGCCGGCGGCGGCCTCGGCGGGCGCGCCATGAAGCGCGCTGCCGTCATTCAGATGAATGCGACG
>JAKDMP010000203.1 GCA_030452225.1 Gammaproteobacteria bacterium
GCGAGTGATTGCGGAATTCGCAGCAAGCCAGGCGCCGGCCTGGAGCGAAAAGCATGGCCGTAGCCATGGTTTTCGTGAAGGCCAAGCATGGCGCCGCGAGGAGCATGTCAAAGACTCGGCAAGCACCGCGATAGACTGGCGCGATCTACAGGCTTCGATGCCAAAACTTGCCTCATCATGCCACATTCCGGAATTCGTTCAATAACTTGCAAGCCAGTGCCAGTCGGCCTCGTGAATAATACAGGTTAATCTCCAACCTGGGGTTGCCGTGTAGGAGCGCGCGATGCGCGCGACGGGGGGCGCTGCCATCCTGCTGTTGGTTGTCGCGGCCATCGCCCGCTCCTGCATTGGGAAATCCCTCCGATCAGCAAGGATCGGACGGGCTGTGAGAACAAGCCTGCTCATACGCTTGCAGTTCGGGGCGGTTGCGGAAGGCTTCGAGAGCTTCGGGGTTGGCGAGCGCTTCGGTGTTTTTGACGTCGCGACCGTGGACGACGTCTCGCACGGCGATCTCGCTGATCTTGCCGCTGCGGGTGCGCGGCAGGTCCGGAACTTCGAGAATCACGGCCGGCACATGGCGCGGCGTTTCGTTTTCGCGGATGACGCTGCGAATGCGCTTTGCAACCTCGTTGTTGATTTTTTCGCCCGGTTGCATGCGTACAAAGAGTACGATGCGCGCGTCGCCATGCCATTGCTGGCCGATGGCCAGGCTTTCCATGATTTCGGGAAGTTTTTCGACCTGGCGGTAGATCTCCGCCGTACCGATGCGAACGCCGCCGGGGTTGAGTACGGCGTCCGAACGTCCGTAGATGACGAGGCCGCCGTGGCCGGTCAGTTTTGTCCAATCCCCGTGACACCATACGCCCTCGAAGCGCTCGAAGTAGGCCTTGCGGTAGCGCTCGCCTTCGGGATCGTTCCAGAAGCTGACCGGCATCGCCGGGAAGGCTCGCGTGCAGACGAGTTCGCCGGCGTCTTCCGCGGGGTTGCCCTCGTCATCGAAGACATCGACCGCCATGCCGAGGCCGCGGCATTGCAGTTCGCCGCGCCATACGGGTTTGATCGGGCAGCCGAGCGCGAAACAGGAGACGATGTCGGTGCCGCCGGAGATCGAGGCGAGCTGCGCGTCGGGCTTCAGCGTGCCGTACACGTAATCGAAGTTCTCCGGCATGAGCGGCGAGCCAGTGGAAAGTATCGTACGCACGCCAGCCAGCTGCTTTTGCGCCTTCTCGCCTACGCCTGCCTTTTCCAGCGCCGAGATGAATTTGGCGCTGGTGCCGAACACCGTGATTTTTTCCTCCTCGGCCATGCGCATCATCGCGTCGGCGCCGCCGCGCATGGGGGCGCCGTCGTAGAGCAGCACCGTGGTACCGAGCGCAAGCCCCGAGGACAACCAGTTCCACATCATCCAGCCGCAGGTGGTGAAGTAAAACAGCACGTCTTCGCGCGCCACGTTCGTGTGCAGGCCGAGTTCCTTCAGGTGCTGGAGCAGCACGCCGCCCAAGCCGTGGACGATGCATTTTGGCTTGCCCGTGGTGCCGGAGGAGTAGAGGATGAATTGCGGGTGATCGAAGGGGAGTCGAGCGAAATCCATTTCCTCCGCATCACCGAGAAAATCGACGTAATGCACGGCCTTCGGAAGATCGGCGAGATCGGGCTTTTCGTTGACGTGGGGAACGACGACGACCCGTTCGACCGATGGCAGTTGCGGCAGGATTTCCCGCACGCGGGAGAGGCTATCGTGCGTCTTGCCGTTGTAGAAATAACCGTCGGCGGCGATCAGGATCTTCGGTTCGATCTGCCCGAAGCGATCCAGAACGCCGCCGGTACCGAAGTCCGGCGAGGTGGAGGAAAAAACGGCGCCAATGCTTGCCGTCGCAAGCATGGCAATGAGGGTCTCGGGCATGTTGGGCAGGTAGGCCGCGACGCGGTCTCCCGTTTTGACGCCTGCCGCATCGAGCCCGGCGCGCAGGCGCGCGACTTCGCGGTAGAGTTCGGCGTAAGTGAACGAGCGGCGCACACCGGCCTCGTTGCGGAAGACGAGCGCGGTTCTGTCGTCGCGATAGCGCAGCAGGTTTTCGGCAAAGTTGAGCCGCGCGCCTTCGAACCATTTCGCACCCGGCATCCCGTCGTTCGCGAGCACCTTGTCCCAGCGCCGCGCGGCCTTGACATCGAAAAAGTCCCACAGCAGCACCCAGAACTCCTCGCGACGATCCACCGACCACTGCCACAACCCTTCGTAATCCTTCAACTCGAGACCGTGGCGC
>JAKDMP010000092.1 GCA_030452225.1 Gammaproteobacteria bacterium
CGCGCGCGAGTGCTGCGGGGCATTTTGCGCAAGGAGAAATCCGAACAGGTTGATACTCATCGCCATGCACAGCACGGCATCCAGCGTATTGAAGTGACTGAGGAAGACGAAATAGAAACTGCCGCCCAGCACGGCGACGGTCAGCCAGCCGGCACGTTGCCCATAAAGCCGAGCCGCGGTAAAGCCCGCGGCCAGCGCCGTGAAGAAACCGGCGATAGCCGTCCACAACCGCGCCGTCCAGTCGTGCACGCCGAATACGGCATAGGCGGCCGCCGTCATCCAGTACTGAAGGGGCGGCTTTTCGAAGTAGCGCAGACCGTTGAGGCGCGGTGTCACCCAGTCGCCCGTCACCAGCATCTCGCGCGGTATCTCCGCGTAACGGCCCTCATCCGTAGCAAAAAGCGGGCGTTGGCCGAGTCCCCAAAACCAGATCATTCCGAAAATCACCAGGCAAACGAGTGCGCCCGTCCGCGTCGAACTCATCCGCAACCACCCCGAATGTCGGCCGCAAGGTACATCAACAGTCGCGAGTCATCGGCGGCGAATGTTGGCAGCGACCCCTGCCACGCCCAACACGATCGTCGCGACCAGTACCCAGCCCGGAAGCGTAAAACCGAGCAGCCGGTCAATATGCGCGCATTCGCCCGAACCCCGCAGCACAAGCTGGACCACCCTGGTAAAAGGCAGGTGCTCGATCATGGTCTTGAGCGATGCGCCGCCGCAGGACATGACGGTCTCCGGGTGCATTTGTATATAGACGTGTCGCGCGGCGATGAAGATGCCGATGCCCGCGACGATAAAAATCAACACGACATAAACCCAGCGGCCCCAGCGACGCGGATCATGCAGGAAAGCAATGAGGAAAACGAGGCCGAGCGCGGCGACGGCCACGCGCTCGAAAATGCACAACGGGCAAGGCTCGAGCCTCGGCGGGCCGTACTGCAGATAGTAGGCAAAGCCGATCATGGCCGCGCACAACAGAAAACCCGCCAGATTGACCCATCGCCTAAGTGACATCAAACTCCTGCGCCCTTTTTCCCATTGATGTCGCTTCCTTCACCACGCAACCCGCGCTCGGCAGCGCCTAGTGTATCCGCAAACGTCTTGCCGCCCCGCGGCGAAGCCGGCGAAAGCACCCCCGCCACCGCGGCCTGCGCCTGTGCGGCGAGTGCTTTTTCGTCCCGGCCGTGCGGATCCAGTGGATCGAGGAAGGTGGTTCTGACTTCGATCCGCCGATAACGCAGCAATCGCCAGGCATGCAGTGCAAATGGCTCGGTCGCCCCCATGGGCGCTTGATCTGCCCCGTCGCCGCCACAGTACTCAATGGCGACCGGCTGCACCGCACAGCGCGCGGCGATGGCCGCCGCAAAAAGCCGCGGACGAAAGCGCAGCAGGAGCCGATCGCCGCTGATCCCGCCCTCCGGGAAAAATATGATGCGCGTACTTTCGTTCAAGCGGGCAACCAGGTTCCCCCCGAGTTGCCTGAAACTGCGCATCTCCCCGCGGCTGATGTAAAGCGTGCTCCCCCCGTGACGGGCCAGATAGCCCACCACCGGCCAACGATCGAGTTCGGCCTTGGAGATGAACGAGCCGTGAATCGTCGCTCCCAGCACGACGATATCGAGCCACGAGCGGTGATTGCAGGCGAGCATGGCGGGCGCGGCCACCGGTTCGCCCTGCACGCTGATACGGATACCCCAGAGAAGCGCAAGCCAGCCACACCAGGCGCGCATCATCGGCGGCTGAATCCGGCGGCGCAAGCGCGGCGCAAGCGCGTCGACAATAGCGAGAAAGACGGCTTCGGCAACGCTCACCGGCACCAGAAGCAGGACCCAAGCGAGACGCCACAGCCGGCGCGCTTGCGCCCTCAGCCCGGCGGCCAACCCATCCGCCTTCCGCCGATCAGGTGCAGGTGCAGGTGAAACACGCTCTGCCCCGCCCCGGCGTTGCAGTTCAATACGGTGCGGTAGCCGCTGTCCGCAATCCCTTCGTCTTTCGCCAGTTGCGCGGCGACCAGCGTCAGGCGGCCGACAAGCGCCGCATCCCCGTCGGCCAGATCATTGGTGGTCGCGATATGACGCCTGGGAATAATCAGGATATGCGTGGGGGCCTGCGGATTGAGATCCCGGAAGGCAAGAATCTCCCCGTCTTCGTACACCTTGTCGGGTTCGATGTCTCCGGCCGCCATTTTGCAGAACACGCAATCGTCCATGACTACTCCTTTGTGAGCGCCGGCATCCTGCCGACCTCCCCGGCGAAAATCGCGAGCAAACCCGCTTCTACTCGAAGATTATCGCAAAAATCCCGGCGTGGAGCAGTGGGAACGGCGGTCTCCGCCGCGACAGGAATCCCCCTGCGGCTTCCCTTTCCCGAAGACGGCAAGGGGGAGAGGGGCTCTTTCCTCCCCCTTGCGGCCGCTTGGCCGGAAGGGGGAGATAGAGGGGGATTCCCTTGCAGGCGGCCGGGCACGTGCCCGCTCATCCGCCGCGCGGCGGCGAACGAGACGCATCACCTTGGTTCCGTGGCGCTTCGATGAGTTTTCGATACTGTGCGGCCCTGGCGGCGTCTCCGGTTTCTTCGTAGAAGCGTACGAGACGTTGCAGCGCGGTTTGCGCGAGGGGGTCGTCGGGACCCAGCTTCGCGTCCAGTGTCCGGTACCCGGCCAACAGCAGCGGTTGCGCCTGCGCGTACTTTTTCTCCGCGCGCAGGCAATTTCCCAGGCCGCTCCGGGCACTTCCGATTCTCCAATGCCCGGGCGGATAAGCCACGCGGTAGATCGCCAGAGCTTGGCGATAGTGCTTTTCCGCCCGGGCGTATTTCTTGACGATGGCATGAAGTCGGCCCAGGTGTTCGTGCGCAATGCCAGTGCGAAAATGATTGGGTGCCTTGGTGGCGGCATGGATTTCGAGCGCTTTGTTCAATACCTGTTCCGCTTCGACGTAGCGCTTGTCTAACGTCAACAGGGAACCCAGTCGGCTGTAAAAAATCCCGAGATCCGAATGGGAATCTCCCCAAAGCTGCCTGCCCATCGTGATCGCGGCCTGTATCGTGGCGATGGCCTCGTCGAGTCGGCCTTCCTCGCGCAGAACCGACGTCAGGTTGTACAACGTCGTGATGGTGAGTTCCTGCGGTCCGCCGTAGAGCTTGTTCTGCATGGCGAGTACTTTCCGGTAAACGGCTTCCGCGCGTTGGTTCCGGCCCTGCCCGTGCATGGCGATGCCAAGATTGTTGAGGGTCTGGGCGATTGCCGGATGCCTGTCTCCGTACAAGCCCTTGAAAATTGTCAGCGCTTCCCGGAAGTAGGATTCCGCCCCCACATCATTGCCCCGCCTGTGCTCCAGCACCCCCAGGTATTTCAGATTGTCACCTGCCAAGGCACTTTCCATTCTGCCCTGGCCACGCAGCAACGCGTGTGCCCGGCGCAAATAGTCGTCGGCTTTTTCAAAGTGCCCGTCCCTCATTTCCACACGTCCCAGGTGGTTGAGAATCGAGGCGGTAACGAGGCCGTCGCCGTCGGGACCGGCATTCAGGCTGGTGGTGAGCGCTCTTTGATAGAGCGATTTGGCGTAGTCGAAATCGCCCGCGTATTCGACGACCAATCCCAGATACTTGAGGCTCTCTATCGTTTCCGGGCTGTGCTTGCCATAAAGCTCGGTGTTCAATGCAAGCGCCCTTTCAAGCAGGGTTCTGGCCTTCTCGTAACTGCTCAACTTGAAATAGATTATTCCAAGCTGATTCAGCATGTCGGCCTTGACCTTGGGTTGGCCGGACAATTCGGTGTCGAGACGCACGGCGGCGCTGTCGAGCAATTCCATGGCAGTGATGGTTTCCCCGCGGGCGACGCCGGGGTCGGCGGCGTTGAATATGCTCACGAGGAATTGTTGTTGCTGCTGCGCCTTGTTGCGCTGCAGTGTGATCAGGTTTTTCTGTTCGGTGACCCGGATGGCATAAGTGGTGATCACCGCACCCGAGGCGATGGCGAGTGCCACGAGTGCCGCCGTGGCGGCGACGCCGATGCGGTGGCGCTTGACGAAGCGCGAGAGGCGGTATCCGGCCGTGTCGGGGCGCGCGCGCACGGGCCTTGCCGCAAGGTAGTTTCGGAGGTCATCGGCGAGTTGCTCGACCGAGGGGTAGCGCCGCTCGGGCTCCTTGCGAAGCGCCTTCATGACGATGGTGTCGAGGTCGCCGGCCAGAGTGCGTCGCAGCCGCTCCGGCGCCGGCCCGGAAGCCGCCTTTGCCGTCGCGGCGGCGCGGCTCGGCAAGGCAGGCGTTGTCCCGCATATGCGCTTCAGGGATTCGGTCTCGCTCAGCCCGGCGAGATCGAACGGGAGCCCGCCGCAGAGGAGCTTGTAAAGGAGTACGCCCAAGGCATAGACGTCGCTCGCCGTGGTAATGGCTTCGCCGCGCAGAAGCTCGGGGCTCGCGTAGGCCGGCGTCAGCGGGCTCGATCCCAACCGCGTCAGGGTAAGTCCCTCCTCTACCTGCGCGCCGACGAGCTTGGCGATGCCGAAGTCGAGGAGTTTGACGGTGCCCGTTTCGGTGACGAGGATATTGGCGGGTTTGAGATCGCGGTGGATGATGAGGTTCCTGTGTGCATAGGCGACGGCATCACAGACGGAAAGGAACAACTCGAGGCGTGCTTTCACGCCCAGGCGGTTTTCATCGCAGCAGGCATCAATCGGCTTGCCTTCGACGTGCTCCATGACGAAATAAGGGACGCCGTCTTCGTTGACGCCCGCGTCGAGCAACCGCGCGATGTTCAGATGCTCGAGCCGGGCGAGAATCTGGCGTTCGAGGAGGAAGCGCCGGCGTGCCTCCTCGCCCCACAGGGCGATCGGCACCAGCTTGATGGCCACGCGCTTTTCGAACTGCCGATCGGCGCGCTCGGCGAGATAGACCGCGCCCATGCCGCCGTGGCCGAGGCGTTGCAGGAGTCGCCAGGCGCCCACGCGGCGGCCCGTGGCGTCTTCGGACAGGCCGCTCAGCCCCGCACGCCGCGCCAGGCCGGAAAAAAATGTTTCCGCCTGTTCGCCCGCCTCGAGCAGGGACTCGACTTCCTCGCGCAGCGCCCGATCCTCCCCGCACTCGGCCTCGAGGTAGCGCTCGCGTTCCTCACCTTCGAGCGTCGCCGCCTGCGTGTATAGCGTTTCGATCCGATCCCAGCGAGCCGTCATGCCCTCGCCCCCGTACTCAGCCGTCGTCTGCCGACAATTCCTTGGTCAACCATGCGCTCGCGACCGCCCAATCGCGTTTGACCGTCGCCGGGGAGATCGCGAGCGCCTCGGCGGTTTCCTCGACGTTGAGCCCGGCGAAGAAGCGGCATTCGACCACGCGGCATGGCCGCTCTCCGATTTCCTCCAGGCGCGTCAAGGCCCCGTCGAGCGCGAGCAATTCCTCCTCGGCGCCGGCGACGGCACAGCGTTCCTCGTCGAGGGGGGTATTGGCGGCGCTGCCGCCGCGCTTGGCGGCGCAGCGCTTCTCGGCATGATTGATGAGAATCTGGCGCATCGCGCGCCCGGCCGTGGCAAAAAAATGCCTGCGATCCGAGACCTTCAGCGATTTGCCCCCGGCAAGTTTGAGATAGGCCTCGTGGACCAGGGCCGTCGTATGCAGGGTTTCCTCGCCGGACCAGCCGCGGCGCCGGGCATGCGCCATGTTGTGAAGCTGCGCGTACAGCGACACAAAAAGCCGGTCCAGCGCCGCCTCGTCGCCCTCGCTCAGCGAGTGCAGCATCAGGGTGATGTCCTCGTCCTGCTCCATGCGGCGCCACCCGGGCCATGCGATGCAGCCCGAGTATAGCGCAGTCCGCCGCGGCGCGCAGACACAGCCTCGCGTCGCCCGGAATTGGTCAGTACATGGGAATGACTTGCGGTTCGAAGTAGCCCGGGGACGGCCCGTAGGGTCCGAAGATGGCGCTCGTCCCGCCGATGCCGAACAGCGCATAAGCCCAGGCCTGGGTGGCGCCGGCGTCGGGCACACTCCCGAACAGGAAGCTGTCGTTGGGACCGTAGAGAAAAACCCCGCGGGAGCATTTCCCGGCGCCGAAATTCGGGCTGAGTACCGGAACCATCGTCGCGGGATCGTACAGCACCCAGCCGGTGCTCGTGCAGGCGCTGTTCCGGTCGGGAGCGATCGCGATGTACTTTCTCAGCGTCGCTCCGCTCGAGGCGACAGACCCCTGCTGGGCGTCACCGCCGATCACCGAATCGGTGAACGTTTGCTGGAGTGTGCCGTTGGGCCGGGCAACGATTATTTGGGCAGAATAGGTCGAACAGGAAGGATTGTCGCAGTACAGATCCAGAATCCACGCATTCTGGCCCGTTACCGAATAGTACGGGATCGACATGCCGATGGACGCCGGATCCGAAGCAAGCACGACCGGCGCCTGAGCCGGCGGCCCGGCCGTGGCGATGGAGATCGCGCGAAAGGCGTTCGGAAAGGCATCGATCGGCGTAGCCGATTCCGCGAACAGCAGCCGCCCCGACGCGGAATGGGAAAAGCCCCCGTACAGGCAGTGGCCCGACGGCTCGTTGTAGATCGCGGCGGGGGTCGTGCCGCCCGGAGCCAGCGCATAGACGGCGAAGGCACCGCCGCTCGTCGGATACTGGAAGTAAAGCTCGCCGCCGGGGCCCTGGAAGGAGGCGAGGAAAAAGTGCGCGGCATCGTAGAGTGCGCCGCAATGGGCGGAGTCGAAGTACGGGTTGGAGGTCGAAAACGACAGGGTGGTGACGGGCGAGACACCGCTTGCGGTAACGCGGAACAGATCATCGGTACGCGTACCGCCGCTGATGCTGCTTACGTCGAATATCAGCGTATCGTGAATCCCTCGTGGATTCAGGAGCTGCACGCTCGAGCCCGGGGGCACGAAGCCGGCCTGCAGCACCGTTTGAACCGAAAGATCGGCCGAGTAGAAGACCAGATCGCCGGTATCGTCCACCACGACGAGCCCCTGGACCTGTCCGGTCGCGGGATCGACCAGGGCCTTGGCGGAGGACAGCGCCGCAAAATCTCCGGAAATCGGCACCGTGGAGGCGTCGCCGTCCGTCGGAATCAGCCAGACTTGCGGCGTGCCGCTCAGGCAGTCGGCGGGCGTGGCGCCGGGGCTGTCGAAGCCCAGGACGAGCGCCCAGGCGGGTTCCCCCGCCGGGGAATTGCCGAAGCTGATGCCGTAGGGGCCGGTAAGGTACAGGCCGCACAACGCGGTCAGTGACAGTGTCGAGAGTGTCTGGGGCGTGGCACTCGGCTGGATCAGATCGAGCCGGCGCAACGCGCCGCCCTTGGCATAAATCACGGTTGCGGGGCCCAATTGCAGCACCCTGTCCGTGCTCGGATCGTAATAGGCGCGATAAACGCTCCCGAAGCTGGGCGCGCTGGGGTAGCCGGGCATCATCAGGTCGCCGCTTGCGACTTGCGTGGGCGATGCCCCGGGATTGGTGGTATCGATCGTGTAGATGCCGGAATACAAGCAACCGCCGGCGTTGCAACTGCGTATGGTCCAGGCGGCCCTGTAAACCGAGGCGGCGCTCGCCGGCGGCGGGACGAACATGACCGGGGCGCCGCTGGCGGCGGCGGGTGCGGCGGTGCGTGCCCGGGCGAGGGCGGCGGAACCCGTCCCGCCCAGGCTGAACGTGGCCGATCCGTTGCCCGCGGCGATGGATGTGATCTCCGCCGAGTAGGTGCCGTTGTCATGGTCCGTAACACGGCCCACGGCACCGAGACTGGCGAAGATGCGCACCTCATCCCCCCCATGCAGCAGTGGATTGCCGTACTGGTCGCGCAGCGTGACGGTTGCGATCAACGGCGTGACGGCATCGGCAATCCCGACGGGCGTGGTGCCGGTCGCCGCGCCGGGCGCACTCAGGACGATGCTCGAGGCCGCGGGGTCGGCGGGGCCGGCCACGAAGGTCACCGTGCCCGTATTGGGCGAGGTCGCGCCGTCGATGGAAAAGCTCACCGTATCGTCGCCCGCCTGGGTGGAGGTCAGGGTGCCGTTGACCTGGCCATTCGAGCCCGTGTAATCGAGATCGCCGAAATCGGCGTACAGGGCCACGACGGCATCGGGATTCGTGATCTTCGCACCGCTCGAATCGCGCAGTTGCACCGTGATGTGCGCGACCGCGGCGCCGTTCGCGGTCAGTGCGGTGGCCGGCGAGATCGCCAGCGTGGAGCGGGTGAGGCTCGGCACCGGCTCGGGTGGAGGATTGTCGCCGCCTCCGCCGCAGGCCGACAACAGCCCCGTCGCGGCGAGCGAAAGCATGCCGAGGAAGCCAATCATCAAAGTCCGTTTCATGATTTCTCTCCGATGAGCGCCGGGCGTCCGCCACCCGGCAGGTTGAACAGGCGCGTCGCCGGTCATGGTTCGACCGGCTCCACGCGGCGGGTTAGTGTCCACGTGAATCAATACCCTGTTGCGCCCGACCGTCGGGGGCATGCACCAGGTGGTAGCTGTCTTGACCCTCCGCCACGAGCGTTCCGTACCGCGACCACGCGCTGGGGTGATCGAGAAAATCGTCAATGACCGGTTCGGCCGGGGACCGGATCGCCGACGCGGCGCTGGCCGCAACCCGGCCTTGCGTCGAGCGGGAGACCTGCTTGTGCCGCCCGGCGGCGGGGATGCTTCCGTCGTCAAGACGGCGCCAGACTGTTCCGCCCGGCGTGACGAGATAAGTCCAGTGCCTGCGCCCGCGCGCCGGATGCGCAACCTCGGGGCGGGCGACGATGTAGCCGCCATAGCGTGCATTCGGATCATCCGCCTCCGCCGCCGTCGGGCCGGTGGTATGGATGTGGTACGTGCCCCACTCGAAGCCGATTTCGTACCGGGTTTTGCCGCTGCCCGGATAGCAGGATTCCAGGCATTTCTGCATGGGATTCTCCTTGTTTCTTCTGCACGCGCCCAGGCCGACCAGTGTGAGCAGTGCGACGAGCGGAAGTCCGTTGCGCACCACCATGACAGTCTCCGCTGGCATGGTCGCGAGCGATCCTCCTCCGGCTCCCCCTTCCCGCCTATTGGCGGCAAGGAAGGGGGAGTGGGAGGGGGATTCTTCATGTCTCACGGCACCGGCGATAGAGAGCCATACCGAGACCCAAAAGGGCGAGGAGGGCCAGACCGAGCAGCGCGCTCGCACCGCCCCCACCGCCGCCGGAGGGAGGTGGCGGCGGAGGCGGGGGCGGCGGAGCCGCGTTCACGGTGATGCTGACGGTCGCCGTATTGGAGTCGGCGATGCCGTCGCTCGCCTTGAACGTGAACGAGTCGCTCCCGCTGTAGCCGCTGTCCGGGGTGTAGGTGTAGGCGCCCGTCGCCGGATCGTCGAGGG
>JAKDMP010000093.1 GCA_030452225.1 Gammaproteobacteria bacterium
GTCTCGTGCAGAGTCTTGGACGACACTATGGCTTTGACGTCGAAACCGCCTGGGAGGCCTTGCCCGAGCGCATGCGCCAAATTCTCTTGTACGGCAGCGGCGACGAGAACATCGCCTTCGACCAGGTTTCGGCGCGCGGCAAGCGCCACTCGCATACGCATCCCTTCGCGGGCATCGTCCACATCCTCGAGCGCCGCTGGCGCGAAAGCGACTCCCCCGCCGTGCGCGAAGAGCTGGCCCGCTACCGAAGCGTTCGTCCCTGCCCCGAGTGCCACGGTGCGCGACTGAACGAAGCCGCCCGCCACGTCTTCATTGACGGCAGGAACCTGCCCGCCATCGCGAGACTCGCCATTGCCCCGGCCCGAAAGCTCCTGGCGCAGTTGGCGATTCCCGGGAAGCGCGGAACCATCGCGGCGCGTATTGTGCGCGAGATCAACACCCGTCTCGGCTTTCTCGAGGACGTGGGCCTCGGCTACCTGACGCTGGCGCGTTCCGCCGATTCGCTTTCGGGAGGAGAGGCGCAGCGCATCCGGCTCGCCAGCCAGGTCGGCTCCGGCCTCAGTGGCGTCATGTACGTGCTCGACGAGCCTTCCATCGGCCTGCATCAGCGCGACCACCGCCGTCTTCTCGCAACCCTGATCCGTTTGCGCGACCTCGGCAATACCCTCATCGTCGTCGAGCACGACGAGGCCACCATGCGCGCCGCCGATTTCCTCGTGGACATGGGACCCGGCGCGGGCGTGCATGGCGGCGAAGTCATCGCCACCGGTTCGGCGTCCGACATTGCGGACGAAGCGCGTTCCCTCACCGGCGACTACCTAGCGGGGCGCCGGACGATTCCGGTCCCGCAGGCCCGGCGCCGTGCCGATCCGGACGCGCAAATCCGCATTCTCGGCGCCCGCGGCAACAATCTGCGCAACCTGGAAGTATCGATTCCGCTGGGACTGCTGACCTGCGTCACCGGCGTGTCGGGATCGGGAAAATCCACCCTCGTGCTCGATACCCTGGAAGTGGCCGCCGCAGGCAAGCTCAACGGCAGCCGCGCCGATGCGGCGCCCTGCGACGGCATCGAGGGGCTGGAACAGCTCGACAAGACCATCGCCATCGACCAGAAATCGATCGGACGAACGCCGCGCTCCAACCCGGCCACCTATACCGGCCTGTTGACGCCCATCCGCGAATTGTTCTCGCAAACCCCGGAGGCGCGGGCGCGCGGCTACCGGCCGGGCCGGTTCTCCTTCAACATCAAGGGTGGGCGATGCGAAGCCTGCCGCGGCGACGGCCTGGTGAAGGTGGCCATGCACTTTCTGCCCGATCTCTACGTCCCCTGCGACGTCTGCCATGGAACCCGCTACAATCGCGAGACGCTCGAGGTGCGCTACAAGGGCAGGAACATCCACGAAGTGCTCGAGATGACCGTGGAAGAGGCGCTCGGATTTTTTGCCAATGTGCCGAGCATCCGCCGCCGGCTCGAGACGCTGGCGACGGTGGGGCTGGGTTACGTCAGGCTCGGCCAGAGTGCGACGACGCTTTCCGGCGGCGAGGCCCAGCGGGTCAAACTCGCGCGCGAACTGGCGCGGCGCGATACCGGCCGCGTGCTCTACATCCTCGACGAACCGACCACGGGCCTGCACTTCCACGACATTCGCCAATTGCTGGCTGTGCTGTTACGCTTGCGCGACCACGGCAACACCATCGTAATGATCGAACATCATCCGGATGTCATCAAAACCGCCGACTGGCTGATCGATCTCGGCCCCGAGGGCGGCGATGCGGGCGGTCAAGTCGTGACTTGCGGCACGCCCGAAGAGGTTGCGCAAGTCGCCGCATCGCATACCGGGGCCGTGCTCGCCCCGCTGCTGCGGGCCAAAGCCGGCGGCAGCAGGCGCACGAGACCGGCCAGGGAGCCATCCTGATGAGTTGGGAAGCGATTCTCACCCTTGCCGTACTCGGCGCCACGGTGATTGCCCTCGCCTGGCCGCGGATGCCGCCCGAGTTTCCCCTGCTCGGAGCGCTCGCGATCCTGGCCGTGACCGGTTGCGTGCCGCTGGACCGCGCCTTTGTGGGCTTTGCCAACCCGGGACTGATCGCCGTCGCCGCATTGTACGTGGTGGCCGCCGGCCTGCAGCACACCGGGGCGGTGTCGGCGCCGGCGAGATGGCTCTTCGGCCACAGCAAACGCCTGTGGGTGGGCCAGCTCAGAATCATGCTCCCGACCGCGGCGGTGAGCGCCTTCATCAACAACACGCCGGTGGTGGCCGCGCTCCTCCCCGCCGTGCTCGATTGGGGCAAGCGCCGCCGCTTTGCTGCCTCGCGGCTCGCCATGCCGCTCTCGTTCGCGGCCATGCTCGGAGGCACCTGCACGCTCATCGGCACCAGCACCATCGTGATCGTCAACGGCTTGCTGGTCTCCGCTACCGACGGCCCCGGGATGGGGTTTTTCACCATCGGCGCCGTCGGTCTGCCGGTCGCCGTGGCCGGCATACTCTACGTGCTGATCTTCGGACGCAGCCTGCTGCCAGACCGGGGCGGCGTGATGGGCGAGTTGACGGATCCGCGCGAATATACGGTGGAAATGCGCTTGTCGCCGGGCAGCCCGCTGGCCGGGCAATCGCTGGAAACCGCGGGCCTGCGCCACCTCCCCGGCCTGTATGTCGTCGAGATCGAGCGCGACGGCGGCCTGATCACCGCCCCGGGGCCGGAGGAGTTGCTGCAGGAAAACGATCGGTTGGTGTTTGCCGGCATCGTCGAATCGGTCGCGGATTTGCAGAAGATGCGCGGACTGGTCCCCGCCACCGGCCAAGTGTTCAAGCTCGACACGCCGCGTCCCGACCGGCGCCTGATCGAAACGGTGATCGCGCCCGAAAACCCGGTTGTCGGCCGCACCGTGCGCGAGGGCGGCTTCCGTTCGCGCTACGGCGCCGTGGTCATCGCCGTGGCCCGGCGCGGGCGGCGTATCGGCGGCAAGATCGGCTCGATCACGCTCGAATCGGGCGACACTCTGCTTCTCGAGGCCCCCGCTGAATTCCTGCGCCGCTACCTTCACAGCCGCGAATTCCTGCTCCTGCGCCCGCTTCAGGGCAGCGTGCAGCCGCACTACGAGCGCGCCTGGATCGCCTGGCTGATCATGGGGGCCGTGATCGGGCTGGTGACCACCCGCGTGGTGCCCCTCGCCCCGGCCGCGGTCTTCGCCGCCGTCGCCATGGTGGCCACCCGCTGCATCGGACTCGTGGCAGCGCGTCGCTCCATAGATCTGCAGGTGCTGCTCGTCATCGGTTCGGCCTTCGCCATCGCCGGGGCGCTGGATCACACCGGCGCCGCGGCAATCATTTCCACGCAACTGCTCAATCTCGCCGCGGGCTCTGCAATCGGCCTGCTGGCCGCGGTCTACGGCGTGACCGCGATCCTCACCAATTTCATCAGCCACAACGCCGCCGCCGTGCTCATGTTCCCGCTCACCCTGGCCGCGGCGGCGGCGATCGGCCAGCCACTCCTGCCCTATGCCATTGCCATCGCCATGGCGGCCTCGGTCAGCTTCGCCACGCCGATCAGCTACCAGACCAACCTCATGGTGTACGGTCCCGGCGGGTACCGATTCAGCGATTTCGTGCGTTTCGGCCTGCCGCTGAATGTCCTTGTCGGTATCGTATCCGTCGTCGTCATTTATTTCGTCTGGCTGGTTCCTTGACAGGCATTCCACGCCGCCTTGCGCTCGTTGTAAACGCCGGTCAATTTGTTGCATGATGGATGAATTGACGCGTTGACAGCCGGAGGTGTGCGCATGGGCGCTTCGAACGAGGACGAACCCGGCGAAGGCGCCGCATCCCGTGGCGAACCGATCGCCACGAAAATCCGCTCGAGTGTACTGGTCGGCATTTTTGTCCTGTTGATCCTGTACACGGCCTATTTCGCGCGCGAAGTCCTCATCCCGATGGCGCTCGCCTTGCTCTTCAGCCTGATCCTGACCCCCGCGGTCGCCTGGCTCGGGCGCCGGCGCATCCCGCGGCCTGCGGGTGCGGCGCTCGTGCTCGCCCTGTTGCTCGCGGGCTTCGGCTTCGGCGTCTATGGTTTGTCCGGGCCCGCACTGCACTGGGTCAAGGAGGCGCCCGAAGCGATCCAGAAGCTCGAGCGCATGATGAACACCTCGCAGGGCCCGCTCCAGAAAATTCAGGAAACCGCCGAGGAGGTCACGAAAGCGACCGGCAATGCGACACCCGAGACCGATCGCGCACAGCCGGTCAAGATCGTCGGGGAAGAGGTCACCGTCCTGGATCAGGCGCGCACGATCGCCCCGGACGTGCTCACCGGCGTCGGCATCGCCGTCGTGCTCCTGTACTTTCTCCTTGCCGCGAGCGACAGTTTTTTGCGCAGCCTCGCCCATGCCATTCCGCGCTGGCGCGACAAGCGTCATGCCGTGGAAGTGGCGCGCAACATCCAGCGTCACATTGCCCGCTATCTGTTTACCATCACCCTCATCAACATCGCCGTGGGGGCGGTGGACGGATTTGCGTTGTGGCTGATCGGCATGCCGAACCCCATCCTCTGGGGCACGATGATCGCAATTTTCAACTATGTCCCCTATCTGGGAGCGCTGGTCGCGCTGATCATACTGTTCCTGCTGGCGCTCATCACCTTCGATCACGTCGGCGTCATCCTCGCCGTGCCAGCCACGATCCTGGTGATCTCGATCATCGAGGGGCAATTCGTGACCCCGCATGTCGTCGGCCGGCGGCTGGCGCTGAGTCCCGTCGCCGTTTTTGTCACCCTCATCGTATGGGGCTGGATTTGGGGAATCGTCGGCGCCATCATCGCCGTGCCGCTTCTTGCCTGCTTCAAGCTCATGTGCGAGGAGATCGAGCCGCTTCATCCCATTGCGGATTTTCTCGGTAGTTATTACGGATCCAAGGCATAGTCGTGTGAGTCGGGCAATCCGGCGGATTCAGGTGCGCGGATCGTCAGGCTTCTCCACCAGATCGCAGGCATAGACTTCTTCGAGTTGTGGACGTTGCGCATCGCCGGGCGGGCATTTTTCAATCTTCAGCCTGCAGTGGGTGCGTGTGAACGCAAGCTCCGAGATGACATTGTCGAACCAGAGTTTCTCGTGCGTCCGCCGCCAGGCGATGCCGGGAGGCTTGACGCCCGCGAGCAGGGCAAGCCCCTTCACGAACGCACTCAACGGGCGCGACCAGCAGCTTCGCATCGCCCGGCGCATGGTCTTGTCGAGCGGATTTCTGTACGGCGAGCAGACCGCTTGGTAAAGGCGACTGTGCGCCGCCTCGCCGGCCAGCCGGGCTTCGACGAGATAGGTATGGTGCACGTCGCCCGACAGAAAGATGATGCTGGCGGGCGCTCGCGCTCCGCGCGCAAGCTTCTGCAGCCAGGCAACCATGTCCCGGAAGGAACACTGAAACGCGGGCCAATGATCGAGGTCGATGGCACGGCGTATGCGCTCGCTCTTCTGCGCCGCCCATTTGCCCCAGGCGCCGCGGCACAGGGCCTCGTTCCAGGCCTCCAGATAATGAATGCCCTGCCCCATCAATAGCGGAACCGAGGTGCCGAGCAGGAGATGGTCGAACTCCCCCTCGGCATGACTGCGAATCCAGTCCCATTCCTCAGGCGAGACCATTGCCCGCCGTTCGGGCTCGAGCACGCGCCCGGCACGCGAATCCATGACCACGAGCCGGGACTTGCCGAAGTCGCGGTAGAAACTCCAGCGGTACACCCGTTTGCCCTCGTACAGCGATTCGGCAAACTCGCGCAGCAGCGGCCCGGCATCGTTCGCTTTGTGCACGGCCTGGTAGAGATCGTCCTGTGCCAATTCGCGCGGCGAGAGATTGCCCAGGTGCTGGTAAAGCCAGTAGGACATGAATGCGCCGACGATGCGCGCGCGCCACCAGGGTTCGGCCTGCATGTCGCGCGCCCAGGCCGCGGAGATATTCCAGTCGTCGTTGACGTCGTGGTCGTCGAAGATCATGGCGCTCGGCAGATTGGCAAGCAGCCAGCGGATGTCGGGCTGCGTCCAGGACTCGCGGTACAGGCGCGTGTATTCCTCGAAATCCGCAATCTCCTTGCCGGGCGGCTTGTCGAGGCTGCGTCGGGCGCGCATGAATTCCAGGAGCGTCGGCGCGACCTCGTCGGCATAGACCTGGTCGCCGAGCAACAGGAGCGCGTGAGGCCAGTCTTCGTCCGGCAGGCTCTGCAGGCGCCGGGAAAGCGCATACAGGGCATCGATCTCGTAGCCCAGCACCGTCTCGGCGTCGGTCAGCGTATAGGGGGGAGCCAGCGGCATCGCGACGCGGCAGGAGCCGAAGGCGAGCCTGAAGGAGCGCCGCTCGTCGAAGCTGCGGATCAGGCCGGCCGCAAACGGCGCGTTTGGTCCCGGCCAGACCTTGCGGCCGTCGAGTTCGACGGTATATTCGTAACGCGTTGCCGGTTCGAGGTCCGCGATGCAGACGAGCGCATAATGATGGCCTTCGACGGCAAACGTGCGCGCCCGATGGCCGAGGGCCTGCACTTCGCAGGGCGCATCGGTCTCCACCCAAAGCGTCGCCTCCTTCGCATCCACGTAGCGCAACAACGGGCCCAGGATGAGGTCGGCCATGATTCGCTTCGCCGTTGACAATGAATCCAGTATAGGCGGCAGACCATCCAGATTTCAGCCGTTGCAGCGGGCCTCGCTCAATTTGCCATGCCGGCTCGGCCCATACCGCTGCCTGCGGGCCAGCCTTCCCGGTCGCGGAGTGAAATTTGCATCTTTCGGCCCATTGCCGACATTCGCAGTCGGCATTCGGACCGTATCGTTTATGGAAAACGAAGTTCAGCTTGTCTTGCGACGGCTGCCCGGTGAACTGTAAGGGTTGGGAGCCGATTTGAAATCGAGGGTGAGCGGTACGCCCTCGAGTTCGAAGGCATCGCGGAAGCCCGCGGCCAGGTAGCGGCGGTAGGCGGCCGGCAGTTTTTCCGCCTGGGTACCGTGTATGCGAATGCGCGGCGGAGACCGGCCCGCCTGGTGGGCGTAGCGCAGTTTGATGCGCCGGCCGTGGACGAGCGGCGGCGGGGTATGCGCCACCAACTGTTGCAGCACGCGGTTCAAATCGGGCGTGGGCAAGTCGGCCGCGTCGGCACGACCGGCCTCGTCGACGGCCTTCATCAGCTTCTCAAGGCCGCTGCCGTGCAGTGCGGAAATTTGGAGTTGGCGGGCGAAGGGCACGAATGCAAAACGCCGTTCGCTGCTGACCTGCGCGTGGTGGCGGGCGTCCGGCTCGATCCCGTCCCACTTGTTGAGCGCTATGACCACGGCGCGGCCGCGCTCCAGTGCAAGCCGCGCAAGACGCTGATCCTGGCCGGTGATGCCCTCGCGGGCGTCGGTCATGATCACCGCGACGCGGGCTGCCTCCAGAGCGCGGACCGCGGCCAGCACCCCCAAGCGCTCCGCTCCCTCCTTGACCTGCGAGCGGCGACGGAACCCCGCGGTGTCGATAAAAAGGTAATGCTTGCCGTCCCGCTCGACGGGAATGCGGATGGCATCGCGCGTCGTGCCGGGGATGTCGGTCGCCAGGAGCCCCTCCTCGCCGATCAGTCGGTTGAGCAGCGTGGATTTGCCCACGTTGGGCCGCCCGATCACCGCCACCGGGAGCCCCGGGGGGTCGTCCGCTTCGACTTCCGGGAGGTCGGGCAGATTGGCCGCCAGCGCCGCGGTCAATCGGGACAGCCCCGACCCGCGCTTGGCGGAGAGGGGGATGACTTCGGAAAAACCGAGTGCATGAAATTCCGCGAGCGCCCCCGGCGGCAGTCCCTCGCACTTGTTGGCAACCAGGAGCAGTGGTTTGCCTCGTTCGCGCAAGCGTTGCGCCAGGGTCTCGTCGGCGGGAACGAGCCCGCTGCGGGCATCCACCAGGAACAGGATGCAATGCGCTTCCGCCACCGCCTGCCAGGTTTGCGCTTCGGCCGCCACGGCCAGCTCGTCTTCGCCCGCCAAACCGCCGGTATCCACAATCATGACCCGGCGATCAGCAATCGTGGCGTAGCCGTAATGTCGATCCCGGGTCAGCCCGGGCAGCTCGGCAACCAGCGCGTTGCGGCTGTTGGTCAGCCGGTTGAACAGCGTCGATTTGCCGGTGTTGGGGCGCCCCACGAGCGCAAGTACGGGAACCATCTCGCCACTCGTCAACTGCCCTGCTTCGCCTTGGGGGAGACGTCGTAAGCCACCAGCGAGCCGTCGTCGTTGAGCACGATCAAGTGCCCCCCCGCGACGACGGGAGGCATGCGCACGGGGCCGCGCCCGGTTTCCACGCGATCCAGGTAGCGTCCGTCCTCCCGCGAGAAAAAATGCAGCCAGCCGAAGCGATCTCCCACGGCGACCACCGGCCCGAACGGCACGCTTGCGGACAGACGCCGATAGCCGAGCACGTCGTTGACCCACTTGGGGACGCCGGTCACCAGGTCGAATGCATGGATGCGGCCGTCGGAGCCGCTCACATACACGTAGGAGCCATCCAGCCGAACCCCGGTATAGCTGGACAACTCATGGCTCCAGATCACGTTTCCCGAAAACGACGAGAGCGCGGCCACCCTGCCTTGGTAGGTGGAGGCATACAGATCTCCCGCCGCCCAGGCCATGACACCGCCGACATTGATCAGGTTGGCGACCGGATTATTGCCCGAAGGCCGGGCAACTGTCGCGCGCCACTGCTCTTCGCCGGTCGCCGCATCGGCGGCGATCACGCTGCCGTCGGCAAAGCCGGCGTACACGACGCCGTTGACGATGAGCGGCTGTATGCCGAAACGCAGCGTCAGCGACGGCGGCCGTTGCGAAATCTGCCATAGAATCCGTCCCGTTTTCGGAGACAGGCCAATCAGTGCCCCGGCAATCGTTTTGACCGCAACGATGTCCGGGCCGACGGCGGGATTGGCCAGGGGCGGCGCGCCCACATAAGTCGACCATAGTGTCTTGCCGCTTTCGGCATCAAGAGCGATGGCATCGCCGTCACGGGTGCCCACGACCACCAGGCCGTTGCCTGCTGCCGGGCCGCCGGACAAGCTCTTCTCCAGGTCGCGGCTCCAGGCCTTCGCGCCGCTTGCGGCGTCAAAGGCTGCCACGTTGCCGTCCGCCGAGGCGGCGTACACCTTGCCCTGCCGGCCTTCCGCCGCCAGGCCCAACAACAGCTCACCACCGCCCCAACCTACATCATGACTCCAGGCTTCGACGATGTCGAGGGCTTCGGGATTGGGGGGCACGGGTTTGGGGGGGGG
>JAKDMP010000094.1 GCA_030452225.1 Gammaproteobacteria bacterium
GTGGGCGCCGGTGTCGTCTCCAGGATCATCAAGTAGGAGCGGGCCATGCCCGCGAAATGGGGCATGAATTGCCCCTTGGTTGGATTGTAGGTTGAAATCATGGCAAATCAGAGCATCCGCATCCGTTTGAAGGCTTTCGACCATCGCCTGGTGGACAAGTCCGCCGGCGAGATCGTGGAGACCGCCCGGCGCACCGGCGCCCGGGTCAAGGGGCCGATCCCCCTGCCGTGCAGGATCGAGCGCTTCACGCTGCTGGTTTCGCCCCACAAGGACAAGGATGCCCGCGACCAGTATGAGCTGCGCACCTACAAGCGCTTGCTCGATATCGTCGAGCCCACCGACAAGACGGTGGATGCGCTGATGAAGCTGGAATTGGCCGCCGGGGTGGACGTTCAGATCCGCGTAAGTTAGGCGTTTCGGGCCGCCCGCTGTTATAATGCCCGGCTCGCCATTCGGGTGAGCTTGGAGCGCTGCAACGCCGGTGTCCATCGGCGACGCAATAGAGGAAAGGGAAATGAGTTTAGGTGTTATCGGCCGCAAATGCGGGATGACCCGTGTTTTCACCGAGGACGGCACGTCCGTTCCGGTGACGGTGATCGAGGTACTGCCCAACCGGGTGGCGCAACTGCGCACGCCCGAGCGCGACGGCTATCGCGCGGTGCAGCTCACCACGGGAACGCGCCGACCCGGGCGCGTCACCAGACCCGTGGCCGGTCACTTGGGCAAGGCCGGTGCCGGCGCCGGACGGCTGATCCGCGAGTTTCGCCTCGCCGAAGAGGCGGGAGACGAGCTGGAAGCCGGCAAGGAAGTGACCGTGGAGATTTTCGAGGCCGGCCAGAAAGTGGACGTGACCGGCCGCTCGATCGGCAAGGGCTACGCCGGCGGCGTCAAGCGCCACCATTTCCGGATGCAGGACGCGACTCACGGCAATTCGCTCTCGCATCGCGCGCCCGGCTCGATCGGGCAGAACCAGACGCCGGGGCGCGTGTTCAAGGGCAAGCGTATGGCCGGACACATGGGCGCCGTACGCCGTACCATCCAGAATCTGGAAGTGGTGCGGGTGGACGCCGAACGCAACCTGCTCCTGGTGAAAGGAGCGGTGCCCGGCGCCCGCAACGGAGATTTGATCGTGCGCCCGGCCATCAAGGCTGCGGCACAAGGTTGAGGAGCCGGGTTTTATGAAGCTGACTGTTCAAGGCGGTGAGAAGAAAACGGTAGGCGCGTCCGATGCGGTTTTCGCAGGGAAATACAACGAGGCGCTGGTGCACCAGGCCGTGACCGCCTATCTCGCGGGTGCGCGCGCCGGCAGCAAGGCGCAGAAGACGCGGGCCATGGTGAACGGCGGCGGCAAGAAGCCGTGGCGCCAGAAGGGCACCGGCCGCGCGCGCGCCGGGAGCATCAGAAGCCCCTTGTGGCGTGGCGGCGGGGTGATCCATGCCGCGGCTCCGCGTGATCATTCGGTCAAGCTGAACCGCAAAATGTACCGCGGCGCGTTGAGGAGCATTTTTTCCGAGCTGGCGCGCACCGAGCGATTGCTGGTCGTGGAAAAGCTCGAACTCGAAGAGCCCAAGACGAAAGCATTGATCGCCGAGCTGGAACGTGTCGAGGCCGGCCAGGATGCCCTGGTGGTCGTCGAAGAAATGACGGAAGCGCTGGCCTTGTCGGCCCGCAACCTGCCCGGGGTGGCGGTGTGCGGGGTGTCCGAGCTCGATCCGGTCGCCCTGGTGGCCTTCGAAAAGGTGGTACTGAGCGTGGATGCGCTGAAAAGGATTGAAGGGTGGTTGGGATGAACGAAGCGCGCCTGGCAAGCATCATCGTGGCCCCGCACGTCTCCGAGAAAGCCTCGCGTGTGGCGGAAAACGATCGCCAGATTTGTCTTCGTGTGCGCCCGGATGCCGACAAGGGTGAAATCGCCCAGGCGGTCGAGCGCCTGTTCGAGGTGGAAGTGGCCTCGGTGACAACCTTGAATCAGCCGGGGAAAAGCCGCGGCATGGGAAGAATCCGGGGGCGGCGCGCGGGCTGGAAAAAGGCCTACGTCACGCTCAAGCCCGGCCATGACATTGATTTCGCCGGACCCGAATGAGGACTGAGTAATGCCGTTACGCAAGGCCAAGCCGACATCTCCCGGGCGCCGCTTCGTGGTCGAGCCCGACAGGGGCGACCTGCACAAGGGTGCGCCGGCACGTGCGCTCGTCAAGCAGCACAAGCGGAGCGGTGGCCGCAACAACACGGGGCGCATAACGGTTCGTCATCACGGCGGCGGCCACAAGCGGCGTTATCGGGTCGTGGATTTTCGCCGCGACAAGGATGGGGTACCGGCTCGCGTCGAGCGCATCGAGTACGATCCGAACCGCAGCGCGCGCATCGCACTGCTGGTCTATGCCGATGGCGAGCGCCGTTACATTGTTGCGCCGCGCGGCCTTGCCGGGGGCGAAGAGTTGCTATCCGGCGTGCATGCTCCGATTCGCGCGGGCAATGCGCTCCCGCTCGGGAGCATCCCGGTCGGTACCGAGGTGCATTGCGTCGAGCTTCGGCCCGGCCGCGGTGCGCAACTGTGCCGCAGCGCGGGTTCGGTCGCCCAGCTCGTGGCGCGGACCGGCCGCTACGCGACTTTGAGGTTGCGCTCGGGCGAAATGCGTCGCGTGCACAGCGACTGCCGGGCAACGATCGGCTCGGTCGGCTACTCCGAACACAGCCTGCGCTCGCTCGGCAAGGCCGGTGCGAAACGCTGGCGCGGGGTGCGCCCGACCGTGCGCGGCGTGGTCATGAACCCGGTAGACCACCCGCATGGCGGCGGCGAGGGCCGCACGTCGGGCGGACGTCATCCGGTGAGCCCCTGGGGCCAGCCGACCAAGGGGTACAAGACCCGTAACAACAAGCGCACGGACAACATGATCGTGCGTCGCCGGCGCAAGCGCAAGTAAGCGAGAGCGGAGTAGGAGAGAGCATAGTGTCGCGTTCAGTCAAAAAGGGCCCGTTCGTGGATCCCCACCTGGCGAAAAAGGTGGAAAAGGCGGTTGCGGAAAACAGCAAGCGTCCGATCAAGACCTGGTCGCGCCGTTCGATGGCGACGCCGGACATGGTCGGTCTCACCATTGCCGTACATAACGGGCGTCAGCATGTGCCCGTGCTCGTGACCGAAAACATGATCGGCCACAAGCTCGGCGAATTTTCACAGACGCGCACCTTCAAGGGTCACTCCGGCGACCGCAAGGCGAAATAGGACCGACGATGGAAACGACTGCCAAATATCGTTACGCACGCATTTCGCCGCAGAAGGCCCGCCTGGTGGCGGACCAGATTCGCGGCAAGCGCGTGGGAGAGGCGCTGAACCTGTTGAGTTTCGGCTCGAAAAAAGCCTCCCCCATGCTGCGCAAGACGCTCGAGAGCGCCATCGCCAATGCCGAGCACAATCATGGCGCCGACATAGACGAACTCAGGGTGACCGCGGTCATGGTTGACGAGGGCCCGACACTCAAGCGCTGGCGCGCCCGTGCCAAGGGCCGTTCCAGCCGAATTTTCAAACGCACCAGTCACATCAGCGTGCATGTGGGTGACGGCGAGACAAGGAGCTGAACGTGGGTCATAAAGTCAATCCGATCGGTTTCAGGCTGGGCGTGTCCGCGGGCTGGAGTTCGCGGTGGTACGCCGAGGGCAAGCAGTTCCCCGAGTACCTGTACTCGGATTGGGAGCTGCGCGAGGAGCTGGGCAAACGCCTGGCCAAGGCATCGGTCAGCCGTATCGAAATCGAGCGCCAGGGCGACAAGGTGGAAATCCTGGTGCACACCGCGCGCCCCGGCATGGTGATCGGCAAGCGCGGCGAGGATATCGAGCGTTTGCAAAACGACCTGCGGGCGAAGCTCGGCAACAACGACGTACGCGTGGCGGTCGAGGAAGTGCGCAAACCGGAACTCGATGCCCAGCTGGTGGCCGGATCGATTGCCCAGCAGCTCGAGCGGCGCATCATGTTCCGCCGCGCCATGCGCCGGGCGGTCGGCAATGCCATGCGCCTGGGCGCCCACGGCATCAAGGTGCGTGTTGCCGGGCGCCTCAATGGCGCAGAGATTGCGCGCAGCGAATGGTATCGCGAAGGGCGCGTACCGCTGCACACCCTGCGCGCGGACATTGATTACGGCCTTGCGGAAGCCCACACCACCTACGGCATCATCGGCGTCAAGGTGTGGATTTTCAAGGGCGAAATTCTCGATCCGACGGCGTTGAAGGAACGCCAAACGGGTTCGGCGTCCAAGCCCGCCGTCGAGAAACAGGAAACCTGATCCATGTTGCAACCACGTCGTACCAAATTCCGCAAGCGCCAGAAGGGGCGCAACCGCGGCGTAGCCAGCCGGGGCAACAGCGTCGCCTTCGGCGATTTTGCCCTGAGATCGACCGCGCGCGGGCGCATCACCGCGCGCCAGATCGAGGCGGCGCGGCGTGCGATGACCCGGCATGTCAAGCGCGGCGGGAAAATCTGGATTCGCATTTTCCCCGATGTCCCGGTGACCAAGAAGCCGATCGAGGTGCGCATGGGCAAGGGCAAGGGAAACGTCGAGTTCTGGGCGGCACAGATCAAGCCCGGAACGGTGCTTTACGAGATGGAAGGTGTTTCCGAGGAAGTCGCCCGCGAAGCGTTTCGGCGCGCCGCGGCCAAGCTCCCTGTGCAAACGCAATTCGTGACCAGGCAGGCCGGTTGAGATGAAGGTACAGGAATTACGTGAGAAAGACGACGCGGCATTGCGCAAGGAATTGAGCGAGCTGCATCAGGAAGCTTTCAAACTGCGCATGCAGCGGGGTACAGGCCAGCTCGGGCGCCCGAGCGAAATCAAGCGCGTGCGGCGCGGTATCGCCCGGGTGATGACGATTCTCGGCGAGCGCGAGCACGCCGCGGGCAAACAAGGATGAGTGAGACGATGGAAAACGAGAGCAAAGACGCCGAGGCAAGCCGTCAGATCACGGCCCGCGTGGTAAGCAGCCGCATGGACAAGAGCGCCAGCGTCGAGATTACGCGTATGGTGCGCCATCGGCTTTACGGCAAATACGTGCGCCGGCGCACCAAGCTGCTCGTCCATGACGAAGCCAATGAATGCAATGAAGGCGACGTGGTCAGGATCTCACAGTGCCGCCCGATTTCCAGGCACAAGTCGTGGCGGGTGGTGGAAATCGTCGAGCGCGCGGGGACTGCATCCAATCAGGTTGAACGCACCGATGCCGAAGAGGAAGCGACGCAATGATTCAGATGCAGACTGAACTGGATGCAGCCGACAACAGCGGTGCGCGCCGCTTGCGCTGCATCAAGGTGCTGGGCGGATCCAAGCGCCGTTACGCTGCCATCGGCGACGTCGTCAAGGTGAGCGTCGCCGACGCCATTCCGCGCGGACGTGTCAAGAAGGGCGAGGTGTATCACGCGGTGATCGTGCGCACCCGCAAGGGAATTCGCCGACCGGATGGCTCGGCCATTCGTTTCGATTCCAATGCGGCGGTGCTGCTCAATCCGAAGCTCGAACCCATCGGCACCCGTATCTTCGGACCGGTCACCCGCGAGCTGCGTACCGAGAAGTTCATGCGCATCATTTCGCTCGCGCCGGAAGTGCTGTGAAAAACGGAACTCGGGAAAGGAATTGCAGAAGCGGCGGACGCCGCCTCGAATGTAGGAGCGGGCCATGCCTGCGAAAAGGGTTTGAACATGCGACGGATTAAAAAAGGCGACGAGGTGATCGTCACCGCAGGCAAGGATAAGGGACGGCGCGGCACGGTGATTCGCCTGTATCCCGACGGCCGCGTACTGGTCGAGGGGGCGAACATGATTCGCAAGCACATGAAGCCGAACCCCCAGACGCAACAACAGGGCGGCATCGTGGACAAGGAAATGCCGCTTGCGGCGTCGAATGTCATGCTCTACAACCCGGTCACCAGGAAGGGCGACCGGATCGGTTTTCGTCGCCTGGAAGATGGGCGCAAAGTAAGATTTTTCCGCTCCACCGACGAGTTGGTGGACATTTGAGGTTGGATGGATGACTAGCAGCGAGGAACAATACCGCAATGAGATCGTGCCGGCGCTCATCAAGCGTTTCGACTACGGCAATCCCCTGGAAGTGCCGCGGCTCGCGAAAATCACGCTCAACATGGGTGTCGGCGAGGCGGTGGGCGATCGCAAGGTCATCGAGCACGCGGTGTCCGATATGACCTTGATCAGCGGCCAGAAGCCGGTGGTAACCAAGGCGCGCTTGTCGGTGGCCGGCTTCAAGATTCGCGAGGGTTGGCCCATCGGCTGCAAGGTGACCTTGCGCCGGGCGCGGATGTACGACTTTCTCGAGCGCCTGATCCATGTGGCCATTCCGCGCATGCGCGACTTTCGCGGCTACTCGGTTCGTGCCTTCGACGGGCGCGGCAATTACAGTCTCGGGATTCGCGAGCAGATCATTTTTCCCGAAATCGATTACGACAAGATCGACGTAATCCGCGGGCTGGATGTCTGCATAACCACTACCGCGAGAAGCAACGAGGAGGGCAAGGCTCTTCTGGAAGGCTTCTCTTTTCCGTTCAGAAACTGAGGCAAACGATGGCGAAGAAATCCATGATCGCCCGCGACGTGAAACGTGCGAAGCTGGTGGAAAAGTATGCCGAGCGCCGCGCCGAACTCAAGCGCCGGGTTGTCGACCCCGAACTCGGCATGGCCGAGCGCATGGAGGCGGCGCAGAAGTTGGCAAAATTGCCGCGCGACTCGAGCCCCGTGCGCGGGCGTCGCCGTTGCGCCATAACCGGCCGCCCCAAGGGCACCTACCGCAAGTTCGGCCTGGGCCGCACCAAGGTGCGCGAACTCGTGATGCGCGGCGATGCGCCGGGCGTCTCCAAGGCCAGCTGGTGAGGGCGCATCGATGAGCATGCAGGATCCGATCGCGGACTTTCTCACCCGCATTCGCAACGCCCAGCAGGCGCACCACCAGGAGGTCGCAATGCCGGCCTCGCGCTACAAGGCGAGAGTGGCCGAGGTGCTGAAGGATGAGGGTTACATCGAGGACTACCGGGTCAGTGAACGCGAAGGCGGCAAGGCCACGCTCACCGTGCGGCTCAAATACTTCGAGGGCAAGGCCGTCATCGAACACATACAGCGTGTGAGCCGCCCGGGCTTGCGTGTGTACCGAACCAAGGATGAACTGCCGCGCGTGCGCGGCGGTTACGGCATAGCCGTGATTTCCACCTCGAAAGGGTTGATGAGCGACCGCGCGGCGCGCGCGGCCGGCCAGGGCGGCGAAGTCGTGTGCGAGGTGAGCTAGTCATGCAAGTTGTTTACGGAGCGAACCACTGATGGCACGTACCGCAGTCAAGCCAATTCCCGTCGTCGACAAGGTGGAAGTGTCGGTGAAGAGCCGGCATTTGCAGGTCAAAGGCCCCATGGGCACGCTTGAACTCGAGTTCAACGCGGAAGTCGAAGTCAAGCACGAAGACGGCCAGCTGAGCTTTACGCCGCGCTCGGGCGGGCGGGATGCCATTGCCCAGTGCGGTACGGCCCGTTCGCTGGCACGCAACCTCATGCAGGGGGTGGCCACGGGCTACGAACGCCGGCTTGCCCTGTCAGGCGTGGGATTTCGCGCCCAGGCCCAGGGGAAAAAACTCAACCTGACCCTCGGGTTCTCGCATCCGGTGGTCTACGAAGTGCCCGAAGGCATTACCGTCGAGACGCCGAGTGCCAACGAAATCGTGGTGCGCGGCGCGGACAAGCAGCAGGTCGGCCAGGCGGCCGCCAAGATTCGCGCTTACCGTCCGCCCGACCCTTACAAGGGCAAGGGGCTGCGTTATGCCGAGGAGAGGCTGACGCTCAAGGAAGCGAAGAAGAAGTAAGAGGTGAGAGATGGCGAGTAAAGTTACATCCCGCACAAGGCGAGCGCAACGTACGAGGGCGCGCATCCGTACCCTGGGTGCGGTGCGGCTGACGGTGCATCGCACGCCGCGGCACATTTATGCGCAACTGGTTTCGCCCGAAGGCGACCGTACCCTGGCGGTGGCTTCGAGCTTGGATGCCGAATTGCGCAAGGATCACAAGGCAACCGGCAACGTCGACACGGCCACGGCAGTTGGACGGTTGATTGCCAAGCGCGGCAAGGCGGCCGGTGTTGAGGCCGTGGCCTTCGACCGCAGCGGTTACCGGTATCACGGTCGCGTTCGCGCGCTGGCGGAAGCCGCGCGCGAGGGCGGACTCAAGTTTTAGGAGAGGAGCATGGCAGATCCGGCTGAATCAGCCTCGGGCGACATCGAAAAACTGGTGACGATCAACCGCGTGGCCAAGGTGGTCAAGGGCGGCCGCCAGTTCGGTTTTACCGCCCTCATGGTCGTGGGCGACGGTTCCGGCAAGGTCGGTTTCGGTTACGGCAAGGCGCGGGAGGTGCCCGCGGCGGTTTCCAAGGCCACCGAACAGGCGCGTCACCATATGCAGCGCGTACCCTTGTCGGGCGAAACGCTGCACTACCCGCTCGAAGAGCGGTTCGGCGCGACGCGGGTCATCATCCGTCCGGCGCCGGCCGGTACCGGCGTGATTGCCGGAGGCGCCATGCGGGCGGTATTCGATGCGCTCGGCGTGCGCAACGTGATTGCCAAGAGCTACGGCTCGCGCAACCCGATCAACGTGGTGCGCGCGACCATGAATGCGCTCGCCTCCGTCCAGTCGCCCGAGGCGATTGCCGCCAAACGCGGCAAGCCCGTCGCCGATATCAGGAGTTGATGATGGCTCCTGAAAAGGCGGCAAAACAGGTCAAGGTCACACTCATGAAAAGCGCTGCCGGCAGACTGCGCTCGCATCGTGCATGCCTGAGCGGGCTGGGGTTGGGCAAGACGAATTCCAGTGCCGTGGTGCTCGACACCCCCGAGAACCGCGGCATGATCAATCGTGTTTCCTACCTATTGCGTGTCGAGGAGGTGGACTGATGCGTCTCAATGAACTATCCCCGGCGGCGGGCAGCAAGAAGGACCGTACCCGCGTCGGACGCGGCATTGCCGCGGGGCGCGGCAAGACCGCGGGGATCGGTACCAAGGGCCAGCATTCGCGCTCCGGCGGGTATCACAAGACCGGCTTCGAGGGCGGGCAGATGCCTTTGCAGCGCCGCCTGCCGCGCTCGGGCTTCACCTCGCATATCAAGGCGCGCCGCGCACAAGTGCGCCTGGGCTCGCTCGGCAAACTTCCGGGCGAGACCGTGGACCTGGCCACCCTGCTGGAGGCCGGCCTGATCCCGCT
>JAKDMP010000095.1 GCA_030452225.1 Gammaproteobacteria bacterium
AACCCTGGGTGAGCGCCTACCTGCCATGGAGGCGCTCCCTGGCCGTGGAAACCCGATGAAACGCCTGATCTCGCTGCTCTTTCATGACGTCTATGTACGGGAACCCTGCGAGAGCGGATTCGACGGGGCCGCCGCGGAGCGTTACAAGATTCCCGTACGCGATCTGGACGCCTATCTTGCGGTCCTCGATAGTGCACTGGAATCACGGCCGATCCTTGCGCCGGACGATTTGGAGAATGCCCCGGTTGCAGGCCTGCCAGTAGCGATCACGGTCGATGACGGCGGCGTTTCCTATCATGGAATCGTTGCCGAGCGCCTGGAGGAGCGGGGATGGCGCGGCCATTGCTTCGTGACCACCTCCTGCATAGGCCGCCGCGGCTTTCTGGACAAGGCCCAGTTGCGCGACTTGCACGAGCGCGGCCACATCCTGGGCAGCCATTCGGTCTCGCACCGCAGCCATCTTGCGCAATGCGCGCCGGAACTGATCCACCGCGAGTGGGCCGACAGTCGCAAATGCCTGGAAGACCTGCTCGGCGCCGCCGTAACTTGCGCCTCGGTTCCCGGCGGGTACTATGGCCCGCGCGTGGCCCGCGAGGCGGCCCGGGCCGGCCTCGAAGTTCTCTTTACTTCGGAACCGAATACCGCAAAGCGGACCGTAGCGGGCTGCATGGTGATGGGCCGTTTCACCGTGCGCCGGGGTTTCGCGCCGCAATACGTGCGGCGTCTTGCCACCGGCGATTCCGGTGCACGGGCCCGCGAACGCGTCGTGTGGCAGGGGAAAAAATCCTTGAAAGGGGTCATGGGCGGCTTGTATCCGCTGCTCAGCGAACGGGTGCAGAGACGGCGCACGGCGGTGCGAAGTCCACAAGGATCCGAATTCGGCCGATCCTGGCCGCGAACTCGTGATGATTTGGAAGGAGAGGAATAGTTGCCATGAAAATCAGTGTATATGGACTGGGTTACGTCGGGAGCGTCAGCGCCGCAAAGCTGGCAGAGGCGGGGCATGACGTTGTCGGCGTGGACGTCAACCGCGACAAGATCGATACGATCAACCATGGCGAAGCGCCGATCATCGAGCCAGGTCTGGCGCAGTTGATTCGCAAGGGGGTCACATCGGGAAGGCTACGCGCCACCAGCTCGAGCGAAGAAGCCGTCGCCGACTCCGATGTCGCGTTGATCTGCGTGGGTACGCCGGGTTTGGACAATGGACAGCTCGACCTCGGGGTTCTCGGCTCACTGTGCCGCGATATCGGCCGGCAGTTGCGCGAGCGCAACGAAACCTTCACGGTGGTCATACGAAGCACGATGCTGCCGGGCAGCCTGGAGCGGGTCGTACTGACGGCGCTGCGCGCAGGCGCCGGCGAAGTCCTGAGCGATCGGTTGCGGGTGGCGGTGAACCCGGAATTCCTGCGCGAGGGGACTGCGTTGCAGGATTATGATTGTCCGCCCTTCACGCTCGTCGGATGCGAAGACGAGGAGACCAGGCTACTGCTGCAGAACATGTACGAGGCCGTGGACGCGCCCTTCGTGAGTGTGCCGTTCAGGACCGCCGAGATGGTCAAATACGCCTGCAATGCATTTCACGCCGTGAAGGTCTGCTTCGCGAACGAGATAGCGGATGCCTGCGATGCGCTCGGCGCGGACGCACAGGAAGTCATGCGCGTATTCCGCATGGATGACAAGCTCAACGCTTCCGCTGCCTATCTCAAGCCCGGATTCGCCTTCGGCGGTTCCTGCCTTCCGAAAGACATCCGTGCATTGACCTTCGCAGCGCGCCGCGCCGATGTCAGCGCGCCGTTGCTCGCATCGATCGAGCCTTCCAACCGCGGCCAGATCGAGCACGCGGTGGCCGCCGTACTTGCGGCGCACAAGCGGCGAATCGGCATCGTCGGGCTCTCGTTCAAGCCCGACACCGACGATCTGCGCGAAAGCCCGATGGTCGCCGTCGCCGAGACGCTGATCGGCAAGGGCTGCGACGTGCGGATCCTCGATCAGAATGTCGCGCTTTCGAGCTTGGTGGGCGCGAACCGTCGTTATATCCAGGACGAGATTCCCCATATTGCCTCGGTTTTGTGCGAGGACGACGAGGAGCTTCTCGACCACGCGGAGATCCTCGTGATTGCGAACAAGACGCCGGAAGCCGAACGGATACTCGAACAGGTGTCGCGCGACACCGTCGTGGTGGATCTGACGCGCGGCCTGCTGAGGGCTTCGGGACTGAAGATGCAGGCGCCGCCGCACGGCGGGGCTTCGGCATCGGATGCCGGCGGCAGGCAGAAACAGGCGCAGTTGTCGGGAGAGGGCCGGAACGTCGTGCACCTGGAGCCGCGATGAGTCTTGTCGAGCTGCTTTTCTGGATTGGCATCGGGGTGCTGGCTTACACCTATGCAGGCTACCCATTGCTCATCCGGCTGGCATCGCTCCTGCGTCCGCGCCCTGTGGGAAGCGCCGATAGCCCGGCCGAGCTTCCGCTCGTCACCGTTCTGGTCATCGCATACAACGAAGAGGCGCGTATCGTCGAGCGGGTTCGGAATTTGCTGGCGAGCGACTACCCGCCGGAGCGCCTGCAAATTCTCATCGCCTCGGATGGCTCGGGGGATGCCACGGCGCAAAGGGCATGTGCAAACGGTTCGCGGCGCGTCGAGGTAGTGGAATTTCCGGAACGACGCGGCAAGAGCGCCGTACTCAATGAACTGATCCCCCGGGCCCGGGGCGAACTTGTCGTACTGTCGGATGTACGCCAGCGCTTCGAGCCTGCGGCAATAGGCGTGTTGGTGCAAGCGTTCCGTACCCCGGATACCGGGGCTGTGAGCGGCGAACTGATGCTCGAGCGGCGCTCGGCACAGTCGGAAATCCGGGAAGGCGCAGGATTTTACTGGCGCTACGAGAAATTCATTCGCCGCAGCGAGAGCAGGGTGGACTCGACGGTAGGCTGTACCGGCGCGATTTATGCGATACGCCGGGCGCTGTTCCAGCCGATCCCTGAATCCACCATCCTGGACGATGTCCTGATTCCGATGTTGATCGCGCGCCAGGGTTGCCGCGTGCGGTTCGAGTCGCGGGCGCGGGCCTACGACGATGTCCCGGCTACCGCGAGGGGTGAATTCACGCGCAAGGTCAGGACGATTGCCGGCAACTTCCAGCTTTTTCGGCTGCAACCGTGGCTGTTGAATCCGCTGCGCAACCGGTTGTGGATCCAGACGGTTTCCCACAAGGCCGTGCGGCTTCTGAGTCCGCTGTGTCTGTGCGCGGTGCTTGCACTGAACGTCCTGCTCGTGGCGGCGCCCGTGTACCGTTACCTGCTCGTGGCGCAGGGAGCGTTCTACGCTGCGGCCGCGCTGGGATATGGGACGCGCCACATGAATTGGCGGCCGTTCTTTCTCAGCGTTCCCGGTACATTTTGCCTGCTGAATGCGGCGACGGTCATTGCATTCGTTTCGCTGCTCAGGGGGCGGCAAAGCGTGACGTGGGACAAGCCTGCGGTGCGGGGCTCCCGCCTTCGATTCGGCAGGTTCCGCAGGAAGGAAACTGCGCGCGACCGCCGCAGCGATATGCGGGCGTGACGTCGCGCAATCACGCATGGGAGGATTGAAATGTCGGTGGTACCATGGCTGCGAACGGGGGATCGAATGCTTGATGAATGGCGCAAGAATCAATATTCCCGCAAGGTTTTTCAAAGGAGACAAGCAATGAAGTATCTGGTTACGGGCGGAGCCGGGTTCATCGGTTCGCATCTGGTGCGATCGTTGATCGAGAGCGGTCACAGGGTACGGGTATTCGATGATTTTTCGACCGGCAAGCCGGAAAACATTGCCGGGCTCGATCTGGAACTCATGGAAGGCGACGTGCGCGATGTCGAGCAGGTCGGCCGCGCCGTGAAGGGCATGGATTATGTGATCCACCTCGCCGCTCTTGCGTCCGTTTCCCGGTCGGTGAAAGCCCCGCTTGCATCGCACTCGGTCAACGCAACGGGAACGCTGGCCGTGTTGCAGGCGAGCAAAGAGCGTGGGGTAAAACGCGTGGTCTTTGCCGGATCCTCTTCGGCCTACGGCAATTCGGAAAAACTTCCGAAGCGCGAGGATGCCGTCCCCGCCCCGGCGTCGCCCTATGCGGTATCCAAGGTTGCCGGGGAATACTACTGCCGCATGTACAGTGCGACCATGGGCCTGGAGGCCGCGTGCGTGCGTTATTTCAACGTGTTTGGTCCGCGCCAGGATCCGGATTCGGAGTACGCGGCCGTGATTCCCAAGTTCATCGAGGCCGCCTTGCACGGCGAGGAGCCCGTTGTTCATGGCGACGGCAAGCAATCCCGGGACTTCACCTACGTTGCCAATGCCGTCGACGCCACTCTCAGGGCGACCACGGCAAAGGAGGCGCCCGGAGAAATCTTCAACGTGGCGTGCGGGGAGCGGCGCAGTCTTCTGGATTTGCTCGGGGAGATCGAAAGCCTGCTCGATGTGCGATTGACCCCGCTCTTCGGCGACCCCCGCCCGGGCGACGTGCGTCACTCCCTGGCCGATATCGAGAAATCGAAGCGCCTCCTGGGGTATGTCCCGCGAATCGGATTTACCGACGGACTGCAGCGGACGCTGGAGTGGTTCCGATCACGGCAGGCGGTCGACGAGGCCGGGGACACCGCCGCGCGCGGGCAAGGCCGGCGTTCGGCCCGGTAAACGGCATGGTCAAAATGCCCTCGTGCATGCCGTTGCTTCCGAATTTGTCGGGGCCGAGCCGACCTTTGTACCGGATGAGCAAGAGATGTTCTTGATCAAGGAGTTGCCTTCCGCTGAGACTTGACTGTGTCGCTGCAGTCCACGCTTGTTGTTGACAGTCAAACGGCGGCCGTTGAGGCCGCCATACCGGAAAGGAGGATACTGTCATGATCCGGGGTTTCCAGCGCGGCGCGGGTAACTTGCGCCGGCGGCTCGATGCGAAGTTGGAGCTGCGCACCGTGCTGGATAAGCAATTGATCTCCGTCTTGTATGGATCGGTGCTGCTGGCCGCCGGGATGCTGTCATTTTCGCGCCGCCGGCGGCTGCATTTCCGCATCGTGGCGCTGCGGCGTTTCGAGCAGGGAGCAGGCTTGGCTGTTGTGCAGCGAAGCCTGCGCCGCTGGCTGCAACCCCAGCGCGTCGCCATATGGCGAGAACGCCACATCGGCTGGCAACGCTACTACGGCGACTTTGGTGCAATTTCTCGCGAACCGAAGCTCAAGACAAGCTTGTTGCTGAAAGAGCCGGGCCCTGGCGGGGAAAAGGGCGTTTTGTATTCCTCGTTCGAATACAACTGGATGAAAATCCTGGCGGGTCGCGATCCGCGGAAGTACTTTCGTGATTACATCCTGGTCGGAGCCACATCCTGGTCTCCGAGCGACTACGCGGTCTTCGCCAATCTGTGCGGGTTGTCGGAAGATCCCATGTTTATGGGAGTCAGTAATCTGTCTGACTTGCAACAGTATCGGACGTTTTTGCCCTGCATCTTCCCAGTGCCGATCCTGGCATGCGACTGGTGCGATCCCGACTTGTATAAGCCCCGTCCGCGCAGTCAGCGCAGCATCGACATCCTGATGATGGCCCACTTTACCGGTTGGAAACGACACTGGCTGTTGTTTGAAGCCCTGAAACACATGCCCAGGAATATGAACGTAGTGTTGCTTGGGCGCGCCACGCGCTTGGAACGAGATATCCGTGAAGAAGCCAAGGCATTTGGTGTGCGTCAGGATTTGACCGTAGTCTCCGGGTTGGACATCGACGAAGTGGCGGCGTATGAGTGCAATGCGAAGGTTTCAGTCAGCCTCAGCAAGCGTGAAGGTAGCTGTGTGGGCGTAACCGAATCCATGTTTGCCGATACGCCGGTGGTGATGATGCAAGACGCACACATCGGAGCGCGCGCCCATATCAACAGCAGTACCGGAAGGATCGCGCGACGTGGAGAGCTGCATCGGGTGTTGTCGGAAATGCTGGAAGACCCTTCGAAATACAACCCCCGGGCCTGGGCATGCGAAAATATCTCGGCGCGCCAAAGCAGCCAACGTCTCAATGCGATCCTGCGCGATCACTCATTGAAGGCCGGAAAGCCCTGGACACAGGATATCGCTGCGTTATGCTGGCGTTACGTGCCTCGCTACCTGGATAACGAAGACGCCGCGCGTCTGCGTCCAGGGATCGAGAGAATGCGCGAACGGCATGGGATAGAGCTCGAGGAGTTCGTCTCGGAACGCGTTGCGCGGGCACGTAATCAGGAGCAGAGACGCAATCAGCCGCCTCATCAACGCCGGGCTTCATGAATCCTTCCCACCGTACGCTCTGCCGGCAACTGAAAAAACTCTGATCTATTCGGTACTCCGTCATTCCGGGACTCGCGCCGGGGGAAGCCGGAATGTTGCCGAAACAGGAAGATGCCTTGGCTTGGTGTGTTTGCTGATTCCAATCAGAATTGCGGATCGCCGCTTTGCGGCGACCGGAGTGACGGCGGTGGAATTGCTCAGAGGCTTCCTGAAAAAAACCTGGGTTCATTGCCGCCTTCGTTGTGCTGTGCTGGCGTAGCCTGAGCCTCTACCGTTCCGACTCACCCGCAACTTGCCCCAGCCCTGGCGGGAAACGTGGCGTTACGCCAACCACTGCGTCACGGTAATCTTCGTGCCGGTTCCCGCGTTCGTGTCGATCCGGAACTCGTCGGCGATGCGCTGCACCCCGCAGAGGCCCAGCCCGAGTCCTCCCGAAGTCGAATATCCACCCATCATCACGCGATCCAGGTTCGGAATGCCGGGGCCGTCGTCCTCGGCGCGGATCACGGTACCGGCCCTGCTGCCGCCGTTTGTCATGCCCAGGGAAATCGTCCCCCCTTGCGCATAGAGAATCATGTTCCGCGACAATTCGGAAATTACCGCCGCCATCAGCGTGATTTTTGTCTCGGAGAAACCGTAACGATTAGCCAGTTCGCGGCCGTGTTGCCGGGCCGTGACGATATCGGGGATGGTGATGATGGGTATCCGCGTTGCGTCCGGAGCCGCTCCGGTTTTCAATTGATCCTTTGCGGCAAGGCCGGGTGATCGAGTGGCGAGTTGGTCGAGATATTCGCCGGCTTCGCCTTGTTCCTTGCGCAACAGGTTATAAACCGTTTTGGCCATGATTGTCCTCCTGTGGCTATTCTGATTGGATTCCCGAGCCGCCGCAACGGCGCCTTCGTGTCAGGGAGTCGATACGGGCTGGTCGGCGCGGCGCTGCCGTGGGGACCGGGATTTCCTTGCCGAACGGTTCCCCTGAAGCGGCGCTTTCTTCAAACTTGCAGCCTTTGGTATAGTCTGTCCTTGACGCGTACGGGTTCAACTTGCCATCGGCAACCGATATGCCGGGGTCGAATTTCAAGGCTATTTTCGGCGTTGCGCACCGCTTGCTTCTGTGCGGTCGCGCACATTCGGCTTGCCGGTGTCGCTTCCTGCTCTCATTGCCGAGGATCGAGGCGGAGGATCGAGCGCGTCCGCGCTTGTGCGCCCGGATAGCGGAATATCTGTCCTCGATCAGGCCTCGATCAGGCCGTGGGTGACGGCATAGCGAACAAGACTCGCGGTTTCGTGGATATCGAGTTTTTGCATCAGATGCGTGCGGTGAGAGTCGGCCGTCTTGACGCTGATGTCGAGCATGGCGGCGATCTCCCGGGTGGTTTTGCCGTCGCTGATCAGGCACAGAACTTCGCGCTCGCGCGCAGTCAGGGGATCCGCGGGACTCGTCTTGCCTGCACGCCAGGCTTCCACGGCGCTGGGGGCTACTCCGGGGCTGATGTAGATGCCCCGGCGCAGCACCTTGTGGATGGCGACCACCAGATCGGTAGCTGCCTGTGCCTTGAGTACGTAGCCGCGGATTCCGGCATGCAGCGCTTCGAGTACGTACGCTTCCTCTTCATAAACGGTGAGCAGGATCACGCGAATCCCCGGCGTATCCTCGAGGATCTGTCTTGCCGCTGCGATGCCGTTCAGCGTCGGCATGGAAACGTCCAGAACCGCAACCTCCGGCCGCAAATTGCGGGCCATCGAGACGGCGCCGAGGCCGTCTTCGGCTTCGCCGACCACGCTGAAACGATCCGCTTTGAGCAGGGCGCTCAGGCCTTGGCGAAACATCGGATGATCGTCGGCGAGAAGGATCGTGGGGTTCATGTCTGTGCTCCTTCCAGGGGAATCTCGATATGCAGGGTCGAGCCGCGGCCCGGGGTGGATTCGACACGAAACGATCCATGCAGACTGCGGGCCCGCTCGCGGATGCCCAGTAGCCCGAGGCCGCTCGATTTGCTTTCATCCCCCGAAGCGCCGGGGACAAAGCCGACGCCGTCGTCGCGGATGGTGCACTGGACGGTGCCTGCGTTTCGCTGTACGGTAATCGAGGCGCGGCTCGCCTTCGCGTGGCGCGTGATGTTGTTCAGCGCTTCCATTGCGGCGCGGTACAACGCACTTTCGATGGATTTCGGAAGCGTTTCCTCCTCACCCTCGTACTCGATTTCGATCGCAAGGCCGGTGCGTTTTTGTACTCCTTCCGCCAGGAACTTCAACGCCGGCACGAGGCCGAACTGGTCGAGGATGGGAGAGCGCAATTCGTGCGAAATGTGCCGCAACTGGCTGCTTACCTGGTCGAGGTGCGAACGGATGCGCCGAACATGCTCGCCTATCTCCTTCGGCGGCTGCGTGCGTTCGATTGCGGCCAGCTCGAGGTAGGTCGTCGCGAGCAGTTGCGCGGCATCGTCGTGAAGAGCGTGCGCGATGCGTCCGGCTTCCTCCTCGAGGATCAGGTTCAGGCTGCGCAATGCCTTGTTGGAATCGCGGTGGCCGATTTGCATCATCTCGAAAGGCGCCAGCGCTTCGAGGAGAAAGCGGCCCGTTTTCTCGACGAAGGCGCCTGTGCCGGCCCCGGTTCCGCCCGCGGCAGAACCGCCCAGAAGCTCGGTGGAAGCGACCTGGTGGATGCTTGCGAGTTGCAGCAGGCCGATTTCGCCGAGCAGCGCCTCGTGTCCGAGTTCATAGGCTTCGTGCAGGGCGGTTTCGCCGCCGGCGGCAAGATAGCCGGCCAGGGCCCGGGCGTACCTCGAAGGCATTTCGTCGTCAGGCGTGCGATTCGGCATCAGCCGAGATACCTGGCCACGAAAATCAGGGCGTCGTCGTCCTCTTTCGCATGCGTCTTCATGATGGACTTGCAGATTTCGTCGACCGGCCGATCCATGG
>JAKDMP010000096.1 GCA_030452225.1 Gammaproteobacteria bacterium
GCCGAGTCTTTGGCATGCTCCTCGCGGCGCCATGCTTGGCCTTCACGAAAACCATAGCTACGGCTATGCTTTTCGCTCCAGGCCGGCGCCTGACTTGCTGCGAATTCCGCAATCACTCGCAATGCCCCATGAATAATGCAGGTTAACCGGTCGGCCAAGGCCGGCATGGATGCTGCAAACTCCCTCTCCCTGCAAGGGTGCGGAGGTTTTGATTTCTTCATGAACCGGGGGTGCGGCGGCCCGCTGTTTGGAGGCGGCAACCCGCTCCACCGTGCGCCACACACGCAAAAGATTGCCGCCCCAGACTTTGGCGATTTCCTTGTTGCTGAAGCCGGCGCGGCGCAGGGCCTCGGTTACGTTTTGGGTTTGTGCGGCATTCTGCCAGTCGCGGAGGCCGCCACCGCCGTTGAAGTCCGAAGCGATGCCGACGTGATCGATGCCGGCGACCTTGACGATGTGCTCGATATGATCGACGAAGTCGTCCACGCTCGGCAGCGGGTAGCGCTCGTTGATCTTTTTCATGCCCGCCTTCATGGCCGGCAGATCGGCCATCGTTTCCCGGTCGAATTCATCCTGTTCCTGTTTCTCGGCAACGCGCTGCCTGAGCGCCCGGATGGCCGCCCGGCGTTTCGGCAGGGCGGCGACGTAGCTGCCGAGGGCGACGGCCTGGATGACGCCGCCCTTCGCGGCGATCGCGCGAATCAAGTCATCGGAAAGGTTGCGTGGGTGATCGCGCAGGGCGCGCGAGGAGGAATGCGAGGCGATGATGGGGGCATCCGAAATCTCGAGCACGTCGCGCACGCAGGCATCCGAAGCGTGCGAAATATCCACCATCATGCCGAGCCGGTTGGCGCGCTCGACCACCTTGCGCCCGAAGCCGGTAATGCCATGCTCGGCGACGGCGGGCTCGCCGTGTTCGGTGTCCGGCAGCGAACTGCTGCACAGGCCGTTGTTGCCGATATGCACCAAACCGATGTAACGCGCACCCAAGGCATACATGGCATCGAGGCGGTTCAAATCGTGGCCGAGCGAGTAGGCGTTTTCGACGCCGATCATGGCGGACAAATACCCCGCCTTGTGGTTGGCAACGACCTGATCGGGACGGGTGGCCAGCCGGATGCGGTCGGGATACTCCAGCACCATGCGATGGATGGCCTCGAATTTTTCTGCGGCCTGCTCCACGGCTTTTGCCCGGCTCTTCGCCGTGAGCGGCCCTTGCGGAACGTAGACGACGAAAAAGGCCGCATCGAGCCCGCCCCGTTCCATCTTGCCGAGATCCACCTGCATTTCGCTGTCGTTGCCGGGATCATGCGCCGGGGTCCCCATGAAGTCGGCGGGAATATCGACATGCGTGTCGATGGTGAGAAAGTCCGTCTGGGCTGCGTAGCCGGGGCCCGCGCAAATGAACGGCATTGCAATCAGCGTAGCCAGTACAATTCGTTTCATGATTGCCTTTCTTCCCGCTGCGTGAAATGGGGGCGGAACCGGCAGTGTAGCGGAAAACCTTCGCCCGGATTGCCCCGGGTCCAACCTGCAAATGCAATGATTTGAAGGATGGGGACCAGCGCGTTTTCGCTTGCCGGACGCGGGGGCGCCGCTGCTCTGGCGGGAACGGTCGAGTAAGCGGTTACTTTCCAAGGAGAACATCATGCATCAGAGCAAACTGTCCGCCATCGTCATCGATTGCCTCGACGAGCACTTCGAGGCTTGTCTTGCTTTCTGGGCCGCAGCCTTTGGCGCGCCTGCGCCGCGCAGGCCGCGCAAGGGTCAGCGTTATGTCGAACTCCAGATGCATCCCGGCGGACTGAATATCCTGCTCCAGCGCGTCGAGCGCGATCCGGGGGTACATCTGGATTTCGAAAGCGATTCGGTTCAGCGCGAAGCCGACCGCATGGAAGCGATCGGCGCCCGGCGCAAGTACGGGCGAAAGACCAGGACCTGGTGGGTCATGGAAGATCCGTCCGGCAATGCGTTTTGCGTGATCCGCAAGCAACACCCGGGCCCGCTCGAGGGCGCAACGCCGTGGCCGGATGACAAGGAGGCGGTCTGACCTGCAGGCTGCGATTCACACATCGAGGCATGGGATTTTCGTTGTTCATATGCCGGTGACACGGACGGCGCTTTGAAGCGATCTCTACACGATCGTGGGGCCAGGACAAACTGCCGCAGGGTGGTTCTTCAGCCTTTCGCTTGCGGCGCCTTGCGGACCGGGAGCGGGACGTTGCAGATGCTGATTTTCCCGGCAGGATGGAGATACCACGCATCGGTGCGGTTGCGGCGCGATTCCACCAAGGCTTCGAACGTGGCCGTATCCGTACGCAGGACCTGGAGATGGAGGCGTGCGGAAGCCGGTAGGTCGGAGGCGAGTCGCACGCGGATGATTTTTGTGTACTTCGAGGGATTCTTGTAGAAGCCCATGGGGCCTTGGCCGCGCGGCAGCGCGGAAAGGTATTGCATGCCCCAAACGACGCGTCCGACCAGGGCGATGTTGCGATCGAGCTGACGCGGCGCCTGGCCGATCACGGCGTACAGTTCGGTGGCGGGGCCGCTGTCGGCCGTCATGCCGCGGCCCGCGCCGACCATGCCGTAGCAGTGCACCAGCCAGGTCTTGCCGCTCTGCGGGTCGCGTCCCACGGGAAAACCGCGGCTGAATCCCACCTCGGGCGCGTAGACGTCGCCGTCGGGGAGCTTCGTGAAAGGGAGTTTCGGGCCGATGTCACGCTCGAATTCCGGCGGCAGCCTGGCCTTGGCCTTGCCGAGGGGGCGCAAAGCTTTCGAATCTTGGGACAGGGCGGCCGGATCGCCCCACTGGGTGACAAAGTTGTCCACCACGCGCACGATCGCGAGGCCGTCCCAGTAATGTCCGCGCGCAAGGATGCGAATGTTTTTCGCGTGCAGCGGCGCGTAGGCCGGAGCCAGCTCGATCACCACGAGGCCCTGTGGAAGCCGCATGTACAGGGTGTTTTCAGGGTCGAGGGGTCGCCAGTCCGAGGCCGTCGATGCCGCCAGCACTTCCTGCATCGTCGGGGCCGGGCCCGACGCCGCCCTCGCCGAAGACTGCGCCGGCAATGATATGGACGCAAGCGCAAGACATATTCCCCAAAGCAATCTACTCATGCCATTCGCCCCGAAATTCGCTGTCTTGCAAACCGCAATTTCACCACAACCCGTGCCCGGTACGCAATGCATTGTCGGCCGGCATGGACTCCGGTACGATGGTAAATGTTAGGATTCTCCTGACCGGATACAGGCAGAAACATGGCAACAACGGTATTCGTTCCCAGGGAACGTGCCAGGGGCGAGAGTCGGGTGGCGCTGGTTCCGGCGCTCGTCTCCCGATATGTGGAGCACGGTGCGCGGGTCGTCATCGAGGCCGGCGCCGGCAAGGATGCGGGGTTCCCGGACGGAAGTTACGAAGACGCGGAGATCAAGCGCGACTTCAGTCTTTCAGAGGCCGACGCGGTGCTCACGGTGCGCGGGCTCGACGCCGAGCAGGTGTCGCAGCTCAAGCGGGGTGCCTCGGTGGTCGGTCTCCTTGCCCCGCACGCCGATGATTTTCCCACCGCGGCCTACTCGAAGGCGGGGGCGCGTGCCTTCGCGCTGGAAAAATTGCCGCGCATCTCGCGTGCGCAATCCATGGATGCGCTCTCCTCGCAGGCGGCCGCCGCCGGCTACCGCGCGGCGCTGCTTGCCGCGTTGGAGTCGCCGCGATTCTTCCCGATGCTGACGACTGCGGCGGGAACCGTGCGCCCGGCGCGGGTGCTGGTGATCGGCGCGGGCGTCGCAGGCCTCCAGGCGATCGCGACGGCGCACCGGTTGGGCGCCGTCGTCGAGGGCTACGACGTGCGGCCCGCGGCGCGCACCGAGGTCGAATCGCTGGGCGCGCGTTTCGTCGATACCGGCGTCGGCGCCGAAGGCGAAGGCGGCTACGCGCGCGAGCTGAGCGACGAGGAGAAGCGGCAGCAGGCGGACAAGCTCGCCGAACACATTGCCCGCGCCAACGTGGTGATCACGACCGCGGCGGTGCCTGGCAAAGCGGCGCCGAAGATCATAGACAAGAAGATGGTCGACGCCATGGAAGCCGGCTCGGTGATCGTCGATCTCGCCGCCGCCAGCGGTGGAAATTGCGCGCTGACCAAACCCGACAAGACGGTGCGCGCAAAGGGCGTCGCGATTCTCGGCCCGACCAATCCGGCCGCGGGCTTGGCCGCGCATGCGAGCGAAATGTATGCGAAGAACGTTCTCAACTTCGTCGCCCCCTGGTTCGGAGAGAACGGCGAACTGAATATCCCCGCCGACGACGAGGTTTATACAACCACGCTCGTAGCCGGCGAACTGCCGTCCGTGCCCGCCGATGCGTCGTAGGAGCGGGCTATGCCCGCGACCAATCCATTGCACTGCGATCGCGGGCATGGCCCGCTCCTATATGAGAAGGAGGATGACATGTTGCAGAACTTGACGGAGATAACAAGATGTACATGATGTACGGTTTTCTCGCCCTTTACATCTTCATGCTCGCGGCCTTCGCGGGCTATGAGGTGATTTCACGCGTTCCGAGTATTCTTCACACGCCCCTGATGTCCGGCTCCAACTTCATTCACGGGGTCGTGCTGGTGGGAGCGATCATCGCCTTGGGCATGGCGCATGGACCCATCGGGCGCGCGATCGGCTTCATTGCCGTACTCTTGGCCACGGCCAACGCGGTCGGCGGCTGGGTGACGACCGAACGCATGCTCGCCATGTTCAAATCCAGCAAGGACGCGCCCAAACGATGAGTACGGCGATGTGGTTCGTGCAGGCGGCCTACTTTGTGGCCGCCGTGCTGTTCATCCTCGGCCTCAAACGCATGAGTTCGCCGAAGACGGCGCGCGGCGGTTTTTACGTCGCCGGCATCGGCATGGTCATTGCGGTAGTCGCGACCTTCTTCCTGCCGGGCGTCGGCGGCGTCACCAATATCATCCTGATCCTCGTGGCGCTGGCGCTGGGCGGCGTGATTTCCTGGGTCTCGGGCAAGCGCGTGTCGATCACGGCCATGCCGCAGATGGTTGCGCTCTACAACGGCATGGGCGGCGGCGCGGCGGCGGCGATCGCGGCGCACGCGCTCACCGTCGGCGGCGGCCACGGCACCAGCGAAGTCGTGGTCGGCGTGGTCGGCGCGCTGATCGGCGCCATTTCCTTTTCCGGCAGCCTGGTCGCTTTTGCCAAGCTCCAGGGCTGGATGACCGCTTGGCGCTTCCCGCTGCAGAACTACGCCAATGCGATCGTGCTCGCGGCCATGGCCGTGTTCGCGGCGCTCGCCATCGTCTACGGCAACTCCGGCATCCTGATCGTGTTCTTCCTCGTCGCGCTGGCGCTCGGGGTCTTGGTCACGGTGCCCGTGGGCGGCGCCGACATGCCGGTGATGATTTCGCTCTACAACGCCATGACCGGCCTCGCCGTCGGTTTCGAAGGCTACGTGTTCGGCAACCCGGCGATGATCGTCGCCGGCATGATCGTCGGCGCCGCCGGCACGCTCCTCACCGTCCTCATGGCCAAGGGCATGAACCGCTCGGTCACCAACGTGCTCTTTGCCGGCTTCGGCGAAACCGCCGTCGGCGGCGAGGTCGAGGGCGAGATGAAGCCGATCGAGGTCAACGACGCGGCGGCGATGATGGCCTACGCAAACCACGTCATCATCGCGCCGGGCTACGGCATGGCCGTCGCGCAGGCGCAGCACAAGCTGTGGGAGTTCGTGAAGCTCCTCGGCGAGCACGGCGTCAAGGTTTCCTTCGCGATCCATCCGGTCGCCGGGCGCATGCCGGGGCACATGAACGTGCTCCTTGCCGAGGCCGGCGTGCCCTACGACAAGATCCACGACCTCGAAGAGATCAACGAGGAGTTCGCGACCGCCGACGTCGCGCTCGTGATCGGTGCCAACGACGTGGTGAACCCGGCCGCGCGCGACAACAAGACGAGCCCCATCTACGGCATGCCGATCCTCAACGTGGACCGCGCCGAGAACGTCATCTGCTGCAAGCGCGGCAAGGGGCGCGGCTTTTCCGGCATCGAGAACGAACTCTTCTTCCGCGACAACACGCGCATGCTCTACGGCGATGCCCAGGAATCGATGAGCCGCCTCATCCAGGCCGTCAAGGCCTACTGAGCGAACGGCAACAAGTCGTATTCAGACTCGTAGGAGCGCCCCATGGGCGCAACCCCTGCGTATTTGGATATGGTCGCGGGCCATGGCCCGCTCCTACGTTTGCCAAGGGATGGGAGCGAGCTTGCTCGAGATCATTCCGCGGGTTCAGGATGCCCCTTTACGTTTGCCCGCCGCTCGAGCCGGCCGCTTCCGGTTGCCCTCCGCCTTTCGTCGGCTGTTGCGGCAGGAGAATCCAGCACGCAATGTAGGCCAGGGGAACCAGGCCGGCAAAAAAGATACCGATCACGGCCACGATGCGAAGTCCGCCGCTGCTGAGCCCCAACTTGTGCGCCAGGCCGCCGCAAACGCCCGCGATGACCTTGTCGTCACTGCTGCGATACAAGCCCATTGATCTCTCCTCCTGTTTGGGTCTCCACACCCGAAGTATAGCGCGGCTTAGTAAGATAGCCTGATCAAACCGCCTCCCGCCGCCGCGACAGGAAACCGCGCCTTGACCGAAGCCCCCGCAATCGTGAAGGTACTGGTGCCGGCGCCTTTCGCCGGAGCGCTCGATTATCTCCCGCCGAAGGATGGACGGGTACCGGCGGTCGGCGCACGGGTAATCGTACCGCTCGGCAAGCGAAAGAATGCCGTGGGGGTGGTGGGCGGATACGCCGAGCGGTCGGAATGGCCGGCGAACCGCCTGCGGCGCATCAACGCGGCACTCGACGACGGCGCATTGATCCCCGGGGAACTGCTCGCGCTCGTCGATTTTGCCGCGCGTTACTACCACTATCCGCCCGGGGCAGCCCTGGCCGCCGTACTGCCGGCTGCACTTCGCCGGCCGCGGCCCTTGCCCGAGGAGGCGCCGGAGTATTTCCGCAAGGCGGAGGGCAGCGACTATCAACCCCGTGCCGAAGCCGTGATTGAACTGGTCGAACGCTTGCGCGCGGCCGGCGATGCCGGGCTGGCCGTTGCCGCGCTGGAAGCCGGTGACCGCGCCCGCCTCCGGCGGCTCCTCGCGCGCGGTGCGGCCGAGCCCGTCCCGGCCCGCGCCATGAAGGATCCGTCATGGCCGCGAAAGCTCGCATCCGGTCCAATTCCTGGCGAGGGCGGTCAACCGGCTTCCAGGGTTGCACGCCTCAACCCGGAACAGCATGCTGCGTCCGAAAGCATCGCCGCGGCGCTCGGCCAATACGCCAGCTTCCTGCTCGAAGGCGTGACCGGGAGCGGCAAGACCGAGGTGTACCTCAGCGCCATAGACGAAGTGCTTGCGCGGAGGCTCCAGACGCTGGTCATTGTTCCCGAGATTGCGCTGACCCCGCAACTGGTTGCCCGCTTCGAAGCCGCGCTCGGCATCCCCATCTCTGCCTATCACTCCGGGCTCGCCGACGGCGAACGGTTGCGGGTGTGGCGGTCCGCCGCTGCGGGCGAAGCGCCGGTCGTGATCGGCACCCGCTCGGCCTTGTTTCTGCCGCTCGCGCGGCCCGGCCTCCTCGTGTTGGACGAGGAGCACGACACGTCGCTCAAGCAGGAGGACGGCTTTCGGTATCACGCCCGGGATCTTGCCGTGTATCGGGCGCAAAAACTCGCCGTTCCGATCGTCCTCGGGTCGGCCACGCCCTCCTTCGAGTCGCTGGCCAACGTCAAGGCCGGTCGCTATCGGCAACTGAAACTGACCGAGCGTGCGGGCGAAGCAAACCCGCCCGCCATCAAGCGGATCGACGTGCGCGGCCAGCGTCTCGAAGCCGGCCTTTCCAACGCGTTGCTCGACGCCGTGGGCCGACACCTCGAGGCCGGAGACCAAGTGCTGGTGTTTCTCAATCGGCGGGGGTTCGCGCCCGTCGTGCTGTGCAATGCCTGCGGCGAACCGCTCGAATGCTCGCGCTGCAGCGCGCGGCTTACCTGGCACCGCAGGCGCGGTCGCCTGATCTGTCATCACTGCGGTGCGGAGAGGCCTTTGCCAACGGCATGTCCCGGGTGCGGCGCAGGGGAACTCGTCGGCCTCGGCAAGGGTACCGAGCGCCTCGAGGATGTGCTCGGCGAGCGCTTCCCGGGCGTGAAGATCTTGCGCGTGGACCGCGATTCCACCCGGCGGCGAGGGAGTTTGGGAGAACTCATGCGCGAGGCGGCAAGTGGCAAGGCGCGGATTTTGATCGGTACGCAAATGCTCGCCAAGGGGCACGACTTCAAGGCACTGACCCTGGTCGCGGTAGTCGATGTCGACCAAGGACTTTACGGCGCCGACTTTCGCGCCGCCGAGCGTATGGCGCAACTCATCACGCAAGTCTCCGGGCGAGCGGGGCGTGGAGCCCGGGCCGGGGAGGTCCTGATCCAGACCCGCCACCCCGACCACCCGTTGCTGCTCGAGTTGCTGCAACGGGGTTATGCGGGTTTCGCCGATCGCGCCCTGGCCGAACGCGAAGCCTCGGGCCTGCCGCCATACGGTGCGCTGGCACTCATTCGCGCCGAGGCGGCGAACGAAGCCGCACCGCGCAACCTGCTGGCCGGCGCCGCAAAGTTGTTCCGGGCCGCGCCGCGGCTACGGGTCCTGGGGCCGGCTCCAGCCCCGATGTTGCGACGCGCGGGCCGCTATCGCTACCAGCTCCTGCTCGAAGGGCGCGAACGCAAAACCCTGCAAGCCGCCCTCACCCGTCATTACCCCCAGGTCCTCGAACTTCCCGCTGCCCGGCGCGTGCGCATCGCCCTCGACGTCGACCCCGCCGACCTTTCTTGAACATAATCCCGGAGCAGGGGGCGGTAGCGTAATGCTGGCAGATCAACGCTCTTCGTTCGGGAAACCATCGAAGTGGCGACGGGGATCCGGGGTTCGGTCGCGTGGCCACAGCTTCACGCCATGCTGCCGGGTGCCGGAGCTGTTTCCGGCACCCGATTCAGTCTTCAATCGCGGTTGAAGCGGTTCAACCAGGCGCGCAGTGCCGCCGCGTCGCCACCGCTGGCTGCCCGGGCAGGCGCGGTGGCGGGTACGGCGATTGCCGGAAGGCCGTGCGCCTTGAGCGCGGC
>JAKDMP010000097.1 GCA_030452225.1 Gammaproteobacteria bacterium
AATGACAGGCCAGAAGCGGCCCATGGCCGCGACCGGCCGCGCATGAATTCACCTGGGCAGGTCGTGCGCATGGCACGCTCCTGTGGCAGGGCGGATAAGTGCAACGCATCCGCCGGAGCGGATTCGGTGGATGCGAATGCTGCTCAGGCTTGTCCACCCTACTCGCTATTGCGTGGGCTTGGCTTTGAGCAGGGCATCTACGGATGCCGGGGCGCTGCGCCGGTCAGAGTTTTTGCAGCTCGTAGAGGAGGGCGAGGGCTTCGCGCGGGCTGAGCGAATCGAGGTCGAGTTCGGCGAGCCTTGTGCGCAACGGGTCGGGGACAGGTTCGGGCTCGCGCGGCGCGATTCGGCTCGGACCGAACAATTCGGTCTGGCCTGCGGGATGCGGGCGGCTGGCCTCGAGTTCATCCAGGTAGCCGCGCGCCCGCGCGACGACGGGCCTGGGCACGCCGGCAAGGCGCGCGACCTCGAGCCCGTAGCTCTGCCGCGCCGGCCCTTCACGCACGCTGTACAAAAAGGCGAGTCCGCCGGCGTGTTCTCTCGCCTCGACGTGGGCGTTGGCGACACTGGGAAGCGACTCGGGCATATCGGTCAATTCGAAGTAATGGGTGGCAAAGAGCGTCAGCGCATTGCGCTCGGCAAGAGCTTCGGCCACGGCGCGGGCGAGCGAAATGCCGTCGTAGGTGCCGGTGCCGCGGCCGATCTCGTCCATGATGACGAGGCTTTCCGAGGTGGCCGTGTTGAGAATGCGCGCCGTTTCCACCATCTCCACCATGAAGGTCGAGCGTCCGCGGGCGAGATCGTCGGCGGCACCGATGCGCGTGGCGATGCGGTCGATCGGGCCGATGACGGCGCGGCGTGCCGGAACGCAGCTTCCGATATGCGCCAGGAGCACGATCAGCGCCGTCTGGCGCATGTAGGTGGACTTGCCGCCCATGTTGGGGCCGGTGAGGATCAGCATGCGCCGCTCATCATCGAGGGCGAGATCGTTGGGAATGAAGCTTGCGCTTTGCGCCGCCTCGACGACCGGGTGGCGGCCGGCTTCGATACTCAGGCCCGGCGCATCCGAAAATCCGGGGCGCACGAAATCGAGCGCGCGGGCACGTTCGGCGAGTGTCGCCAGCACGTCGAGTTCGGCGAGCGCCTGCGCCAGCGCACGCAGGCTTTTCAAATCCTCGGCGACGCGCGTCACCAGTACCGCGTAGAGCGTGCGTTCGCGGCTGCGGGCGCGTTCGCGCGCGGACAATACCTCGTTTTCGAAACGCTTGAGTTCGGGCGTGATGTAGCGCTCGGCGTTCTTGAGCGTCTGTCGCCGAGTGTATTCGGCCGGGGCGCGTTCGGCATCGCGGCGGGAAAGCTCGATGTAGTAGCCGTGTATGCGGTTGTAGCCGACCTTGAGATTGGCGAGACCGCTCTGCTTGCGTTCGCGTTTCTCCAGTTCGAGCATGCGCGCGCCGGCATCCGTATCCAGGGCGCGCGCCTCGTCCAGGGCCTCGTCGTAGCCGTCGGCGATGACGCCGCCGTCCTTGAGCAGATGCGGAGGATCGTCCACCAGCGCCCGTGCCAGTTCTTCGGCCAGCGCCGGGTGCGGATCGAGCGCGGCGGCGATGGCCGAGAGCCGCCCGGCCAGGGGTTCTGCGAGCCTCTCTGCGAGCGCCGGAATGCGTGCGAGGGCGTGACCGAGGCGCGAGAGATCGCGCGGCGTCGCCGAGCCGAGCGCAGCGCGGGTGAGGAAGCGTTCGAGGTCTCCCAGTCCACGCAAGCGCTCATACCATTGTGCGAGATCGCCGCCATCGTGTAGCGCTTCGATGGCGTCGAGTCGCGCATTGAGCGTCTCCCGGTCGCGTAACGGTTCGCGCAGCCAGCGCCTGAGAAGACGCGCGCCCATCGGCGTGGCGCTGCGGTCGAGTACGCCCAACAGGGTGAGACCCTCGGCGCCGGAAAGGTTTTCCTCGATTTCCAGATTGCGCCGCGTCGTCGCATCCACGACAAGGCCGGTTTCAGGGCGAATGCGAACCAGCCGATCGAGCTGCGGCAGGGAATCGGTTCCGGTTTCGGCGGCGTAAGCAAGCAGCGCGCCGGCCGCGCCAAGGGCCGGGCCGAGGTCCTCTGCATCGAAGCCGGCGAGGTCGCTTGCGTCGAACTGGCGCAAGACCGCCTTGCGGCCGTTCTCCGAATCGAAGTGCCAGGGCGGGCGGCGGCGCGGCGCGGCGCTTTCCGCCGGCGGGGGCCGGCCGTCCTCGAAATACAGGGTTTCCGCCGGCGTACTTGCTTCCAGCGCGGCCCGGCACTCGGCCCGCGTCGCATACTCGCTCAGGCAAAGCTCGCCGCCGGCAAGATCGAGGGTGGCCAGTCCGAAACGCTTCCCGTCTTCGGCGAGTGCTGCAATCAGCACCGTACCGTCGGCCTTGAGCAACGCCTCGTCGGTAACGGTGCCGGGCGAAAGGATGCGCGTAACGGAGCGTTTCATCGGGCCCTTTTCTTCCGCTTCGCCGGTCTGTTCGGCGATCACCACGCGCTCGCCGCGCTCGAGCAGACGCGCGAGGTAGGCGTTGACCGAATGCACCGGCACGCCGGCCATCGGAATCGGCGCACCGGCGGATTCGCCGCGCGTCGTAAGCGCGATGTCGAGCAGCTGCGAGGCACGCCGGGCATCGTCGTAGAACAACTCGTAGAAATCGCCCATGCGGTAGAAAACGAGTTCCTCGGGATGTTCGGCCTTGATGCCGAGGTACTGGCGCATCATCGGCGTGTGGGCGGACAGATCGTTGGGCATACAATTTTCGATACGTGCAGGCGGAAAATGGTATCAGGAGGGCAAGAGGTTGACGAATGAGGAGCTTGCGCAATTGGCCGGACGAGTAGCCGACCAGAGTATGCGCGCGGGGCGCACCCTGGCGACGGCCGAATCCTGTACCGGCGGCTGGATCGCCAAGTGCCTGACGGATATTCCCGGCAGTTCGGAATGGTTCCGCGGCGGCGTCGTGAGCTATTCCAACGAGATGAAAGCGCGTCTGCTGGGTGTGCCCGAAGACCTGATCGCCAAGGAGGGCGCCGTGTCCGAAGCGGTGGCGCGCGCCATGGCCGAGGGGGCGTTGCGCGCTTGCGGGGCCGATTGCGCCGTGGCCGTGACCGGCGTCGCCGGGCCCGAGGGCGGCTCGGCGGGCAAGCCGGTGGGCACGGTGTGGCTGGCCTGGGCCGCGCGCGATCGTCAGACACGCAGTCTGCTGCAAAGCTTCGACGGAGACCGCGAAGCCGTGCGCCGGGCTGCGGCGGCCTGCGCGCTCCAGGGCCTGTTGGCGTGAATGGGAAAACCCCCTCCGGCTCCCCCTTCCGGCCGGTGGCCGCAAGGGGGAGGGGCGGGATGCGCCCCCTTGGCCGCGAAGCGGCGCAGGCGTCCCAACATACCCTCCCCCTTGGCCGCGAAGCGGCGAAGGGGGAGCCGGAGGGGGTTTCTTCCGGAAACAAGCGCCGCCGTCTGTTCTTTGCCCTGTGGCCGGATGAGGAGACACGTCATGCCATATACCGCGCTACCGGGGAGTCGGTGCGGCGCGTGGGCGGGCGCCCGGTCCCTGCGGAAAACTGGCATCTGACGCTGGCTTTCCTCGGCTCCCGCCCGGAGTCGCTGTTGCCGGCGCTTTGCGACGCGGCCGGGCAACTCGAACCACCCGGCGGTACGCTCGGCCTCGAGCGTCTCGGACATTTTGCGCGGGCGCGCGTACTCTGGCTCGGGCCGCGCGATACACCGCATGACTTGCGCCATTTCGTGGACGGGCTGTGGAACGCAATCGAACCGCTCGGCATCGAGCGCGAGCGGCGCGCTTTCGCCGCCCATCTGACGCTGGCGCGCAAGATCCATCGCTTGCCCTGCGTTGCCGTGGAGCCGGTGGTTTGGCGGTATGCGGGCTTTTCGCTGGTGGAAAGCGTGACCGACCCGCGCGGGGCGCGCTACGAAGTCCTCCAAAATTGGCCGGCTGTGAAATAATGGCGATCCGGTTTTACTACAAAGAGGCGAGGGATGGACGACAATCGTAAAAAAGCACTGGCGGCTGCGCTGGGGCAAATCGAAAAACAATACGGGAAAGGTTCGGTAATGCGCCTCGGGGACGCCGAGGCGGTCGGCGATGTGCCGGTGATATCCACCGGCTCTCTGGGGCTCGACGTTGCTCTCGGCATCGGTGGGTTGCCGCGTGGCCGGGTGGTCGAGATCTACGGCCCCGAGGCTTCCGGCAAGACGACGCTCACGCTGCAGGTCATCGCCCAGGCGCAGAAGGCGGGCGGCACGGCGGCCTTCGTGGACGCCGAGCACGCGCTCGACCCGGTCTACGCCGATAAACTGGGCGTCGATACCGAGGAGTTGCTGGTCTCCCAGCCGGATACCGGCGAGCAAGCACTCGAGATCGCCGACATGCTGGTGCGCTCGAGTGCCGTGGACGTGGTGGTGATCGATTCGGTCGCCGCACTCACCCCGCGCGCCGAGATCGAGGGCGAGATGGGCGACTCGCACGTGGGCCTGCACGCACGGCTCATGAGTCAAGCCTTGAGGAAGCTCACCGGCAACATCAACCGTTCGAAAACCATGGTGATCTTCATCAACCAGATCCGCATGAAGATCGGCGTGATGTTCGGCAATCCAGAGACCACGACCGGCGGCAACGCGCTCAAGTTCTACTCTTCGGTGCGCCTCGACATTCGGCGCATCGGCGCGATCAAGAAGGGCGACGAGGTGATCGGCAGCCAGACGCGCGTCAAGGTCGTGAAGAACAAGCTCGCGCCGCCGTTCCGGAAAACCGAGTTCGACATCCTCTACGGCGAGGGCAGCTCCTACGAGGGCGAACTGATCGATCTCGGCGTCGAGCACGGCCTGGTGGACAAGTCCGGCGCCTGGTACAGCTACGAGGGCGAGCGCATCGGCCAGGGCAAGGACAACGCCCGCCAGTTCCTCAAGGAGCACGCCGAGATAGCCGCGAAGCTCGATCAGGCGCTGCGCGAGAAGCTCCTGCCCGGCAAGGCCAAGACAAAGGCGGAGACGAAGGGCGAAGAGGCCGAAGAGGAAGGTTGAGCCTGCGCGTCTTGTGTAGGAGCGGCCCATGGTCGCGACCTGCGGCGCATGATTTCACCTGGGCAGGTCGCGCGCATGGCGCGCTCCTGCATCACAGGATGTCATGATGGCCAAAGACAGCGATCCGCCTGACGCCGAAGCTGTTGCGATGAGGCTGCTTGCGCGGCGCGAGCACAGCCGTGCCGAACTCGCCGCCAAACTCAGCCGGCGTGGTCTGGGGGAAGTCGAAATCGAGCGGGTGCTCGACCAGCTCGAAGAGGCCGGCGCCCTTTCCGAAGCGCGCTTCGTGGAACAACTGGTTCACGCGCGGCTGCGCCAGGGCTATGGCCCGCACAGGATTCGTCGCGATCTCGCCGCCAGGGGCGTGGATCCCGAAGCTGCCGAAGCAGAACTGGCTCTGGACGATGCGGCCTGGGCCGGGCGCGCGGAAGCGGCCCGGACGCGTCATTTCGGGGCGCCCTTGCCGACAAGGTACGAGGAGCGGGCCCGCCAGGCGCGCTACCTCGAACGGCGCGGCTACGCCGCCGCCCACATTGCTCGCGTTCTTCGCGGCGATTGAATTCGGCACGCAGGCCGCCCGATCGGGGCGCAGGCAGTACAATTTCCACTTTACCGGCCGATTGCGTCATTAGTTGCGGCGTGTTGACTGACCCATGAAGACCAAAGAAATCCGCCAGAGCTTCCTGGACTTCTTCTCCGAGCGTGGGCACCGCGTCGTGCCGTCGGCTCCGCTCGTTCCGCAAAACGATCCGACGCTGTTGTTCACCAATGCCGGGATGGTGCCGTTCAAGGAAGCGTTTCTGGGTCAGACCGGGCCGCCGGCGGCGCGCGTCGTCGACGTGCAGCGCTGCCTGCGGGCGGGCGGCAAGCACAACGATCTGGAGAATGTCGGCTACACCGCACGCCACCACACCTTCTTCGAGATGCTCGGCAACTGGTCGTTCGGCGATTACTTCAAGCGCGAAGCCATCGAGTGGGCCTGGGAATTGCTGACGGATGCCCTCGGCCTGCCTGCCGAAAAGCTCTGGGTGAGCGTGTACGAGACGGACGACGAGGCTTGGAACCTTTGGGTGCGGCACATCGGCGTGCCCGAAGAGCGGGTTGTGCGAATCGGTGACAACCAGGGCGCGCCCTTCGCCTCGGACAATTTCTGGCAGATGGCGGACACCGGTCCCTGTGGGCCGTGCACCGAAGTCTTCTACGATCACGGTCCGGAACTCGAGGGCGGGCCGCCCGGATCGGAAGACGATGACGGCGACCGTTTCGTCGAAATCTGGAACCTCGTTTTCATGCAGTTCGACCGCGACGCCGACGGCACGCTCACGTCGCTGCCCAAGCCGTGCGTGGATACCGGCATGGGCCTCGAGCGCATCGCCGCCGTCCTGCAGGGCGTGCACTCGAACTACGACATCGATCTTTTCCAGTGCCTCATTGCCGCGGCTGCGAAATCGACCGATACGAAGGATTTGCACGCCAATTCGCTCAAGGTGATCACCGATCACATCCGCGCGACGGCTTTTCTCATTGCCGACGGCGTGGTGCCGTCCAACGAGGGCCGCGGCTACGTGCTGCGCCGCATCATGCGCCGCGCCATCCGTCACGGCTACAAGCTTGGGCAGACGCGGCCTTTCTTTCACGAACTCGTCGCGCCGCTGGTCGGGGAGATGGGCGAGGCCTATCCGGAATTGACCCGGCAACAAAAAAAGATCGAGCAAGCCGTGCTCCGGGAAGAAAAACGCTTCGCCGAAACGCTCGATACCGGCATGCGGTTGCTCGATGAAGCCATTGCCGGTCTCGCGGGGAAGGAAATCGGCGGCGCGACCGCCTTCAGGCTGTACGACACCTACGGTTTCCCCGTGGACCTGACGGCCGACATTGCGCGCGAGCGCGGTCTGACGGTGGATATGGCCGGGTTCGAATGCGAAATGGAGGCGCAACGCGAACGCGCGCGCGCGTCGAGTCGTTTCGGCGCCGATTACAGCAAGCGGATCGAGGTGGATGCCCGCAGCGAGTTTTCCGGATACGAGCTTCTGGCGGGAACGGCGCGGGTGAGTGCGCTGTTTCACGATGTCGAGCCGGTCGAGCAACTTCAGGCGGGCGAGGAAGGGCTGGTCGTGCTCGAGCGTACGCCGTTTTATGCAGAGGCCGGCGGTCAGGTGGGAGACGCCGGAGAACTGGTTGCCGACGGCGTCCGTTTTATCGTTGGCGACACGCAAAAGCGAGGCGAAGCGCATGTGCATATCGGTCGGCTCGAAACCGGAACACTCGTCGTGGGCGAGGAGCTTCGCGCCGAAGTGGATGCCGAACGGCGTGCCGCGACCGTACGCAACCATTCCGCAACCCATCTGTTGCATGCCGCGCTCCGGCAGATTCTCGGCGCGCACGTCACCCAGAAGGGCTCGCTGGTGGCGCCCGATCGGCTGCGTTTCGACTTTTCCCACCCGCAGGCGCTGCAGCCGGAAGAGTTGCGCGAAATCGAGGATCTCGTCAACGCCGAGATTCGTGCCAACCGCGCCGCCGACGTGCGCGAGATGCCCTATGACGAAGCGCTGGCCGCCGGCGCCATGGCCCTTTTCGGCGAAAAGTACGGCGACAGAGTGCGTGTCATGCGCTTCGGCAATTTTTCCACCGAACTCTGCGGCGGCACGCACGTGGCCCGCACCGGCGGCATCGGGCTGTTCAAGATCACGGCCGAAACGGGTATCGCCGCGGAAGTGCGCCGCATCGAGGCCGTCACCGGAACGGGAGTGCTCGATTACCTGCGCGCGGAGGAAGCGCAGCTTGCCGAGATTGCCGCGCTAGTCAAGGCCGGGCGCGGGGATATTGCCGGGCGTGTACGCCGGCTTGCCGAACGCGCCCGCGGACAGGAGAAGGAACTCGCCGAACTTCGCGGCCAGCTTGCCGGTGGAGCCGGCGGCGATCTTGCCGACGGCGCGGTCGAAGTCGAAGGCTGCAAGGTTCTCGCCGCACGGCTCGACGGCGCCGATGCCAAGGCCTTGCGCGCCGCCGTGGATCGACTCAAGGACAAACTCGGCACTTCGGCGATCCTTCTTGCTGCCGTGGAGGGGCGCAAGGTGCGTCTCGCGGCGGGTGTGACGAAAGATCTTGCCAAGCGTTTGCCCGCCGGAGAGCTGGTCAACGAGGTCGCCGGCAAAGTCGGTGGCCGCGGCGGTGGACGGCCCGATTTTGCCCAGGCCGGCGGCACCGATCCCGCCGGGCTCGACGATGCCCTCACCGCCGTTCCCGCCTGGATCAAATCTCGCCTCTCTCGCTCGTAGGTGCGCGCCATGCGCGCGATCGAAACGATTGAATTCTGCGAGGTGTGTCGCGCCCATGGGGCGCTCCTGCAACCGGAGCTGGATCGAGGGCTCTGTTAGAATTTTGTGTCTCTATGTGGCTGGCCGGAGTAACGCGCTCCCCTGCAACGGGCCGCGAGGCCCGTCGTCCGGGAAGCGGCACGGAACCGATAGAATTTACCCATTGTGGAGAGGTGGCCGAGAGGTCGAAGGCGCTCCCCTGCTAAGGGAGTAAGGGCTAACGCCCTTCGAGGGTTCGAATCCCTCCCTCTCCGCCATTTGCACGAAAGTGGCTCGCAGAGCCGCTTTTGTGTAAATCATTGTGATGGGGTTCGAACCCTCGAAGTTGGACACGCAGGGTTCGAGCGATCCGCCGCAGGCGGATCACATCGTGCGGCGCGAAGCGGCGCGCGACCCGAAGGGCGAGCGAAGCGAGTAATCCCTCCCTCTCCGCCATTTCCTCCCAAGTAGGAGCAGGCCATGCCTGCGACCCATAGCATAGGCCAGATTGCGACGTCCTCTTCGATTTGGCGGACAGCTCAAGGGAATGGGCAACAATTTAGGCCTGGTTGTCGCGGCCATGGGCCGCTCCTACGCCGGCAGGAGTCGCTTGGGCGGTTGTCGGACCTTTGCGGTGATGCGCGGTTCGAAGGGCGAGACCGCGGGCACGAATTCCCGCTTCCAGATTGACCTGCGCCCACCAAAACCGCGATAATACGCCACTCGCGCCCGTAGCTCAGTTGGATAGAGTACCTGGCTACGAACCAGGCGGTCGGGAG
>JAKDMP010000098.1 GCA_030452225.1 Gammaproteobacteria bacterium
CGATGACCGAGCGGCCGGAGTAGTCGACGCGCTTGCCGAGCAGGTTCTGGCGGAAACGCCCGTGCTTGCCCTTGATCATGTCGGCGAGCGATTTGAGCGCGCGCCGGTTGCTGCCGGTCACGGCACGACCGCGCCGACCGTTGTCCAGGAGCGAATCCACCGACTCCTGCAGCATGCGCTTCTCGTTGCGCACGATGATGTCGGGTGCCTTGAGTTCCAGCAGGCGCTTCAAACGATTGTTGCGATTGATTACACGCCGGTACAGATCGTTGAGATCCGAGGTCGCGAACCGGCCGCCGTCGAGCGGCACCAGCGGGCGCAGGTCCGGCGGCAAAACCGGAAGCACCTTCAGCACCAGCCATTCCGGGCGGTTGCCGGAGGACAGGAAGGCTTCCATGAGTTTCAGGCGCTTGGTGATGCGCTTGGACTTGGTTTCGGAGCGCGTCTCCGCCAGGGCCTGGCGCAGCTTGACGACTTCCTCCTTGAGTTCCATGCCGGCCAGCAGATCGCGGACCGCCTCGGCCCCCATGCGCGCATCGAATCCGTCGCCATGCTCTTCGATGGCCTCGTAATACTGCTCTTCGCTGAGAATCTGGCAGCTTTCCAGAGGCGTCATGCCCGGGTCGACGACGATATAGGCCTCGAAATAGAGCACTCGCTCGAGTTCGCGCAGCGTCATGTCCAGCATCAGGCCGATGCGCGAGGGCAGGGATTTCAAAAACCAGATATGCGCGACCGGGCTCGCCAGATCGATATGCCCCATGCGCTCGCGGCGCACCTTGGCGGTGGTCACCTCCACGCCGCACTTCTCGCACACCACGCCGCGGTGCTTGAGGCGCTTGTACTTGCCGCAAAGACATTCGTAGTCCTTGGTCGGCCCGAAGATGCGCGCGCAAAACAGGCCGTCGCGCTCGGGCTTGAAGGTACGGTAGTTGATCGTCTCCGGCTTTTTGACCTCGCCCCAGGACCAGGAGCGAATCGTCTCCGGCGAGGCGAGCCCCACGCGGATCGCATCGAAATCCTGGGTCTTGCCCGGTTGTTTGAAAAGCTGCATAAACTCTTTCATGACCTCTCCTGCCCGACAATTCGGGACCGATCGGTTAAATAATCACCAAATTCCGGATCTGAATCCGGATTCACCGCAGAGGACACAGGGTTCACGGAGGGGAACCGAATGTTCCGGCCTTGCGTGCTCTGCGGTTGCATTCGTGAAATCCGCACGGCGCTCAATGCTCCAGGTCGTCGACGGATTCCAGCGTGACGTTGATGCCCAGCGCCTGAATCTCCTTGGAGAGCACGTTGAACGACTCGGGCATCCCGGCCTCCATGCGGTGCTCGCCATCGACGAGATTCTTGTACATCTGCGTACGGCCAACCACGTCGTCGGACTTGACCGTAAGCATTTCCTGCAGCGTGTAGGCGGCGCCGTAGGCTTCCAGCGCCCACACCTCCATTTCGCCGAAACGCTGGCCGCCGAACTGGGCCTTGCCGCCCAGCGGCTGCTGCGTCACGAGCGAATACGGGCCGGTCGAACGCGCGTGCATCTTGTCGTCCACCAGGTGATGCAGTTTGAGCATGTACATGTAGCCCACCGTCACCGGGCGCTCGAAGGCATCGCCGGTACGCCCATCGAAGAGCGTGGTCTGGCCGTTTTCGGGCAGGCCAGCCAGCTTCAGGAGGGCCTTGATCTCGTCCTCCTGGGCGCCGTCGAAGACCGGCGTCGCGGTCGGCAGACCGTCGCGCAGATTGTTGGCAAGCTCGATCAATTCCGCATCGTTGAGCGAATCGAGGTCCGCCTTGATGCCCCGGCCCTCGCTGTAGGCGCGATCGAGGAATTTCCTGACATCAGCGATCTTCGCCTGCTGGTCGAGCATCTCGCCAATGCGCTCGCCGATACCCTTGGCCGCCCAGCCCAGATGCGTCTCGAGTACCTGCCCGATATTCATTCGGGACGGCACGCCGAGCGGGTTCAGAACGATGTCCACGGGATTTCCGTCGGCCATGTAGGGCATGTCTTCGGCCGGGACGATGCGCGAGACAACACCCTTGTTGCCGTGGCGCCCCGCCATCTTGTCGCCGGGCTGGACGCGCCGTTTGACGGCGAGAAATACCTTGACCATCTTCAGCACACCGGGCGGTAGATCGTCCCCCGCGGTCAGCTTTTTCTTCTGATCCTCGAACCGCTGGGTAAAGGCCTTTTCCTGGCGCTTGAGGTAGTCCTGCTCGGCCTCGAGCTGGCGATTCGCCTCCTCGCTTCGAAGGCGAATCTGGAACCACTTCTTGCGGTCCTGTTCATCGAGATAGCTCTTGCTGATTCTGGTGCCTGCCTTGAGCTTGCCCGGGCCGCCTTCCGCGGTTTTGCCGATCAGCAGCGTTTCGAGCCGGTCATAGACGTCGTTCTCGAAAATGCGCCGCTCGTCCTGCAGGTCCTTGCGCACCCGGTCAATGGCAGCCTCTTCGATATCAAGCGCGCGTGCATCCTTGGTTACACCGTCGCGCGTGAATACCTGCACGTCGATCACCGTGCCGTCCATCCCCGAGGGCACCCTGAGCGAGGTATCCTTCACATCGGAGGCCTTGTCCCCGAAGATCGCCCTGAGGAGTTTTTCTTCCGGCGTTTGCTGAGTTTCGCCCTTGGGCGTGACCTTGCCCACCAGAATGTCGCCCGACTTGACCTCGGCGCCCACGAAGGCAACCCCGGACTCGTCGAGGTTGGCGAGCGCCGATTCGCTCACATTCGGAATGTCGGCGGTGACTTCCTCGGAACCCAGCTTGGTGTCCCGCGCGTTACAGGTCATCTCTTCGATATGGATCGTGGTGAAACGATCCTCCTCGACCACGCGCTCCGAGATGAGGATGGAGTCCTCGAAGTTGTAGCCGTTCCAGGGCATGAAGGCGACCCGCATGTTCTGGCCCAGCGCCAGCTCGCCGGTATCGGTGGACGGGCCGTCGGCGAGCACATCGCCGCGCGCGATCGTGTCGCCGGCCTGTACCAGCGGACGCTGGTTGATGCAGGTGTTCTGGTTGGAACGCATGTATTTGGTGAGCCGATAGATATCCACGCCGGGCTCGCCGGGCTGGGTTTCATCGTCGGCCACGCGCACCACAATGCGCGATGCGTCGACCGAATCGACCCGTCCGCCGCGGTGCGCGATCACGGTCACGCCCGAATCCACGGCCACGACGCGTTCCATGCCGGTGCCCACGAGTGGCTTTTCCGCACGCAGGGTGGGCACGGCCTGACGCTGCATGTTCGCGCCCATGAGAGCACGGTTGGCGTCATCGTGCTCCAGGAAGGGTACCAGCGAGGCCGCCACCGAGACGGTCTGCATCGGCGACACGTCGATGTAATCGATGCGCTCGGAGGAAGTCAGCGTGAACTCGCTCTGGTGACGACTGGACACCAGGTCATCCAGGAACTCCCCCTTCGTACCCAGTTTGGCGTTCGCCTGCGCGATGTAGAAATTGCCCTCTTCGATCGCCGACAGGTATTCGATCTTGTCGGTCACCTTGCCATTTTCGACCTTGCGGTAAGGCGTCTCCAGAAAACCGTATTCGTTGGTTCGTGCAAACACCGAGAGGGAATTGATGAGACCGATATTCGGCCCTTCCGGCGTCTCGATCGGGCAGATACGCCCGTAGTGCGTCGCGTGCACGTCGCGCACCTCGAAGCCGGCACGCTCGCGCGTCAGGCCGCCCGGCCCCAGCGCCGAGACACGCCGCTTGTGCGTCACCTCGGAGATCGGATTGTTCTGATCCATGAACTGGCTGAGCTGGCTCGAGCCGAAGAATTCCTTCATGGCCGCCGCGACCGGCTTGGCATTGATCAGATCCTGCGGCATGAGCCCCTCGGATTCGGCGATGGCGAGGCGCTCGCGCACGGCACGTTCCACGCGCACCAGCCCGATGCGAAAGGCGTTCTCCGCCATTTCGCCCACGCTGCGCACGCGCCGATTGCCCAGATGATCGATGTCGTCGGTCTGCCCCTGACCGTCGCGAATGGATATCAACTCACGAATGACGTCGGTAATATCGTCCGTCGTCAGCACGCCGGGGCCGGTGAATTCCTCCCGGTCGAGTCGGCGGTTGAACTTCATCCGCCCGACCACCGACAGGTCGTAGCGTTCGTCACTGAAAAACAGGTGCTCGAAAAGCTGCTCCGCGGCCTCCTTGGTGGGCGGCTCGCCCGGGCGCATCATGCGGTAGATCTCGACCAGCGCCTCGATTTTCGAAGTGGTCGGATCGAGCCTGAGCGTATCGGAAACATAGGCGCCGCGGTTCAGGTCATTGACAAACAACACGGGCACGCTCTGCACGCCCTTCTCCATCAGGGTGCCGATCAGTTCCTGATCGAGCGCGGTGTTTGCCGATGCAATCAACTCACCGGTCCCGGTATCGACCACGTCGCGCGCCAGCACCTTCCCGTACACATATTCGGGCGGCACCACCAGGTCGTCGAGCTTGGCCTTCTCCATGTCGCGGATGTGGCGTGCCGTAATGCGGCGCCCTTCCTCGACCAGCGTTTTTTTGCCCGATTTGATGTCGAAGGCAGCGATTTCGCCGCGCAACCTCTCTGGCACCAGCTCGAGGTGTATTTCGTCGTTCTTGAACAACAGCACGTCGTGCTCGTAGAACATCTCCAGCATCTGTTCGTTGTCGTAGTCAAGCGCACGCAGCAAAATGGTGGCCGGAAGCTTGCGGCGACGATCGATGCGCGTAAACAGGCAATCCTTGGGGTCAAACTCGAAATCGAGCCAGGACCCGCGATAGGGGATGACGCGCGCAGAAAACAGGAGTTTCCCGGAAGAATGGCCCTTGCCGCGATCGTGGTCGAAAAACACGCCCGGCGAGCGGTGCAACTGGGAGACAACCACCCGCTCGGTGCCGTTCACGACGAAGGTGCCGTTTTCGGTCATCAGCGGAAGCTCGCCAAGGTAGACTTCCTGCTCGCGCATATCCTTGACCTTGCGCTCCTTGCGCTGCTTCTCGTAAAACACCAAGCGCACTTTCACCCGCAACGCGGCGGCATAGGTCAAGCCGCGTATCTGGCATTCCCGCACCGTAAACACGGGCTCGCCGATCTCGTAGTCGACATACTCGAGCCCGGCATTGCCGCTGAAGCTCTCGATCGGGAACACCGAGCCGAGTGCAGCATGCAGGCCCGCGTTCTCGAGCTTGTCCGCCGGTTTCCCGAGCTGTAGAAACTCACGATAAGAGTCAAGTTGTATCGCAAGCAGGTAAGGCACGGGAAGAATGGCCCGCGACTTGCCGAAGTCCTTGCGAATACGCTTTTTTTCCGTAAATGAGTACGCCATGTGTATCACCTCGCCGATTTCATCGGCCGCTCCACGAGCACGTGTTTGGGCACGCGCCGCAAGACAACGCGAACGCGCGGCCCGAATGGCTCCGGGTCGCGACGTTCTCTCGGGAAATCAAAAGTCGGATTACTTGACCTCGACTTCTGCTCCCGCTTCCTCCAGGTCCTTTTTGAGCTTTTCCGCTTCGTCCTTCGCAACGCCTTCCTTGATGGTGTTCGGCGCGCCTTCGACGGTGTCCTTGGCCTCCTTGAGGCCCTGGCCCGTGATCGCGCGCACCGCCTTGATGACGGCCACCTTGTTGCCGCCAAAGCTCTTGAGGACGACGTCGAATTCCGTCTTCTCCTCGGCGGCCGCTTCGCCGCCGTCGCCGCCGGCGCCCGCCGCTACGGCCACCGGAGCGGCCGCGGAAACGCCAAACTTCTCTTCCATCGCGGCCACGAGGTCCACGACCTCCATCACCGTCATTTTGGAAATGGTTTCCAGGATTTCTTCCTGCTTGACTGCCATGATTTACTCCCGATTCACTCGATTTAAAACAAAAGGGTATCGATTGACCTGTGCGTTACCGCTCAGGCCGCCTGTTTCTGGTCACGAACCGCCGCCAGCGTACGCGTCAACTTCGCGTTGGGCTCGGCCAGCGTACGCACGAATTTGCCGACCGGCGCAAGGAGCGTACCGGCAAGCCTGGCGAGCGCCTCTTCGCGCGTCGGCAAGCTTGCGACGCGATCGAGTTCGCTCGCCGCGAGCAGCCGGCCATGGATGGCCAGCGTGGTCACGTTGAGGCTCTCGTTCTCCTTTGCAAAGTCGCGAAAGATTCGTGCGGCCGCGCCCGGCTCCTCTTTCGAGAAGGCGAGTACCAGCGGTCCGGCAAGCGTCGAATTCATGCATTCGAATTCGGTGCCTTCCAGAGCTCTTTTGGCCAGCGAGTTCTTGACCACCTTCACGTAGACGTTCGAGGTGCGCGCCTGCTTTCGCAGTGCGTCCATGTCGCCCGCCGTGAGGCCGCGGTAGTCGGCACCGACGCATGAAAGTGCCTCGCCCGCGACGGCGTTGACCTCGGCCACCAGAGCCTGTTTCTCTTCCAACTGTAGCGGCATGTATACCTCCAGCCTGGTTGCTTCACTTCGAGCCCGCAACCGGTGTTGCGAACCCGCTGACGACACCAAGCTCATGACTCGGGAGTCGTCTGCGCAGGCCAAAAGCGGACCTTTCATTAAGCGTCGGCAATCTCTCGCCTCGGCACCTGCGGTCTTTGACGGGCCGATTCCGTGATCGGCCGCAGTACGACGGCCTTGCAGGCCGCCTACGCCCACACCTACGACAGCGCGGTGTGATCGATCGTGAGTCCCGGCCCCATGGTGCTGGAGACCGTGACTTTTTTCATGTACACGCCCTTGGAAGACGCCGGCTTCGACCTCAGCAGGTCCGCGAGAAGCGTGGCCAGGTTCTCCTTCAGGGCGGATATTTCAAAATCCATGTTGCCGATCGGGCAGTGCACGATGCCCGCCTTGTCGGTGCGGTAACGCACCTGGCCGGCCTTGGCCTGGCTGACGGCGGTTTCGACGTCCGCGGTCACCGTCCCCACCTTGGGGTTCGGCATCAGCCCGCGTGGCCCCAGGACCGGTCCGAGCTGGCCGACGACGCGCATGGCATCGGGCGTGGCGATGACAACGTCAAAATTCATCTCTCCCGCCTTCACCTTTTCGGCCAGATCCTCGAGCCCGACGATGTCCGCGCCGGCCTCCCTGGCCTTGTCGGCGTTCGGGCCCTCGGAGGTGAACACGGCGACGCGCACCGTCTTGCCTCTCCCGTGCGGCAGCACCGAAGCGCCGCGTACGACCTGGTCGGATTTTCGCGGATCCACGCCGAGATTGACCGCGGCGTCCACCGATTCGGTGAACTTCGCCCGCGGCAGGGACTTGAGAAGTTCGCAAGCTTCCTCGAGCGAGTACACGCGCCCTTCTTCGATCTTTTCCGCAATCGCCTTTTGCCGCTTGTTCATTGCCATCTCAGACGCCCTCCACTTCGAGTCCCATGCTGCGCGCCGTACCGGCGATGGTACGTACCGCCGCATCCAGCTCCGCCGCATTCATATCCGGCTCCTTGGTGTTCGCGATCTCCTCGAGCTGCGCGCGCGTAACCTTGCCCACCTTGTCGCGGTTGGGCTCGGCGCTGCCCTTTTTAACGCCGGCGGCCTTGCGCAGCAGTACCGCCGCGGGCGGCGTCTTGGTGATAAAGGTGAAGCTGCGATCCGTGTAAACGGTAATCACCACCGGGACCGGCAACCCCTGCTCCAGCTGCTGCGTCTGTGCATTGAACGCCTTGCAGAACTCCATGATATTCACGCCATGCTGGCCGAGCGCCGGGCCCACCGGCGGGCTCGGATTCGCCTGTCCGGCAGGCACCTGCAGCTTGATATATGCCTGAACCTTTCTTGCCATTTCGAACTATCCTCCATGTTTGATGGGTGGTAACGCCGACTCCAGTCAGCCGGCTCCCCGTTGTCACTCTGACCGGCTCCCGATCCCTGATACCCGTCCTAAGCCTTCTCGACCTCGGTAAAACCAAGTTCGACCGGAGTGGACCGGCCGAAGATGGACACCGCCACGCGCAGGCGATTCTTGTCATAATTGACTTCTTCGACCACGCCGCTGAAATCATTGAACGGGCCGTCGATGACACGAACGACTTCGCCCACCTCGAACAGCACCTTCGGACGCGGCTTGTCCGCGCCTTCGCGCATTTGCTCCCGCACCGCCTCGGCCTGCCCGGCCGGAATTGGTGCCGGCTTGTCGCTGGTGCCGCCGACGAAGCCCATTACCTTGGGCACACTTTTCACCAGGTGCCAGGTTTCGTCGTTCATCTCCATTTCCACCAACACATAGCCGGGAAAGAACTTGCGCTCGGTCTTGCGCCGCTTGCCGCCCTTCATTTCCACGACTTCTTCGGTGGGAATCAGGATTTCGCCAAAGCTCTCCTTCATGCCCTCATGCTCGATACGAGCGGCGAGCGCCTGTTTGACCTTGCGCTCGAAGCCGCTGTAAGCGTGCACTACATACCAATTCATTGCCATAACTTCGGTTGTTCCCATGCCGGTTTGCAAATACCCTGACAAGCCCTGCCCGAGCTCAAGTGCCGGTAATACCGCCCAAACCCCATTTCACGATGAGGTCCACCACCCACATGAACACGCCCAGCAAAATCACCATGACGATGACGGCTATGGTGGTCTGAATGGTCTGCTGGCGGCTCGGCCAGACGACGCGTTGCAATTCGCCCCGCGAGCTCATCAGGTATCGCCAGGCGCTTGCCCCCGGACCGCTGAAACGTGCCGCGACGATCGCCAGGGCAATTGCCGCCAGCATGACCACCAAGCGAATGGTGGTCGAAATCTCGTGCACCTCCCCGCCGTACACCAGCGGATGCGTACCGTAGTAGTAAAACGTTCCGACGCCAAAGACGAGCAGCACGACCGCCACACCAAGCTTGACCACATCGAGCGGGCTGGTGTGCGTCTCGATTTTCGGTTTTACCGCCATCCTTGTCCTTTCACATCCGTGTCACTGTGGCAGGCCAGGAGGGACTTGAACCCCCAACCTGCGGTTTTGGAGACCGCTGCTCTGCCAATTGAGCTACTGGCCTGTCGATCGCTCGCTGTTTCGCGGGCATGGCCCGCTTCTGCATTACTCCTCGCCCTGCCCGCGCAGCAGCAGCTTCACCCCTATCGCGGGCATGGCCCGCTCCTACTTGATGATCCTGGAGACGACACCGGCGCCCAC
>JAKDMP010000011.1 GCA_030452225.1 Gammaproteobacteria bacterium
TTTTAATCTTGCGTGAATTCTGATGACAAAAGAGGTTTTTGCCCGGGCAGGCCAAAGCGCTCCGGATAGGCAATCCCGACCAGGGTCAATCCCTGCGGCGGGGCGGCCGGCCCGGCCCGGCGGCGATCACGGCCGGCCAGCACTTCCCCCATCCATGCGGGTTGTTTTCGCCCGCGGCCGACCAGAATCAGCGACCCCACCATATTGCGCACCATGTGCTGCAGAAAGGCGTTGGCTTCGACTTCCACGAACAGCATGCCGGAATCGCGCCACAACTCGATGCGCGACAACGTGCGCGTGGGCGACCGCGCCTGACAGCCGGCGGCGCGAAAGGCACTGAAATCCTGTTCGCCTTCCAGATATTTCGCACCCTCCCGCATCGCATCAAGATCGAGCCTTGCGGTCACCCATGCGCAACGCTTGCGCTGCAAAACCGGGCGTGTGCGACTCTCACGGATGCCGTAGCGGTAGCATCTCGCCACCGCGCTGAAGCGTGCATGAAATTCGTCCGCAACGCCGCGTGCCCAATGCAGTGCAATGTCGCCGGGCAAATGCCGGTTGGCGCCGAGAACCCAATGGTGTTCGGCACGAGCCTTAGTTGTGTCGAAATGCGCGACCTGCATCAGGGCATGCACGCCGGCATCGGTGCGGCCGGCAGTCACCACCTGAACCGGTTCGGCGGCGATTCGCGTCAGGGCCTTTTCGACTTCCGCCTGAACGCTGCGGCCAGAGGCTTGCCGTTGCCAGCCGACAAACCCGCTGCCGTCATATTCGATTCCAACCGCTACGCGTTGAGAAGGCGCCTCACGTCTCCATGGTGGCCAGCAGCTCCCGGGCAGCCTGACGCTGCGTCTCGCTATTCGAGTCCAGGATCTCCTCGAGCACGTTGCGCGCCGATTCCTGATCTCCCATTTCGATATAGGCGCGGGCCAGATCAAGCGAGTTGTCGAATTCACCATCGCCGTGGATCGACTCGTCGGAGCCTTCGTCTTCCAGCGTCAACTCCAGGTCGTCTTCGTCTCCTGCCGGTTCGATTTCGTCTCCTGCCGGTTCGATGGAACCGTCCGTGGAGTCGGTGTCTTCGCGCTCCGCATCAAGTTCGTCCAGCAATTTTCTCGCCTCCTCGCGCTGCGCATCGTCGCCGCTGTCCAGCACGTCCTTGAGCATTTCACGGGCGGCGTAGCGATCCCCCATGTCCAGGTAGGAACGCGCCAACTCGAGGTGCATCAACACATTGCTCTGGTGGTGTCTTTCCTGGAAATCGGCCTGGTCGCCCGGTCCGGAAGCCCCTTGCGGGTCTTCGGGGTCGGCGTCCCGGTTCGCTTCCGCGTCGCTATCGAGCGCTTCGCGCGGCTCCAGCTCCAGCATCTCGTCATCCTCGCCCGGCGAGATCGTACCCTCCAATTCAGGCCGCCTTTGCCCGGCAAGTTTCTCGCCCTGTGTTGCCTGCAATTCCGCCGGAATCGAGCCATCTTCGGGCATATAGGTTTCAATCATGGTGGACAGTTCCCCCAGCGTTTCCTCGAAGTCATCCTGGAGCCCTGGCGACGGTTCGGTGCGCGTAAGCTGATCCAGTTCCTGCTCGAAGTCGAGCCCGGAGGCTTCTCCTTCCGTCTCGGCCGCATCCTCGGGCCGGGCCCTTGCTCGTTCCTCTTCATTCATGAACAATGCCTCGCGGGGAAGCAACTGCCGCCCCATGACAACCACCGCCTGCCAGTCGGCGCTGGTCTCGGATATCCGTGCGTGCAAGACCCCGGCTTCCTCGAGAAACCCTTCGCCATCGGCGGACGCGTAGAGCTCTTCCATCCGTCGCAGCCGCAAATCGTCGCGTTCCGGGGCGTAGCTCAGGGCCCTTTCCAGGCTGCGCGCTGCACCGGCATGGTCGCCGCTGCCCGCGTGAAAATCGGCCTCGACCAAGGCATCGGCCACCTCGGCGTCAGCCTCTTCCCGTGACTGCTCCGTCTCGGGGTAGTCTCCCATCAAGTCGTCCTCATCACGTTCGTCGTCCTGGTCCGCGCCCACGATCGCGCCGGCCCGAACCTCATCGTCATCGAGCCTTTCCTCGCTTACCGGCTCCCATTCATGCTCATCGCTCTCGCGCTCGGCCTCATCGTCCGGCTCGCGGCCAGACGCGTCGCTTTCCTGTGCCGACCATTGGTTCCCGGCGCTGCGCCGCCGCAGCAGCAAAACCAGAACCAGTACCAGCAGGATCACGATCAGGGCGATGACAATCCACCCCTTCGGAGATGTCAGCCATTGCAGGACAATGCCCGGTTCCTCGCCGCGGGCGGCCCCTGGATTGCCCGCACCGGTGCTGCTCGCGGTATCGACAGCCGGCATCCCGCCGGCCGTCGGCTGCTGCGCTGCGTTTTGCTCGGCTGCCTTGCTTTCGCCGCTCTGCTGCCCGGCGGCTACCGCCGCCACGGCGGCCGTCTGCACGCCGGTTGCCTGTTGCGGCTCCGTTCCAGACTGCAGGTTTTGGGCAGCACTTTGCCCGCTTGTCAAGGCCGCCAACTCGGCGTTATGGACCTTGAGCGGACCGCCGCTGCTGGCGGCTTTCCCGGTCGCATTCCCCGCAGCTTCCCCTGCCTGGTCGGTCAGGGTTTGATCGCCGGTCATGCTGCCCGCGGAAGCGAGGCCGGCGCCGGCCGCAGCCGTCTGCCCCGCATTGGCCGCCTCTTGGGAAGCGGCTTCGGAACCGGATGGTTCGCCGCCCGGAGCACCGCTGACATTTTCGGTCACACGCGGCGCGGTGAGTACGACCTCGCCGCCGGCAGCCGAATTCGTCCCGGCGCCTGATCCAGTGCCTGATCCTGTGCCTGATTCAGTGGTGGAAGCGGCCGTTTCCTGGTTGCCGGCCGCCGGTTGCGCCGCCGCTCTCGAGGACTCTATCCGACCCGAAAAGCTGCCCTCCCCCTGCGTGTTCGAGGCAAGACGCGCGGTCTCGTCGCGGCCTGCCTTGAAAGCCCTCCAGCTTTGGTTCTGGCTCCTGATTTGCGAAGTGGCCACACGGCTTGGGACCTGCGTGATCTGCTCCCGCGTGGGCACCTTGAGCACGGCCCCCGCCTTGAGCCGGTTGATGTTGCCGGAGAACGCCTGGGGGTTCGCGCGATAGATGGCGATGATCATCTGATTCACGCCGACGCCCGCCGAGCCGTGCAACCGGCTCGCGATGCCCCACAGGGTATCGCCGCGCCGGACCGGGCCGTAGCTTTCAACCGGGGTCCGGGCAGCGGTGCCGGCCGCGCCGGCTTCCGTGTCCGGTTGCCCGGAGGCCTGTTGCGTGGGTCGTAAAATCTGCTGCGCCGTTTCGGAACCGCTTTCGACCGGCTGCACCGGCGCCGTCTTCGCGGCCTGATTCTGTGCACTGGCGAAAACCGGAGGGTTCAACAGCAATGTGTACTGACGCGTTACCTCGCCGCTCGTCCAGCGTGCACGCACCAAAATATTGAGAAACGGCATCTTCACCGACTGTGGCGAGGTGACCAGCACATAGGGGCCCGACGCAGACTGCTTGATCGCGAACTCGAGCGTATACAGATAGTCGGACAATTCCAGCCCTGCCCGTTTGTAGGCGTCCGGGCTTGCCAGACCGACCCGCAGGCCCTGGAGGTTGTTCTGATTATTGACCAGTATCGGGATACGCGCTTCGAGTGTTTGCCCAATGTGCGTATCGGACTGAATTTGGCCCAATCCCAACGCCCAAGCGGATCCGGGGAGCGTGATTGCCAGCATCAGGATTACACCCGCACCCGCCATGTGCATGATTCGTTTCTGCATCGCTGCTACTCCATCTTCCAGCAATGATCCCGGCGCATCAGGTGCCCGGCACGCCGGAAATTGTCGAACATAGCCATATCTGCGCGTACTATAGCGCAAAACTTTGAATATTCCGAGCCTTTCGTTCCCAAGGCCCTGTAAATTCAAAAGCTGCGGGTCGTTACGGTGCCACCAGCAATTCGGCAATCTGCACGCTGTTGAGCGCCGCGCCCTTTCGAATGTTGTCGCTCACCACCCAGAAATCCAGCCCCCGGGGATGGGTCAGATCCTCGCGGATGCGGCTCACGTACACGGCGTCATTTTGTGCGCCTTCGGTCACCGCGGTGGCGTACCCGCCGGCCTTGCGTTCGTCGAGCACGATGATGCCCGGCGAAGCGGACAGCAGCTTGCGGGCTCCGTCGGCCGAAAGTTTTTCCTCCGTTTCCAGATGCACCGCCTCGGAATGGCCGTAGAAGACCGGGACGCGCGCCGCCGTGGGGTTCACGAGAATCGACTGATCCCCGAGGATCTTGCGGGTTTCCCACACCAGCTTCATTTCTTCGCGGGTGTAGCCGTTGTCCTGGAATTCGTCGATGTGCGGCAGAATATTGAAGGCGATCTGTTTGGGGTGCACCTTCGCCTCGAAATCCTGACCGTTGAGAAGCCGCGCCGATTGCTCCGCCAGCTCCTCGATGCCCTTCTTGCCGCCGCCGGAAACGGACTGGTACGTTGCGATATTGATACGTTCGATGCCTACGGCATCGTAAATCGGCTTGAGTGCCACCACCAACTGTATGGTGGAGCAGTTCGGATTGGCGATCAGGCCGCGTTTGCGGCCCTTTTCGACCTCGCCCGGGTTGACCTCGGGCACGATCAGCGGCACATCGTCGTCATAGCGAAACGCGGAGGTGTTGTCGATCACCACGGCTCCGGCCTCGACCGCCCGCGGGGCAAACTGCTTCGAAATCGAGCCGCCGGCGGAGCTCAGCACGATGTCGATTCCCTCGAAATCGAAGTCGTCGAGAACTTCGACCGTTACCTTCCCGTCGCCATAATCGAGCTTCATGCCTTCGGAGCGTGCGCTCGCCAGGGCATGCAACTCGGCAATCGGAAACTTTCGCTGCGCCAGAATATCCAGCATGGTCCGGCCGACTTCGCCGGTCGCGCCGACCACGGCCACATGAAATTTTTCTTTCACTAATTCCTCCATAGTTAGTAGTAACTAATTGATAAATAATAACATATTTCCCGGTAGGAGCGGACCGTGCCCGCGACAAGAATTCCCTCCAACTCCCCTTCCCGCCTTGCGTCGGCAAGGGGAGAGCAGAACTTGTCGCGGGCATGGCCCACCCCTACTCACGACTCAGCGGCTTCGAGTTCTGGGCACGGTCGCGCAGCAGTTGGTCGGCCAGAACCAGCGCGAGCATGGCCTCGACGATCGGCGGTGCACGCAGGCCCACGCAGGGGTCATGCCGGCCGGTCACCTTGACGGTCGCCGGATTTCCCGCACTGTCAATGCTGTCCACCGCTTGCGGGATGCTCGAAGTCGGCTTGAAGGCGACGCTCGCGCGGATCGGCTGACCGCTTGAAATCCCGCCGAGTGTGCCGCCCGCATGATTGGATCCGAATCCCGCGGGTCCCATCGCATCGCGATGCTCGCTGCCGCGCTGCCGCACGACTTCGAATCCGTCGCCGATGGCCACCGCCTTGACCGCGGGAATGCTCATCATCGCCTGGGCAATGGCCGCGTCGAGTTTGTCGAAAACCGGCTCGCCCAACCCCGCCGGCACGCCGGTCGCCTCCACATCGACCCGCGCGCCGATCGAGTCGCCCGCCTTCCAGATGTCCTGCAGATAGTCCTCGAGTTCTTGCACGCGCTCGGGTTGGGGGCAAAAATACGGATTCGATTCGCCCGCCTCGAGATCGCTGCCGCGTTCGAACTCCAGCTCGCCCACCGCAGCCAGCCAGGCGCGAATTGCGATTCCTTCGGCGGCCAGCAGGGTGCGCGCGATGGCTCCCGCCGCCACGCGTGCCGCGGTTTCACGCGCCGAGGCACGCCCGCCGCCACGCCAGTCGCGCCGCCCGTACTTGGCCTGGTAGCTGAAATCCGCATGGCCGGGACGAAATACGTCCCGGAATCGAGCATAATCCTTCGAGCGCGCATCGGCATTGCGGATCAGCAGAGCGATCGGGGTACCGGTACTTACGCTGTCGAGCACGCCGGAGAGGATTTCCACCCGATCCGGTTCACGCCGCTGCGACACGAAGCGTGAACGCGCCGTCGCCCGGCGCGCCAGTTCCGCCTCGATGGCGGCGGTCTCGACCGGCAAGCCGGGTGGGCAACCGTCGATCACCGCCCCGATTGCCGTACCGTGGCTTTCGCCGAAGGTGGTGACACGGAATGCCTGCCCGAAACTGTTGCCGCTCATGCCGCCACCTCGAGCGCGTCAGGGGCAATCAACGCTTCGCGGGTCACCACGGCCACCCCTTCGCCGCCGCGTTCGAACTCCACCCAGGTCATGTCGAGATTGGGCAGGGCGCGCTCCAGCGCGGGCTGCGTCGCGCCGACCTCCAGCACCAACAGGCCGCCCGCGGTGAGCCGGTCGGCCGTGGCGGCCAGAATGCGCAGGGGATGATCCAGGCCCAACGGGCCGCTTTCCAGCCCCGTCCGCGGTTCGTGCCGGTATTCCTGTGCAAGCGCGGCATAAGCCGGTTCGTCCACATAAGGCGGATTGGCGAGAACGAGGTCGAACGGGCGTTCGTCCAGGTCTTCGAACAGGTCGCTTTCGGCAAGCTGGAGACGATTCTCGAGCCCGTACTCCAGCACATTGCATTGTGCGACTTCGAGCGCGCCGGGATCGCAGTCGGCGAGCACTACCTCGGCCTCGGGAAACGCCAGCGCGGCGGCGATGCCGATGCAGCCGCTCCCGCAGCACAGATCCAGAATGCGTCGCGGTTCACGCGCCAGCCACGGCTCGATCCGTGCCTCGATCAGCTCGGCAAGGGGCGAGCGCGGAATCACCACGCGCTCGTCCACGTAGAAGCGCAGCCCTGCAAACCAGGCCTCGCGGGTCAGGTAGGCCGCCGGAATGCGCTCGCGGATGCGCCGTTCGAAAAGCGCATGGATGCGCCCCGCCTCGGCCGCGCTGACGCGCGCATCCAGCCAGCTCGCGTCCAGCTCCGGGGGCCCGAGGTGCAAGGTATGCAGCACCAGCGCCAGGGCCTCGTCCAGGGCGTTGTCCGTGCCATGCCCGAAGCTCAGTTTAGCTGCGTTGAAGGCGCTGGCGCCGTAGCGCAACCAGTCGCGGATCGTGCGCAGGCGCGTGTCCAGGGCCTCGAGGGATTCCACCGGCGGCTCGTTGTCATGCATTCAGCTTGCCATTTTAACAAGACGAGGTATTTCCATCTGGCAAAATATTGATCCCTCAGCCACTTGCCGGATCGCCATGGCCTCCTTGCGCAGCGCTCTGTATGCCGCCCTGCCCCAGCATGCGCTCTCGCGGCTCGGCGCCCGCTTCGCCCGCTGGCGCGCCGGACCGCTCACGACAATCTTCATCCGCTGGTTCGTGCGCCGCTACCAGGTCAACCTGAACGAAGCCGCCGAGCCCGACCCGGCCGCATACCGCAGCTTCCATGCCTTCTTCACGCGGGCGCTGGCGGAAGACGCCCGCGCCCAGCCCGACGATCCGGCCGCCGTGGCAAGCCCGGTGGACGGCGTCGTGAGCGCCGGCGGCCGCATTTATGAGGACACCATTTTCCAGGCGAAGGGGCTGAGTTACTTCGCCACGACACTGCTCGGCAGCGCCGAGGCTGCGGCGCGCTACCGCAACGGCCATTTCATTACCCTTTATCTTCGCCCCTGCGACTACCACCGGGTGCACGTGCCGCTGGCAGGTGAACTCCAGCATATTCGGCACCTTCCGGGCCGGTTGTGGCCGGTCAGGCCGTGGGCGGTCGCAGGCGTCGAACGCCTGTTTGCGCGCAACGAGCGCGCGGTACTGGAGTTCTCCTCCGACGCTACGGCCTACGCCCTGGTCATGGTGGGCGCCCTCATGGTAGGTGGCCTGGAAACCCGCATTACCGGCCCCATGCGCCGGCGATGCCACGCGCCCGAGGAATGGAATCTCGAAATGGCGCCGGCCAGATTCGAGCGCGGCGAGGAGTTCGGGCGTTTCAATTTCGGTTCGACCGTGATCCTCCTGTTCCCGTATGATTCCGTCAAACTCGACGCCACCCTCGTTCCGGGTTCAGTCTGCCGGCTCGGACAATCCCTCGGCCGTACTTCGACCTGAGGACCCAAGCCGGCGCTACCCATCCTCCCGCCCCCGGCGCGAAGATTGGCCGGGGGTGCGGCATTCCTCCCACGGGAGCGAAAGTCTTCCCTTGGCGTGAAGCGCCTGCAATTCGCCCGCCGCCTCGCCCGCGCAGCGCGGCTCGCGGTGGCACAAGTAGCGCACCGAGGCAAGCAATTGCTCGGTTGCGGCTCAGGTGGCGGCAGGGGTTGAAATCGCGTTTCCCATTCAGGCAGTATGGAAGATGCGGTGGATATTTTTGATGGAGCACGGATTTTCCTGCCGGGCAAGCACGAACAAGAGGCAAGATTCCCACGTTCCAGAGTACTCAGTGAGGAGGCAACACCCATGAAAGCACGATTCAACCTCTCGGCCGTGTTGTTGGCGAGCACCGCTTTGCTCGCGCTCGGCGGCTGCGCGTCCGGCCCCGGTGAACCGCCCACGGCTGCACTCGAACAAGCGGAGTACGCGGTCGGAACCGCCACCGAATCCAAGGCTTCGCGCTATGCGGAGTTGCAGATGTACCACGCCCGCCAGGAACTCCAGCAGGCGCAGCGTCTGCTGAACCAGGAAGAGCCCACCCACGCGGACTATGTCAAGGCCCGTCAACTGGCCCAAAAGGCCACCGTGGACGCCCAACTCGCGATAGCGATAGCCGAAGCCAAGCAGGCTCAAAAGCAGGCACAGGAGGTCCAGGCCGGTCTCAGACGTCTCAAGAGCCGCGTGTACGGCGTGGAGGAACAGCCATGAAAACCCGTTTTTTACTTGTAGCCGCGGCTGCCGTGATCCTGTCGGCCTGTGCCGGCCCTGTATCGGAGTCAAATCCGCTGCTGGTCAAAGCCCAAGCTGCAGTCGCGGCGGCCAGTCAAGAGCCGTCCGTTGCCGAGTACGCGCCGATATCGCTCAAGAAAGCGCGCGACGCGCTTGACAAAGCCGAAGACGCCAATACGTACGATCGCACCAGTCATTGGGCGTACATCGCCCTGCGCCGCGCCCAGATCGCACAAGCCAAGGCCGCCGAAGGCGTAGCGAGCCACACGGTTGCGCAGGCACAGGAAAAGCGTCAGCAGATTATGGAAATTGCGCGCCGCCAGGAGCTTCACGTGAGCAAGCAGAAGCTCGAGTCACAAGACGAGCTGATCAAGGCGCTCAAGGAACAGCTCGCCGAATTGCATCCGCGCAAGACTGACGAAGGCATCGTACTGACGCTGGGCAGCGTCCTGTTCGCATTCGACAGCGCCGAACTGCGGCCCGGCGCAGCGACGACGCTGAATCACCTGGCGAAGTTCCTCAACCAGCATCCGCAGGAGCAGGTCAAGATCATCGGTTATACCGACTCGATCGGCTCATTCGAATACAACATGAAGCTGTCCAGACAACGCGCCCGGTCGGTAAAGAGTGCCCTGGTCCAGCGCGGCGTGCCCGCTACCCGGATGGTCACCCTCGGGCGCGGTGAAACCCACCCGATTGCGACGAATGCGACGGAGGCCGGCCGCCAGCGCAACCGGCGCGTGGAGTTCATCATTTTGACCGACCAGGGGAATCGCGGCGGCGATGCCGCCGTCGGGAACCGCTAGCCAACGGACGAAAGCTGTGCGGTTTTGCCGGCACCTTGACGTACCGGCAGCGCCTTTTGCTGCTTGGCCGTGCTTGGAGGGAGTGCGGAGCGGTTCCCCGCCTGTGGCGCGTACAGGACACCCGCCACGGCCATCGGCCGCACGCGGGGCCGCATGCCGGCCGCAATCGTGCAGGTTCAGCGGGTAAAGGAGTGGATCCAGATTCCGGCGATTTTTTCCAGGCCGCGGCGGTCGTCTTCGTCGAAACGATCCGGGATCGGAGCATCGAGATCGAGCACGCCCAGCAACTTGTCGTTTTTGATCAACGGCAGGACGATTTCCGAACGCGCATCCGGATCGCAGTAAATATGCCCCGGAAAGCTCGTCACGTCGCCCACGAGGAGCGGTTGGCGCAACGCCGCTGCATGGCCGCAAACGCCCCGGCCCAAGGCGATTTTCACGCAAGCAGGCTTGCCTTGGAAAGGCCCTACAATCAGTTGCTTGCGGTGTAAAAAGTAGAATCCACTCCAACTAATTTTCGGGAGGCTGTGGAAGAGCAGCGCGGCGAGATTCGCGGCGTTCGCAACCTTGTCGTTCACGCCCTCGACCAAGGCCTCAGCGTGACGCGCCAGCGCCGCATACACCACCGGCTTTGAACCTTGCGGCAACTCAAACGATTCGTACATGCCAACAGCCTAGCGCAAAAGAACGGCGAACGCTCCGGCCAATTCCGCAGGAGCGACTCGGCAAGACGAATGCGCGATCGGCCGGGTCGGTCGCGGGCACGGCCCGCTCCTGCGGCGGGCGCGATCCACTGTAGGTGCGCGCCATGCGCTCGACAGGCCTGGGCGAATGCGTGCGTCAATGTGCGGTGGTGACGGGCGTCGGTGCGGGATATTTTTTCAGGAGCGCCTGGAAGCGCGGATCGTGGCGGATCCGGTCGAACGAAGGGTTCAGGCGCAGCAGGATGGGCGCAAAGATGTCGCCGCCGTCGGGGGCAGCAAGCAGCTTGGCCAACAGCGGCACGGCCAGGTCGGCGCGCCCGGCCTGGGCGTAGGTCATCGCAGCCAGGGACCGCAAAATCAGCCTTAGATTGAAGGCCTTGAGCCGAACCGCCAACTTGAGCGATTGGGCCGTGGCCGCGAAAGCCGCCTTGCGCTGACCGAGGCCGAATTCCGCGTCGGCGAGATTCGACCACACGTAGGCGAGATTTTGCGCATTGCCGGCCTGGACCTTGATCTGCGGCTGCAATTGCGCGCGCGCTCTGGCGTACAGTGGCTTGGCGTGCGCGATGTCCCCCGCAAGTCGATACAGGTCGGCCAGTTGCAGTGCCTTGGGCACGCCCCATTGCGAGGTGATCCCGAAATTGGCCGGTGTGTCGGGAATGGCCTCGACCAGCGCGATCGCCGCGGCGTACTTGCGTTGCCAGACGAGGATCTGCATGCGCGTGCTTTTCAGCCACAGCGCATCGCCCTGTGCCGCGGCCCAGGCGCGCTCGAGGTCGCCGCTGCCTGCCACGATCGCCCAGACGTATTCGTATCGGTAGGACGCATTGGCAGGATCGAGGGCCAGCGCGCGCCGAAGCGGGGCCAGGGCCTCGGTGTAACGGCGCGTGATGATGTACGTGCGGGCCAGCACGAATGTGAAGAGCGCATTGCGCGGATCGAGCGCCAGTGCACGCCGGAAATGGGCGATGGCGGCGTTCCAGCGATGCTGGCGGCGCAGAATGTTGCCGATGGCAAACATGGCGTCCGCGCTGTTCGGCCGCCCGGCCAGTGCCGCGCGGAAGGCGGAGAGCGCGGCAGCGTAGTCGGCCTCGCCGTAATAGGCCACGTAACCGAGCGCGAGCTGCGTCGCGGTGGCATCGGGCGCGAGCTGTTGTGCACGGGCGGCATCCTTGCGCGCCGCGGCCTGGAGTTTGGGCACGCTCGCACCGCCGCCTCGGAACCACGCGGTCATGCTCTCGGCATAGGAAAGCTTGGCCCAGGCCAGGGCAAAGTCCGGGTCCACCGCCACCGCCTCGCGGTAGAGCGGCAAAGCGGCGCGCATGCCGTGGGCGTCATTCTGCACACTGCTCTGGTTGAACTGGTATTGGGCCCGCAGGAAGAGGTTGGTGGCGTTGGGATTGGTCGTTGGGATGCTCTCGAGGCGCGCGGACTCGGCCGGGTTGAGCGTCGCCTTGAGCGCGGCGGCGATCTTGCCCGCCACCTCGCCCTCGACGCCGAAGATGTCGTTGAGCTGGCGAGTATAGGCCTGGGCCCAGAGGTGCGCACTGCTTTTGGCATCAATCAACTGCACGTTGATCAGCACCTGATTGCCAACGCGCTGCACGCTGCCTTCGAGGAGCGTGGCCACGCCGAGTTCCTTGCCGATTGCCGCCAGATCGGACGGGTGGCTTTTGTACTTCATGGTCGAGGTGCGCGCGATGACCTTGAGCCCGCCGATGTCGGCGAGCTTGGTGAGGATGAGATCCTGGATGCCGGCGGCGAAGTAGGCGTTCTTCTTGTCGGCGCTGAGGTTCTCGAACGGCAGCACGGCGATGGACTTGGCGGGGATCACGGTGGCCGCGGGCGGCACGCTGCGGCCGACGGAAGCTTTGGGTTGCGCCGGGCGCGCCGTGATTTGCCAGGCGAGCACGCCCACCGCGGCTGCAAGCACCACGCTGATCGCGAGGTTGATGCAGAGCCCGACACGCCGGCCCTGGGCGGCGGGGCGCGCCCTGGACGATTGCGCCGGCTCGGTGCGGCGCACGCCCGCGGAGGTCGCCTCGAACGCCCAGGCAAGAAGCAGCGCCACCGGAAAGAGGCTCACGAAAACGGCGATCAGCACCTTGAGTAGCCAGCCGGGCACACCGAAGGTCGGAAGTATGACGTTCGCAACCTGAAGCAGCAGCCACGCCGTCACCGCGTAGGCGGCGGCAACCCGATAGACATGCCGGCGCTTGAGTTCCTCAAGGAATGAGGTCTTGCTTCTCGACGCGGCCTCTTCCCGCGGGCGCTCCATCGGGGTGCCGCAGCGGTCTTCGTCTTCAGGCACCGGCGGACTCGCCCCCTGCGGCGTGCATGCGGAATGGGAATCCGCAGGCCTCTTCGCACCGCTGCTTCGTGAAGGACCGCATCGCAAAGCCTCCCTCGAACCCAAGCCTCACAGCACGGATTATAGCCCTGCATTCCGCGCCGACAGAAACCATGATGATGGCCGGCAGTGGATTCGGTGGATGCGCCTGCTGCGCAGGCTTGTCCACCCTACTCGCTACTTGCTACTTGCTACTTGCTACTCGCTTTTGAGCGGGCTTGAATTTGAACAGAGTATCTACAAATCCGGGAGGAGTACGGCGGCGCCTTCGAGGCGGCCGGCGCGCAGGTCGTTCAGGGCCTGGTTGGCGGCAATCAACGGATAAGGTCTCGTTTCGGCATGAATCGGATGTTGCGCCGCCAATTCGAGAAACTCGCGCCCGTCGGCCCGGGTGAGATTGGCCACCGAGGCGATGCTGCGCTCTTCCCACAAGAGGCGATAAGCGAAGGCGGGGATATCCGACATGTAAATCCCGCCGCAGACGACTGTCCCGCCGGGTCGTACGGCGGCCAACGCCGCCGGCACCAGCGCGCCCACCGGCGCAAAGAGGAGTGCCGCGTCGAGAGCTTCGGGCGGTTTTTCGTCGGAACCGCCCGCCCACGCGGCGCCAAGGCGACGGGCGAAATCCTGCGATGCCGCGTCGCCGGGGCGGGTGAACGCATACACGCTTTTCCCTTCGCGCACGAGCAGTTGCGCCAGGATGTGGGCGGCGGCGCCGAAACCGTACAGTCCTATGCGCTTCCCCTCGCCCGCCTTGCGCCAGGTCCGATAGCCGATTAGGCCGGCGCACATGAGCGGCGCGCTCACGAGCGGATCGAAATCCGCGGGCAGCTTGAAGGAAAAATCGGCGCGTGCCGTCGTGTATTCGGCGTAACCGCCGGGCCGCGTAAAACCGGTGAACGCGGCTTTCGGGCAGAGATTTTCCTCCCCGCACCGGCAATAGTCACATGCCCCGCATGCACCCGCGAGCCAGGCAAGGCCCACCCGTTCACCGACCGTGAAGCCGGTTACCCCCTCGCCCGCTGCGGCAATCTCGCCGATGACTTCATGGCCGGGGACGACAGGCCAGGCGGGCGGAACAAGTTCGCCGTCGACGATATGAAGGTCGGTGCGGCACACACCGCAGGCCAGCACCCGCACGAGTATTTCGCCCGGCCCCGGTTTCGGCAAAGGCGTGTCGCGTGCGACAAGTCGCCGCGCGCCCTCCTCCAGCACCATCGCCCGCATCGTGGTCAAAGAGCAACCCATGTAGTCATCGTTTCGGCGTAAGAGCGCCCCATGGGCGCGACGAACAGCGTGCGTCAACCTGCATTATTCATGGGGCATCGCGAGTGATTGCGGAATTCGCAGCAAGCCAGGCGCCGGTCTGGAGCGAAAAGCATAGCCGTAGCCATGGTTTTCGTGAAGGCCAAGCATGGCGCCGCGAGCGCATGCCAAACACTCGGCAAGCACCGCGATAGACTGGCGCGATCTACAGGCTTCGATGCCAAAACTTGCCTCATCATGCCACATTCCGGAATTCGTTCAATAACTTGCAAGCCAGCGCCAGTCGGCCTCGTGAATAATACAGGTCAAGGGGTCGCTCTCATGGGGCGCTCCTACAAGAGTACTCAATCAACGGTCACAGGCCGAGGTTGTTGCGGTCGAATACGCGCTCGGCGCGATAACTCGAACGCACCAGCGGCCCGGCCACGACTTCGAGGAAGCCGCGCTCCAGCCCCCACTCGCGGTAGCGCGCAAACTCTTCGGGCGGCACGTAGCGTTCCACCGGGAGATGATTCTTCGTTGGCCTGAGGTACTGACCGAAAGTCACGATATCGATGCCCGCCTCGCGGCAATCGTCCAGCGCCTGCCGAATTTCGTCGTCGCGCTCGCCCAGCCCGAGCATGAGGCTGGTCTTGGTGAGCACCCCGGGGTTGTGTTGCTTGCCGTGCGCCAGGACATCGAGCGTCTGGCGGTAGCCGGCGCGCGGGTCGCGCACCGGATGCGTCAGGCGCTCGACGGTTTCGAGGTTCTGCGCAAAAACTTGCAGGCCGGAATCCACCACGATCTCGACGTCCCGGTGGCGCCCGCGAAAATCCGGCGTCAGCGCCTCCACGGCAGTCTCCGGATTCACCTCGCGAATGGCGCGCACGCAGGCGGCGTAATGCCCCGCCCCGCCGTCGGCGAGATCGTCGCGGTCCACCGAGGTCATGACGATGTACTGGAGGCCCATCAGGCGCACCGAATCGGCCACATGCGCCGGTTCGTCCGGATCCAGCCAGCCGCGTGGATTGCCTGTGTCCACGGCACAGAATCTGCAGGCGCGAGTGCACACCGAACCCATGATCATGATCGTCGCCGTGCCCGCGTTCCAGCACTCGGCGATATTCGGGCAATGGGACTCCTCGCAAACCGTGGAGAGGTGGTGGTCGCGCACATTGGCGCGAACCCTGGCGTACCCCTCGCCACTCGGCAACTTGACCTTGAGCCAGGCAGGCTTGCGCACGAAGGCATCCGGCGGCGGCGCTGAAGCGCGCGCACGAATGCCGTCCTTGATCGCTGAAAAACCTTGTGCAGTCTTGAACTTGCGACCACTTTCCATAATTGGTATATCTTCCAGACGTTTCATGGATCGAATGTGCGCCACAGGCTTCGAGTTCATCTTCCATTATCGCATTCCGGGCGCCCGCCTGCCGGATTCCGGGCCGTTTCGACCCTGCAACGTGCTCAAACGCACGGATGTGTTTCGGGAAATTGGCTACATTGCTCTTGTTCAAACCAATGCGGCTCGTCGTGCGGACGAGTCGTATTCAACCCCACAAGGAGGATTATCATGAACAGGAAAGCGCCCCTCACCCTGGCCGGCGCCTTGGCTTTGTCACTGGGTGTGGCTTCATTCGCGTTCGCTCAAGTGTACCCGAACTCCCCGCCGTCCAGCACGGCCGACGCGCCGACCTACAGCACGTCGAGTTCACCCATGACAAGTCCGACGATGATGACGAGCCCGTCAATGATGACCGCGGGAAAGGCCGGCGGCATGCAACACAGGCAGAGCAACAGCGTCAACTTGTCCAAGTCGCAAGTCAGGAAGATTCAAAACGCATTGAAAGACAAGGGATACTACCTCGAGGTAGACGGCATCTGGGGACAAAACACCATCGATGACATCAAGGATCTGCAGTTCAAGAACGACCTGGATGTAACGGGCCGTCCGAACACGGAAACGATGGAGGCCCTTGGTCTGGAAGGCAACGAGTTCGGCACGGCATCCGATGAGCAATATTCGTCCGATTCGTCCGATTCGCGCTGGAGCGACGACTCGACGAGCTCCGGCAATTCAGGCGGCTACTCTTCGACCGTGACCGAAACGAACCGAACCGGTAACATGCACAATATGCGTGAGGACATGAACACCAGTGCGCAGCTTTCGCAAAAGCAGATCAAACTCGTCCAGAAACAACTTGTCCAGAAGGGTTATCAGGTCCAGGTAACCGGTGAATGGGGGCAGGAAACCCGCTCTGCGCTGATCCGGTTCCAGAAGCAAAACGGACTGGAGGCCACCGGCTTCCCGAACAAGCAGACACGCCAGGCGCTCGGCATCTCCAGCCGGACGTGGCAGCCCTGGAGCGGCTCCGACACAATGAGCCCCTCGATGGGCACGTCATAATCCGCAAATAAACAGGAAGATCGAGGCTCGAAAGGCCGGCGAGTATCCCGCCGGCCTTTCTTCCGGGGCGCGAACGGCCTTGATGGGCCGGCTCCCGTATTTTCTACCAAGCCCGAATCCCCGTGGAACTTATCGATCTTTCGGGTTTCCTACATAAAGAGCCGCGAATCCGAAACGCTGAGGGCTACGTTCACATGTTCCGTCCATACGGAAATTGAACAGTACCATCTCCCTGGAAAACCGGTAGTCTTTCAGCTCGGATCACTGCCGGAAGTCTCGTCGCGGGGGTATAGCCACGCCAACCGACGAGCCGCCCGGTTCAATAAACAACGCACCCGCGGCCATTACGTCTCGAGGACTACCTCCACCGCCGGCCTGCCAGCGCCGGCATTTTTTTGTCCGTCAACTTCACTGGCCGGGCAAACTATAATGTTGGGGTTTGCAAGCGGAGTCCGCCATGGCACGGGTCAATCTCGATTTCATCGACAAAAACCTCGACCAACTCGAATCCGAAGGACTTTTCAAGTCCGAGCGCGTACTCGACGGCCCGCAGGGTGCGGAAATCGAAGTTGGCGGCAAGCGCGTTCTGAATTTATGCGCCAACAATTACCTCGGCCTCGCCAATCACCCCGAACTGGTGAAGGCGGCACAGAAGGCACTCGATCGCTACGGCTACGGCATGGCCTCGGTGCGCTTTATCTGCGGCACCCAGTCGGTGCACCGCGAGCTGGAGAAGAAGGCCGCCGAATTTCTGGGCATGGAAGATGCGATCCTCTACTCGTCCTGCTTCGATGCCAACGGTGGGCTGTTCGAAACGTTGCTGGGCGAAGAAGATGCCATCATCTCGGATTCGCTCAACCACGCCAGCATCATCGACGGCGTTCGCCTGTGCAAGGCCAAACGCTTGCGCTACACCAACAACGACATGGAAGAGCTGGAGGAGCGGCTCAAGGAGGCCGAAGGCGCGCGCCTCAAACTCATCGCCACCGACGGCGTGTTCTCCATGGACGGGATCGTCGCCAATCTCGAGGGGGTCTGCGATCTTGCCGAAAAATACGGCGCCCTCGTGATGGTGGACGACTCGCACGCCACCGGCTTCATGGGCGAGAACGGGCGCGGCAGCCACGAGTATCGCGGCGTCATGGGCCGCGTGGATATCATCACTACCACTTTCGGCAAGGCGCTCGGCGGCGCCTCGGGCGGCGTCACGGCAGGCCGCCGGGAAATCGTCGGCTGGCTGCGCCAGCGCTCGCGCCCGTATCTCTTCTCCAACTCGCTCGCGCCGATGATCGCGGCGACGACACTGCACGTGCTCGAGATGCTCGAATCAGGTTCGGAGTTGCGCGAACGCCTGCACGGCAACGCACGCTACTTTCGCAAGGGCATGGACGCGCTCGGCTTCGACCTCGTTCCGGGCGACCACCCGATCGTCCCGGTGATGCTGGGCGATGCGAAACTAGCCGGCGGCATGGCCGACCGGCTGCTCGAAGCAGGCATCTACGTGATCGGCTTCTCCTTCCCGGTCGTCCCCAAGGACCAGGCTCGCATCCGCTGCCAGATGTCGGCGGCCCTCTCGCACGAACAGATCGATCGCGCCGTCGCCGCCTTCGGAAAGGTCGGCCGCGAACTCGGAGTCATTTCCTGATGCGTGCGCTGGTCAAGGCAAAAAAGGCGGAAGGCCTGTGGGCCGAAGATGTCGCGAGGCCCGAACTCGGTCACAACGACGTGCTCATCCGCATCACGAAAACGGCTATTTGCGGCACGGACATCCACATTTACGAGTGGAACGAATGGGCGCAGCACACCATTCCCGTGCCGATGACGGTGGGCCACGAATTCGCGGGCGAAATCGTCGAGCTCGGGAGCGAGGTCAAGGGCCTCGAAGTCGGCCAGCGCGTCTCGGGCGAAGGCCACGTCACCTGCGGGCATTGCCGCAACTGCCGCGCCGGGCGGCGTCATCTGTGTCCCAACACCCGGGGCATCGGCGTGAACCGCCCCGGCGCCTTCGCCGAATACCTCTCATTGCCGGCCGTAAACGTCTATCCCCTGCCCGATTCGGTGCCCGACGAGATCGCCGCTTTTCTCGATCCCCTCGGCAACGCGACCCACACCGCGCTCAGCTTCGATCTCGTCGGCGAGGACGTGCTCATCACCGGCGCCGGGCCGATCGGCTGCATGGCCGCGGCAATTGCCAGGCACGTGGGCGCGCGGCGCGTCGTCGTCACCGACCTCAACGACTACCGCCTGGACCTGGCAAGGAAGATGGGCGCCGACCGCACCGTCAACGTCAAGACACAGGATCTCAAGCAGGTCGCGCGGGAACTCTGCCTTACCGAAGGTTTCGACGTCGGCCTGGAAATGTCCGGCAATGCGCAGGCACTGAACCAGATGATTTCGGTCATGGTCAACGGCGGCCGGATCGCGCTGCTTGGTCTCCCGCCGGGAGACATTTCGCTGGATCTGAACCAGGTCATCTTCAAGGGCCTGTTCCTGAAAGGCATTTACGGCCGCGAGATGTTCGAAACCTGGTACAAGATGATCGCCATGCTCGACAGCGGCCTCGACATCCGCCCCTTACTCACCCACCAATTGCCGGTCGCGGATTTCCAGAAGGGCTTCGACGTCATGCTCAGCGGCCAGTCCGGCAAGGTCGTCCTCGACTGGACCTGATCCGTATTCCCTCCCACTTGCCCGGGGCTTGCAGGAGCGGGCCATGCCCGCGACACACAGTTCATTCGTCGTTCCGGCGAAAGCCGGAACCCGGTCTGAATACTCATTTCGCCCGAAGGGCGGGCTGCATCAACCTTCAAAAGGCCTCGACCATGACCACCCTCTACGAAGTCACCCTGAAGTTCGACGCCGCCATCGCCGAAGAATACGACGTCTGGCTTGAACAGCACGTCGAAGAAATGCTTGCCCTGCCGGGCTTCGTGTCTGCAGAAATTTCAACAATCGAGGAAGGCGACCTGTCAGCGAACGAAGTCGGCCGCGTCGTCCATTACCGGCTCGAAGACCGCGCCGCGTTCGACGCCTACCTCCGCAACCACGCCGCCGGCATGCGCGACGAAGGCATCCAACGTTTCGGCGATCGCGCACGCGCCTCCCGCCGCCTCCTTCGGCCCGTCCGGTAGAGGCCGACAGCAATGCTTGACAATTCCTGTACATTTGCGTTACATTGACGTTGCAATGTAACGAGCACTGGCGATGCCGCCCAACAAGACCGCGACGCTGAATCTGCGCATCGACCCGCTGGTCAAGGAAGCGGTGAAAACCGCCGCGGAGCACGACCGCAGGAGCGTGGCCAACCTGATCGAACTGTTGATCCGCCGCCACTGCAAGGCCGAAGGCATCGACCTCCCCACCCAGGCGGAACTGTTCACCAGCCGGGAGAACCGCGATGAATGAAAAGACCCTGCGCGCCCTGATCGAAGCCGGCGCGGTACGGCGCGTGCGCATCGTCGCGAACGGCGCGCGCTTTCACGTCGAGGCCGATACGGCAAACGACACCCTCGTCGCGGCCACGCTCAAGGGCACGCCGAAAACCTGGAGCACGCTCGACGCGACCGCCCGCTGGGTCCGCAACCTCGGCATCGGCACCGCCCAACTGGACGTCAAGCTCTGGCAACCCGAACAGCGCAGCCTCGCCGTGTAAAAAACATGTACTCACTCTCCACTTTTTTGAGACGGCGGCGAAGAAGTCGAAAGACTGTCAACTTGGAGCGCAAGGCATACAGTCGTTTCCGCTGCTATACTTGTGACTGGCAGGAGGCCACATAATAAAACTTCGTTTGGAATCTCAACTGCCCAGGGGTTGCCTTGTTGGAACCGGAACGGAAAGCCCGCCAAACCATAGACAAACTGCTCATCGAAGCCGGCTGGCGGGTCAGCGACCCCTCCGAAGCCAACATCCATGTGGCGCGCGGTGTCGCGATTCGCGAATTCCCGCTCAAGCAGGGGCATGGTTTCGCCGACTATCTCCTGTATGTAGATGGCGAAGCCGCCGGCGTCATCGAAGCCAAACCCGAGGGCCACAGCCTGACCGGCGTCGAGACGCAGTCGGACAAATACACCAAGGGACTGCCGGACGGGCTCCCTTGCTGGCATAACCCCCTGCCCTTCGCCTACGAATCCAACGGCTCCGAGACCCACTTCACCAACGGTCTCGATCCCGAACCCCGCGCCCGGCCGGTCTTCGCCTTTCACCAGCCCAGAATACTGGCCGACTGGCTCGGCTCCTCGCTGCCCAAAACCGCCGATGAACACGCGCCCTACGGCGATGGCGGCGGTACGTTTCTAGACCGCCTGCAACAAATGCCGCCGCTTAAAGACGAACTCTGGCCACCCAAGCCGCTGGCCATCGCGAAGCTGGAACAATCGCTGAGAGAAAACCGCCCACGGGCACTCGTCCAGATGGCCACGGGCTCGGGCAAGACGCTGCTGGCAATCGTGCTCGCCTATCGCCTGCTGAAATTCGCCGGTGCTCGCCGCATCCTGTTCCTGGTGGACCGTGGCAACCTCGCCGACCAGACTCTGAAAGAGTTCCAGCAATACACCTCGCCCTGCAACAACTTCAAGTTCACCGAGGAATTCATCGTCCAGCGCCTTGGCGGCAACACGCTGGACACCACCGCGCGCGTCTGCATCTCGACCATCCAGCGCATGTACTCCATGCTCAAGGGCCAGGACCTGCCCGAAGACCTCGAAGAGGAATCCATGGATCAGGTGGGCCGGCTGTTCAAACAGCCCGACCCGATTGAATACAATCCGAAGATTCCCATCGAAACCTTCGACGTCATCATCACGGACGAATGCCACCGTTCCATCTACAACCTCTGGGCGCAGGTGCTCGAATACTTCGACGCCTACCTCATCGGCCTGACCGCCACGCCAAGCAAACAGACCTTCGGCTTCTTCAACCAGAACCTGGTGATGGAATACAACCACGACATGGCCGTTGCCGACGGCGTCAACGTGAACTACGACGTGTACCGCATCCGCAGCCGCATCACCGAGGAAGGCTCCAAGGTGGAGTCCGGCTATTCCGTGCAGATTCAGGAGCGCAGCACCCGCAAGAAGCGCTGGGAACAACTCGACGACGATTTCAGCTACGACCCCAACCAGCTCGACCGCGACGTGGTCGCGCCGGATCAGATTCGCAAGATCGTCCGCGCCTTCCGCGACAAGCTCTTCACCGAAATTTTTCCCGGCCGTAGTTGGGTGCCGAAAACCCTGATCTTCGCCAAGGACGACAACCACGCGGAAAACATCGTCCAGATCGTGCGCGAGGAATTCGGTCGGGGCAACGACTTCGCCCAGAAGATCACCTACCGCACCACCGGCGCCAAACCGCGTGACCTCATCAAGGAATTCCGCACCAGCCCCATGCCGCGCATCGCCGTCACCGTGGACATGGTCGCCACCGGCACCGACATCAAGCCCGTGGAGATCGTCTTCTTCATGCGCGCAGTGAAATCCCGCGCCTTCTTCGAGCAGATGAAGGGCCGCGGCGTGCGCGTGATGAAACCCGACGATCTGCACGGCGTCACGCCCGATGCCCCGGCCAAGGATCACTTCGTCATCATAGACGCCGTCGGCGTCTGCGAACAGGACAAGACCGACTCCCGCCCCATGGAACAAAAGCCCGGCGTGAGCTTCGACAAGCTCATGCAGGCCGTCGCCTTCGGCAACACCGAAGAAGACGTGCTGACCTCGCTGGCCGGACGCCTCGCCCGCATGGAACACCGCTTGCAACCGGAAGACGACCAGCGCATCCGCGCGCTGACCGGCGGCCTCGGCGTCAAGGATCTAAGCCACCGCATCATCGAATCCCTCGACCCGGATATCAGCTCCCCTCTCCCGCCGGAGGAGGGCCAGGCTGAGGGTCCCCGGGAAGCAAGAACCGAAGCCGTAAAACCGTTCTACGACCCCAAACTCCGCGAACTCCTGAGCGACATCAAGAAAAAGAACGAAATCACCATTGATACCGTGAGCGCCGACGACATCATCGAGCTCGGCTTCTCGGCCGACGCCCTCGACCGCGCCCGCGAGGTCACCCGGTCCTTCGAGCACTTCATCCGCGAGCACAAGAACGAAATCACTGCCCTGCAAGTTATTTACAGCATGCCGACGCGCGACCGCATGAATTTGGGAGCCCCCCAAAGCAACTCGCCTGCGCCGAAAGCAGACAGGCGCCTCACTTACGAATCCATCAACGAACTCGCCGACCAGATTCACGCGCCGCCGCACCTGTGGAACGAATCCCAGCTCTGGAACGCCTATGCCGCGCTGGAGAAATCCCGCGTCAAAGGCGCCGGCGGCAAACGCCTGCTCACCGACCTTGTCTCCCTCGTGCGCTTCGCCATCCACCAGGACAACGAACTCGTCCCCTACCCCGAGCGTGTCAATGCCAACTTCCAGGCTTGGCTCGCAAGCCAGAAAAACAACGGCCTGCAATTCACCGCCGAACAGATGCGTTGGCTCGAAATGATCCGCAACCACATCGCCGGCAACCTCAGCATCGAGCCGGACGACTTCGAATACTCGCCCTTCGCTCAGGAAGGCGGCCTCGGCAAAGTCCACCAGCTATTCGGCGACAAGCTGAACACAATCATTGACGACCTGAACGAGACCCTGGCGGCATGACCACCGAATTGCCCAAAGGATGGACTATCAAGCCACTTCGTGAATTGCTTATCTCGCTTGAATCCGGAAAGCGGCCTAAAGGAGGCGTTAAGGGAATCGAATCCGGTATTCCCAGTTTGGGGGGCGAGCATCTCAATTCAAACGGTAATTTCAAACTCTCGAAAATCAAATACGTGCCTGAAACATTTGCCAACACGATGAAGCGAGGGAAAATACAGAACGGAGATATACTTGTCGTAAAGGACGGGGCCACTACGGGTAAAACATCATTCGTGGGGTCATCTTTTCCTTTCGCAAATGCAGTTGTGAATGAGCATGTCTTTGCGTGCCGATGCCGAGAGGGAGTTGACCCTAAGTACGTTTTCTACTTCCTCTATTCCGCCGAGGGCAATCGCCAAATTCTTCAAGACTTCAGAGGCGCAGCACAAGGAGGAATCAGCCAAAAATTCGCTGAACTTGTAAACGTACCACTTGCACCGCTCGATCTGCAAAAAAGCATCGTCGCAGAAATCGAAAAGCAATTCTCCCGCCTCGACGAAGCCGTCGCCAGCCTCAAGCGCGTCAAGGCCAACCTCAAGCGTTACAAAGCCGCCGTCCTCAAAGCCGCCGTCGAAGGCCGCCTCGTTGCAACCGAAGCCGAACTCGCCCGCCGCCTGCTTGCGCGCGACGCGCAGGCAAGCGAAGGCTGCTACTTGCCTACGCCGCGCCCGGGTGTATTCTACGTCTATGCCATACGATGCGTTGACGACAGCATATACATTGGACACACAGACAATCTCGCGCGCCGTTGGGAAGAACACTTGGCGGGACTGGGAGCAGACTGGACAAAGCAACACAAGCCAATTCAGATTGTGCACTACGAGGAGTACACGTCCCGCCAAGAGGCCGCAGATCGGGAGAAATGGCTAAAGACTGGATACGGTTGCAAGTGGATCAAGCGCGAGATTAAGGCAGGAAGGGCGCGGCAGGTAGGCTACGAAACCGGTGCTCAACTCCTCCAACGCATCCTCGAAACCCGCCGCCGCCAATGGCTTGCCTCCGCCGAAAAGGCAGGGAGGAAAGGCAAGGGCAAATACAAAGAACCCGCCGCCCCCGACACCACCGACTTGCCCACATTGCCGGAGGGGTGGACTTGGGCGACTGTTGATCAGTTGCTTGCGTCCTTGCGAAATGGCTTGTCAAGAAAACCAGAAGATTCAGGCCCAGGCATTCCAGTTCTTCGCATCTCTTCGGTGCGGCCGCTTGAGTTGGATACGCATAACTATCGCTACTATCGAACAAAACCTAATGAGAATGTTGACGATTACCTGCTTGAACGGGGAAACGTCCTATTTGTCAGATACAACGGTACAAAAGAGCTTGTCGGCGTGTGCGCTTTGGTGCGACAGGTTTCGGGTGCGCTCCTATATCCAGATAAATTGATTCGAGGATGTGTGGTCGACGAACGGCAGATATCGCCAAGTTACCTTGCAATCTCTGCCAATATAGGCATATCCAGGAAACACATCGATAAGTTGATTAAGACTACTGCGGGCCAACATGGGATTGCGGGAAGCGAGATTAAGAAAATGCCGATACCCTTGCCCCCTCATGCGGAACAACTCCGTATCGTTGTCGAAATCGACCAATGCTCTTCACTGGTGCGTGAAACAGAGGCGCAAGTCAGCGCCAACTTACAGCGTGCAGAACGCCTCCGTCAGTTTATCTTGCACAATGCATTTTCTGGAAAGGTAATGCCGCTCGATTACATTCGGCGACCACAAGCGGAACAGACATTCTTGATGGCTGCAGAAACGTCAGGGGTTTATGAACAAAGTGAGGATACCGAGCACGGTCTATAAATATGCAAGAACACCTTTTCATAAGTTACGCTACGGAAGATGCCGCTCTAGCTGAATGGCTGACTCTTAAGCTTACGATTTTCGGGTACAAAGCATGGTGTGATCGTTTTGAGCTCCTTGGCGGGGAGAGGTTTCCGAGAGATATCGATCAGGCTATCAAGGAAAAAACATTCAGACTACTCGCGATTCTATCCAAAGCTTCGTTAGAAAAAGAAAACCCAACAAAAGAGCGCACTCTTGCACTGAACATCGGAAAAGAACGAAAATCAGATTTCCTGATACCTTTGCAAGCGGAACCTTTAGCGCCTACCGATCTCAATTGGATGGTTTCGGATATTACGTACATCCCGTTTCACGAAAGTTGGTCGACCGGATTAAGGCAATTACTAAAGAAGCTCGAAAAGATCAGCACCCCACAGAACCTTGTAAATGGTGGTCAAGTTGCTAGCACCGCACTGCTTGATACCAACTGCGTCGTACAATAGGAAGAAAACCTATATAGCAATATAATCAAAGTCATAAAAATCCCTGAACGTATCCAACGTTTCCAGCTGCGGAGAGCGCCTAGCCCGCCCGAGCTGGACCAAATACATTCTATGTGGCCATCATATCGTGTTGACGAGACTATATATCTTTCCTTTCAGAGGCCCCCGGCCCCTCTTATTGCAAAGCCAGATATTCGTAAAAAAGGCAGCGCCATGTGGCGGGATTTGCCAGATATTGATGGGATAAATTCCCGCAATGTCGTCTCCAACCTGCTAAAACGGAGCGTCGAGCAGCGATGCTTCAACCGAGGGCTAGTAGCTGATCGGGAACTTAGACTTCTGTATTTTCCCTATGGATTAGTAAAGCTCAACAAGCTGTATTATAGAAGCTATGATGGAAGAAAGACATATGTCTTGTCTGTCGGACAGAGAACAAAATCGGGCTCTAAGTATCGTTATCATCTTGCCCCGCAGTTCCTAGTCCGTAGAAACTTAGCGCATGAATATTCAGTTATCCTGAAAGTAAGACTGAGAATTACAGACTTGGGGGGCAAAACATTTTCCAGATTTAGCGCGCTTGCGCGTCGCAAGCATCTTTGTGTGCAGTGGTGGAATAGAGAATGGTTAAATCGACAGCTCGCAATATTGGAATACCTATCCGGCGGCAATGACGCCATTTCCATCGGACAAGGTGATGAAGAGGTACAAATCTCAGCAAGTTTTACGAATTACTCTGCGGACTTCTCCATCAATGAAGCGTCATTGAGTGCATTCAAAACTGAAGAGGAACGTGAATACATTGAGGTAGAAGCTGCACACATGAACGATGAGGAATCCGCAAATGACTAGCTCCCCTGTGATTAAAAGGCTAATGGAGCCTGGTCTAGAATTCCGCTACGAACAGATCGTGACTGATCCGCATGACGGGTTATGGCTATTCGGACCACAGGATACGGATACGCCGTCGCACCCTCGAAGTATCACATACGCCGCAATTGGGACAAAGCAGGGTATTGATTTTCTATCCCATTTCTCCGAAGCACTCGCGAAG
>JAKDMP010000204.1 GCA_030452225.1 Gammaproteobacteria bacterium
AGGGCCCGGGCGAAGAAGGTCGTGGTGGAGCCGCAATCGACGAAGATCGCGTCTCCAGGGTCTACCAGGCCTGCCGCGTGCCGCCCGATGCGTTGGCGCTCCAAGACCCGGCTGCGTTCCCGCTCCCAGACCTTGGGCTCATGGGTCAGCGAGAGCGCCGCCGCACCGCCATAGGTGCGGTGCAAAAGTCCGCGACCGCAGAGTTCGTCGAGGTCGCGGCGCAGGGTTTCGCTGGTGACATTGAAAGTTTCCGCCAGCGCTTTAACGCGCACGGAGCCGTGGGTTCTGGCAATTTGAACGATACATTTTTGCCGTTCGTCGCGGTTCAGGCGGGGTGTCTTCACGGCACATGTCTCCGTGCGGCCAGCAGATGATTGGCAATCTCGGCAAAACCTTGGCCGCCCCGGCTGTTCGCCACCCATTGGGGGGCGGGGTCGAGCCGGTCGGTAAAATCACGAATGTTGGCGACCCCGAATGCGTGCGCCACCGACGCGAACATCGGGCAGTCGTTGGGCGAATCGCCAACGAACAGCGTAGCGCCATCTCCGGACGTGGCCCCAAGCTCGTGGTCGAAAACCTCGCGCAACAAGGTCTTGCTCATGGTGCTCTTGTCGTTGTCGCCGAACCAGCCGTTGACGTGAATGGATGACACTTTGGCGGTGGCGCCGGCCTGGCAGAATATTTGCACGATCCGGTCCACCGCGTGGCGGTTAAGCGGGGCAACGTCTTCGCGGTAATCGATGGCGAGGTCGCTTTCGCGGTAGTGTTGGTCGGCTGCCACCGCCGCACCGGGGACTTCCCGGATAATACGTTCCGCCAGGGCGTTCAAGGCGCCGCGCTGGCGCCGTCGAGTTTGCACGTCGAACCAGTAGCGCCGTTGCATATGCCGCTGCACGGGGTCGTAGTAAAAGTAAAATGCGCCGTTCTCTCCGACGACCGCATCCACCGGCCACTGGCGAGCGATGAGGTCGCACCAGCCGCCCGGTCGCCCGGTCACCGGAATCACCTTCAAGCCGGCGCCGTGGAGCTGCTCCAGTGCCGTGTAGGCGAGCGCCGACAAACGCCCGTTATCGGTGAGCGTGTCGTCGATGTCACACAGCACGAAACGAACTCGCCTGGCAGCGGCTGCCGGGAATTCCGCGAGCGGTCGCATCATCTCTCCGGCAGGTCGGCCGCATCGGCGGCCAGGTCCAGGAAGGTGTATCGGTTGCGCAACTCGCGGGCATGGCGCACCGCGCCCGCATAGAAATTGGTATCCAGCGCGATCGACTCTGGAGCGATCGGCGCCTGTGCCGCCGCCAGGGTCGCCTCGAGCAGGTGATGCCCGATGACGACGGACTCGCAGGCATGCACGATGGCGCCCCAGCGCTTGGCCAGGCGCTCGTTCATCCGGTCCACGGCCTCCCGGGTGCTGAGCATCTTGGGCTCGAGTTCGCGCCAGCACGCGTCGCCGACTTGGGGTCCGTAGTGCGCCACGAGATCCGCGCGCGTGGCTGGCGTGAGACCGAGCGCCGGCGGCCGTTCCGAAGCCAGCATTCGCTGCTGGAGCCGCGCCATGGTGAGCGTGGTCACGGCAACCTGTTCGCCATGGTGGAACGGCGCGCGTTCGCGCGCGGCCATCATGTCGATGTAGTGGCTGATCAGGTGCTCGCCCTGGCTAGCGGGATAACTGCCGCCGCACAGCGTCATGCCGAGCCCGGATAAAACCAGAGTACGCGCCAGCCGCCGCATGGCATCGAGATCCCGGCGCATTAAGGCGTTGGGCTCCGCCAGCAGGCCGCGCTCGTCGCCGGCCAGCAAATCGAATGGCGCTCGGCGATAGGGCGTGCCCAACAAGTGGTGGGAGAGCAGCCAGTCGATCTGCGCCGTGCTGCGGCAACTGGAATCGCCCAGGCCCGCCCGAATCAGCCGAGCGGGTGCCGCCGTCAACACCGCCAAGTCAATGAACACGCCGGTGGGGCTGACCGCGGGTAAGGTTTTTTTGTGCCCGTCGATGCTGATCGCCGCGTTCGCCGAGGTGTAGCCGTTCATCGACGGCGCCGTGGCAAAGACCGCGTAGGGCTTGGCGGCCCGTGCGGCGACATACTTGCACAGATCGTTGATGGTTCCCGATCCCACCGCAATCAAGGCGTCGCAATGTTCGGTTTGCGCCGCAAGGCGGTCGGCGGTTACCTGATCCGCATGCGGATGCTCCTGGAGCAGT
>JAKDMP010000205.1 GCA_030452225.1 Gammaproteobacteria bacterium
AGTGCCACGAGGATCAGGATGATGTTGGTGACGCCGCCCACGCCCGGCAGAAAGAAGGTCGCGATCACCGCAATGAGCATGCCGAGACCGGCCAGATAAAAACCGCCGCGCGCAGTTTTTGGCGAGCTCATCTGCTTCAAGCCAACGATAAACAGTACGGCGGCAATGAAATACGCCGCTTGAACGAACCACATTGCGGTACTCATTTTGTGTCCTTGCTGGATTTGAACATGGCGAGCATGCGTTCGGTGGTTACCCAGCCGCCGACCGCGTTGGCCGTGGCCAGCAACACGGCAATGAAGCCAATGGTCCGCCCGACCGCACCGTCCGCCGTGCCCAATGCGATGATTGCACCCACCAGCACGACGCCGTGAATGAAGTTGGAGCCGGACATCAACGGCGTGTGCAGAATGCTGGGAACGCGCGAGATCACCTCATAGCCGGCAAAAGCCGCGAGCATGAAGATGTAGAGCGCAAGAAAACCATACATCATGTACATATTTTTATCTCCATCAAATTCCGCAAGACGTTGTAACCCTTGTCATGTGGGAGCGAGCTTGCTCGCGAAAAGGAGCGCCGGCATCTTGCCGGCTGTCGCGGGCATGGCCCGCGCCTACCTGTCATCGTCGGGCACATTTTGCAATTCGCCGGCGACAAGCGTAGTGATGTAGACCTCATCATCGGCGGGGATATTCATCTTGCCTTCTTCGGCAAACCACGGGGTGACAAAGTTAAAAACGTTCTTCGCGTACATCTCGCTGGCATGGGCAGCCAGCCCCGCAGCCGGATTGGTGGGGCCAAGAATGGTGACGCCTTTTGAGATCGTCTTTTTGTCAGGCTTGGTCAATTCGCAGTTACCGCCACTGGCAGCGGCGAGATCCACGATCACCGAACCGGCTTCCATGGCCTCCACCATCGCCTTGCTGATGATTTTCGGCGCAGCTTTGCCGGGCACCGCCGCTGTGGTGATCACCACATTGGCGCGGGCGATGTGCTCGGCCAGCTTGTCCGCCTGCTGTTGTTTTTCCTCGTCGGTCAACTCGCGCGCGTAGCCGCCTTCACCTTCGGCACCCACGCCGGTATCGACAAAGCGCGCGCCCAAGGACTCGACTTCAGTACGCGCGGCAGGGCGCACGTCGTAACCTTCGACGACGGCGCCCAGTCGATGTGCCGTGGCAATCGCCTGCAAACCGGCCACGCCCGCGCCGATCACCAACACTCTGGCCGGCCGCACGGTTCCGGCGGCGGTCGTCAGCATCGGGAAGAAACGCGGCGCCTCGGTGGCGGCGATCAGCGCGGCACGATAACCCGCCGCCGCCGCTTGCGAGGACAACGCATCCATGGATTGCGCGCGGCTGATGCGCGGAAGTTTTTCCAGCGCGAAGGCGCAGGCGCCCGCTTTTGAATAGGCATCAGCCGGGAAATCGTCGGCATGCGCGGCCAGCAATCCGACCACTGCGGCACCCGGCTTGAGCTGCGCCGCCTGTTCGGCGTCAAGACCGCGCACGGTCAGCACCACATCGGCATCGGACAGCGCGGAGCCGCGCGTGATCTGCGCATCTGCGTAACCACCGTCCGGAAAGCCCGCAGCCTTGCCGGCCCCGGACTCGACCACGACGCTCGCACCGAGTTGGGTGTAACGGGAAACCAGTGCCGGAACCAGCGCCACCCGGCTTTCGCCTTTGGCGCGCTCCTTCGGCACGAATACTGTTGTTGCCATGTTTATACCTGTATCCGATCAGGTGAATCGTAACATTTACCCACTCTCACACGATGCCGAGGGCGTGTTCGATCGGGCCGATCGCAAAGTAGGCGACGAACAGCACGGCGACCAGCCACATCAGCGGGTGCACTTCGCGCGCACGACCTTGGCAGGAGCGAATCACGACAAAGCTCACGAAGCCCGCGCCGATGCCGTTGGTGATCGAGTAGGTGAAGGGCATGAGGATCATGGTGAGAAAGGCGGGGATGGCGATGCCCAGGTCGCCAAAATCTATATTGCCTACCTGGGCGAGCATCAGGCAACCGACGATCACCAGCGCGGGTGTGGCGGCCTCGGCGGGAATGTCCGCCACCAACGGGGCAAGAAACATGGTCGAGAGCAGCAACAGGCCGGTGACAATATTGGCCAGTCCGGTGCGCGCGCCTTCGCCCACGCCCGAGGCCGATTCGATGAAGCTGGTGTT
>JAKDMP010000099.1 GCA_030452225.1 Gammaproteobacteria bacterium
GCCTGGCTTGCTGCGAATTCCGCAATCACTCGCGATGCCTCATGAATAATGCAGGGTAAGGTAGGCATGAAACCGCAAGCTGTGGCGGGTATTCGACGGTAACCCTGGAATGCCCTCCGGGCGGGGTTACTTTCGTTACGGCGAAAGTAACCAAAGCCATTGCGCCGACGAGCGCGGCCTGCGTGCCTGGCGGCACTCCGGCTCCCCTGCGATGCTCGCCCGACGCGGGCCGGGCGACAACTCGGGCTTCGCCCTCAAACACGTCGCCCGGCTTTTCCGCGCCGGTCTGCGCTTCTCGGCGCGCTCCACGGCGCGAATCCGGAACCCCTCGCTGGTCGGGACAAGACCGTGGGCCTGCTGTCGGTAAATTTGTCGAGCGGAGCAGTTTCGGCGCTTCTAGAGGATGTAGCGGGACAGATCCTCGTTCTCGGCCAGGTCGCCAAGGTGCTCGTCCACGTAGGCGGCATCGATGTCCACGGTTTGGCCCGCATGATCCGGCGCCTCGTAGGAGACTTCCTCGAGCAGCTTCTGCATGACCGTGTGCAGGCGGCGCGCGCCGATATTCTCGGTGCCTTCGTTGACGCTGTGGGCAATCTCGGCGACCCGGCGGATGCCGTCTTCGGCAAAGCGCACGGTGACGCCCTCGGTGGCCATCATGGCGCTGTATTGAACCGTCAGTGCGGCCTTGGGCTCGGTGAGGATGCGCACGAAGTCCTCGACGCCCAGCGCATTCAACTCGACCCGGATGGGCAGGCGCCCCTGGAGTTCGGGGATCAGGTCCGAGGGCTTGGCCAGGTGAAAGGCACCGGAGGCGATGAAAAGGATGTGATCGGTGCGCACCATGCCGTAGCGCGTGTTTACGGTGGAACCTTCCACCAGCGGCAACAGGTCGCGCTGCACGCCTTCGCGCGAGACATCCACGCCGCCGCCCTCGCCCGAGCGGCGGGTGATCTTGTCGATTTCGTCGAGGAAGACGATGCCGTTCTCTTCCACCTCCTGGATGGCGTCGCGCTTGATTTCGTCTTCGTTGATGAGGTTGGCGGCTTCGTCGTCGGCGAGCAACTGGCGGGCCTCGGATACCTTCACGCGGCGCCGCTCATGGCGCTGGCCGGACATGTTCTTGAACATGTTCTCGAGCTGGCCCGTCATCTCTTCCATGCCGGGCGGCGCCATGATTTCCATGCTGGGCTGGGCCGCGGTCACGTCGATTTCGATCTCGCGCTCGTCAAGTTTGCCGGCGCGCAGTTGCGTGCGAATCTTGTGGCGCGTGTCTTCGCTCGTGCGCACCGGTTCCTGGGGTTCGTTGGCAAAGCCGACGTTGGACTCACGCGCGGGCGGGAGCAGGGCATCGAGCAGGCGTTCCTCGGCGGCCTGTTCGGCACGCACGCGCACTTCGCCCTTCGCGCGCTGGCGCGCCATTTTGATGCCAATTTCCGTCAGATCGCGGATGATCGAGTCCACTTCGCGTCCAACATAGCCTACTTCAGTGAATTTGGAGGCTTCGACCTTGTAGAACGGCGCATTGGCGAGCCGTGCCAGGCGGCGGGCCACTTCGGTCTTGCCCACGCCGGTCGGTCCGATCATGAGGATGTTCTTGGGATTGACCTCGGCGCGCAGCTCGGGGGCAAGCTGCATGCGCCGCCAGCGCTCGCGCAGCGCCAGCGCAACCGCACGCTTGGCGTCGGCCTGCCCGACGATGTGGCGATCCAGCTCGGTGACGATTTCGCGAGGAGTCATGGTGTCAGTCATTGGCGGGCTCATCTTTTCGTGGGAGGGTTTCCAGGGTGATGTGATCGTTGGTGTACACACAGATTTCCCCCGCGATGCCGAGCGCCGTGCGGGCGATGTCCGGCGCTTCGCGGTCCGAGTGCCGCAGGAGCGCCCGTGCCGCCGCCAGCGCGAACTGGCCGCCCGAGCCGATGGCGAGTACGCCATCTTCGGGTTCGATGACGTCGCCGTTGCCGGAGATCAGCAGCGAGGCCTTGTGATCCGCGACCGCCAGCAGTGCTTCCAGCCTGCGCAGTACCTTGTCGCTGCGCCACTCGCGGGCGAGGCCGACGGCGGCGCGGGTAAGGTTGCCGCTGGCGCGTTGCAGTTCGGCCTCGAACTTCTCGGCCAGCGTGAAGGCGTCGGCGGTGCCGCCGGCAAAACCGGCGAGTACGTTGCCGTCCGCGAGCCGGCGCACCTTGCGGGCATTGCCCTTGAGCACGGTTTCGCCCATCGTGACCTGGCCGTCCCCGGCCATGGCGACGACGCCGCCCCGGCGCACGCAGAGAATGGTGGTGCCGTGAAATTGCTGCATGGATGAATCCTTTCGCATTGCAGGGAGAGTGTTGCGGCGCGTCAATCGTCCTCTTGGCGGCGGCGCTTGCGACGCGCACGCGGATGTGCATCGTCATAAGTGCGGGCCAAATGCTGAAAATCAAGGTGGGTGTAGATTTGGGTGGTGGAGATGCTGGCATGGCCGAGCATCTCCTGCACGGCGCGCAGGTCGCCGCTCGACTCGAGCACGTGGGTGGCGAAGGCGTGGCGAAGAAGATGCGGGTGGATGCGCCGCTCGAGCCCGCTGCGCTCTCCCCAGCAGCTGACCCGCGCCTCGATGGAACGCCGCGCAAGACGTGTGCCGCGCCGGCTGATGAACAGGGCCGTCTCCTCGGGCGCGGCCATCGGCATGCGCGCCTTGAGCCAGGCGCGAAGCGCCTCGCACGCCGCCTTGCCGACCGGCACGATGCGCGTCTTGGAGCCCTTGCCGGTGACCCGGACCAACCCCTGGGTGAGGTCGAGATCGCCGACATCGAGTGCCGCGATTTCCGCCAGCCTCAGCCCGGAGGAGTACAGCAGTTCGAGCAGGGCGCGGTCGCGGCAGGCCAGGGGGGACGTCGGCTCGATGGCGACCAACCGTGCCGCTTCGTCCACGTCGAGCGTGGCGGGCAAGCGGCGGGAGAGTTTGGGAGCGCGTATCCCGGCTGCCGGGTCGCGGAGAAAGACGGCGCGCTTCAGCCCCCAACGCGCGAAGGCGCGCACGGCTGCGAGCCGCCGCGCCAGGGTCGAAGCGGCCAGGCCACGGCGATGTTCGTCGGCCAGAAAAGCGGTCAGCTCCGGGCCGCCGAGCTTTTGCCAGGCGTCGATTTCGTGGTGGTCGCACCAGTCCGCGAGCGCCGCCAGATCCTGGCGGTAATCGCTCGTGGTGAGCGGGGAAAGCCGCCGTTCCAGCGCCAGGTGATCCAGGAAGCGTTGCCGTGCCTGGTCGGCATCCGGGCTCATGCGCCGGGTTCGGCCAGCGCCGCGTTCGCCAGTGCACCGAGTCGGCTGAGGTAGGTGGTGTCCAGGGCGGGGTGGAAATGCTTGGGGTCCGTGCTGGCGAGCACCAGCAGCCCCGGCGTTGCCCACGCCGCAACCGGAACGAAAGCGGCCGAGCCGAGCGTCTCGTCGGCCTCGGGGAAGAGCTGCCGGCTCAGCGCCGGGTTCAGAACGCGGCAAAAGGGGCGGCCGGTCCCCAGAGAGGCCCCGAGATCCTTCAGGGCGGCGTCATCGCGTGCGATGTGGCGGCAACCCGCGGGTAGGGGGCCGGCGGCGGCCGGCTCGTACACGATGAGGGTGACGGCATCGGCCTTGAAGTCGTCGCGCATCCGATGCAGCAACACGCGCAGCCGCTCCTCATGGCCGACCGCCGCAAGCAGCGCGACGGCGAGTCCATGCAGATGGCCGAGCAGGCGGTCATTTTCCTGGGCGATTTCCATCCATTCGACCAGGCGGCGCTCGAGGCGCCGGGTCTCCTGCCGCAAAATGTCGACCTGGCGTTCCACCAGCGACACCGCGCCGCCCGCGGGATGCGGGATGTCGAGTTTGGTCAGCAGCGCCTTGTGCGCCTGGAAAAAGTCCGGATTGGCAAGCAGATAGTCGCTCACCGCGGCCGCCGACAGGGGCGCGGATTGTGTCTCGGAGTCATGGTTTCCCGCCACTTGGGCTTCCCTGCGCAAGAAGAGTTGCCTTCAGTGTACTGCCCTGCGGGAGGAGGGTGCTGGCAGAAATCGCCAAAGCTGACTATACTTCACGCAGGTAGGAGGACAAGGATTCGCCATGCGCACCATTCTCGTTGCCAACGCCAAGGGCGGTTGCGGCAAAACCACCATCGCCACCAATCTGGCCGCACACTACGCCAACGAAGGCGCCCAGGTGGCGCTCGCCGACTTCGATCCGCAGCGTGGCAGCCTCGACTGGCTGGCGGCGCGGCCGGCGGGGTTTCCGCGGATCGAGGGCATCGACGCGGCGGACGAAGGCTTGCGCCATCTGCCGCGCTCCGCCGACGTGCTGGTGATGGATGCCCCGGCGCGCCTGCACGGCGGGGAGTTGTCCGAGTTTTTGCGGCGGGCGGAAACCGTCCTCGTGCCGGTGCTGCCCTCGCCGGTGGATATGAACGCCGCGCGCCGCTTTCTGGACGAGTTGAAAGACTCGGCGCCGGTGCAGAACAGGCAAACGAGGGTTGGTCTGATTGCCAACCGGGTCATGGAGCATACGCGCATAGCAGGCGTGCTGGAAGGCTGGCTCCACCGTCGGCGGGAGCGGGTACTTGCGACATTGCGCGAGACGCAGAACTACGTCCGCGCCTCAGCGGGGGGCATCGGTATATTCGAGCTGCCGCCCTACCTTGCGTGGCAGGATTGGGCGCAGTGGGAGCCGATCATTTCATGGCTCGCGAGCCGCCGGAGCCTGCCCGGCTGAATGGCTTGAAAGTACGGTTCCGAACGACCGGCCCGCTCCAGGGCCGACCAACTTGCCGCGTTCATGCTTCGGCAACTGTGAATGTTTTTCGGCGGCTGTCCGGCCGCCGCCAGCCTTTGGGAGGACACGATGGAAACGCACGAACCCTCTGAGTCGGAGACGCCGGCCGGCCCCGAGAGCACGGCCGCCGCCTCCGGCCCGGGCGCAAAAAATCTCGTCGAGCGGGTAAAGGGCATTCTCGTCCAGCCGCGCGAGGAATGGGCCATCATCGCCGCGGAGTCGACGCCCCCGAAGCAACTCTACCTCGGCTACATCATGATCCTGGCCGCGATCGGTCCGATCGCGGCCTTCATCGGACAGTGGCTCGTCGGCTACCACGTGTTCGGCTTTTACCTCCATCAGCCGTTCGGGCGGGCGCTCGCCGACGCGATCATCATGTACGTCCTCACGCTCGTGGGGGTGTATGTGCTCGCCCTGGTCATCGACGCGCTCGCGCCGACCTTCGACGGCGAAAAGAACCTGAACCAGGCCCTCAAGGTCGCCGCCTACAGCTACACGCCGGCCTGGCTCATCGCCATCGTCCTGATCTGGCCGTCGATCTTCTGGCTGCAGATTCTCGGCCTTTACGGCCTGTTTTTGCTCTACCTGGGGCTTCCGGTGCTGATGAAGGCGCCCGCGCAGAAGGCCCTCGGCTACACGGTGATCACGATCGTCGCGATGATCGTGATCTGGTTCCTGATCGGGTTCCTCGCTTCGCTGGTGCTCATTGGTATCCCCACGCCGCAAGTCGCCCCGGCGGGATTCCCCTACTGATTCGCCCCAAGAAAGGATTCGATCCATGCATACCCATGCTCTGCGCGCCGCCATTTTATGTTTCATCCTCGCATTTGGCGCGGCGGCATTTGCAGCCGATTCCAGTGATGCCGCGGTCCGAAAAAACCCCGTGGTGGACGTGTCTGCGCTGGTTGACGCGGGATTGTGGCGGTCCACGACGGTGAGGACCGTCGACGGCAAGCCCAGGAAGTCCACGAGCACTACGTGCACGACTTCACAGGAGCTGCGAGATTTTTTGAATCGGAAGAACGCGCCCCTAATCAGCTCGTACCGGCTGGACGGCACCCATTTGCACTATGAGGCCGTTCTCAGATTGGGCGGAGAGTCCATTTCGCACTTGACGACCGATATCGTGTTTGACGATCCTGATCACGCGCACGGCACGGTGACGGCCGCGTCGAACCTGGGAGGCGTCGCCAGGAAGACCGTCGTGCAATACGAGACGCACCGGATCGGTCCCTGCAAAGGCAACGCGGGCGGAGCCGACTGACCCCGGCTTTTCAACTCGGTCAAGGCAACTCAGAACAAGTAGCGCCGCGTCATTTCGCGGCCCCCGGAGGGAGAACCCGGGATCTTGCGGAATGACGCGTTGGGGCTGCATCTTCCGTTGCCTTGCTAACGTTCGGGTTGGTAATGCCCTCCGGGCGGGGTCACTCTTGTTTCGACAAAAGTAACCAAAAGCAGCGCGCCGACGAGCGCGGCCTGCGTGTCTGGCGGCACTCCGGCTTCCCTGCGATGCTCAGCCCGACGCGGTACGGACGACGACTCGCCCTTCGGGTTAGTAAACGTCGCCCTTCCCCCGCGCCGGGCTTGCGCTTCTCGGCGCGCTCAACGGCGCATACGGAGCGAATTTTCAGGCGTTCTCGTAGTTCCGCGGAGAACTTGTCAGGCGGTGCTGCGCGCGGCGCGCCGCCGCTCTCCTTCAATCAGCAGCTTTTTTCTCAGGCGCAGATGATGCGGCGTGACTTCCACGATCTCGTCGTCGTCGATGAATTCCAGCGCCTGCTCCAGCGTGAGACGATTCGGCGGCGTAAGCAGAATGTTCTCGTCGGAGCCGGCGGCGCGGATGTTGGTGAGTTGCTTGGCCTTGAGCGGGTTCACGACCAGATCGTTGGCGCGTGCATGCTCGCCGACGATCATGCCTTCGTAGATTTCCTCGCCGGGGCCGATGAAAAGCTGCCCCCGCGCCTGCAGATTGAACAGCGCATAGGCGATCGCCCGCCCGTTGCCGTTGGCAATCATGGCGCCGCTCGAGCGCAGGCCGAAGTCGCCGGTCTTGTGCGGGCCGTAATGATCGAAACTGTGGTAGAGGAGTCCTGTGCCGCGGGTCGCGGAGAGGAACGGCGTGCGCAGGCCGATCAGACCGCGCGCGGGCGCCATGTAATCGAGACGCACGCGGCCGCGCCCGTCGGGAGCCATGTCGGTGAGTTCCGCGCCGCGCGCCCCCAACAGTTCCATGACCGCGCCCTGGTGCGGCTCCTCCACGTCCGCGGTCAGGAGCTCGAAAGGCTCCTCGCGCCGGCCGCCCACGTCGCGGGTGATGACTTCCGGCCTCGAGACGCCCAGTTCGTAGCCTTCGCGCCGCATGTTCTCGATCAGCACCGACAGGTGCAATTCGCCCCGCCCCGAGACGCGCAGCCGATCGGGATCGCCGGTGTCTTCCACCCGCAGGGCGACGTTGTGGAGAAGTTCGCGCTCGAGCCGTTCGCGCAGCTGGCGGCTGGTGACGTATTTGCCATCGCGCCCGGCAAAGGGAGAATCGTTGACCTGGAAAGTCATGGAGATGGTGGGCTCGTCCACCGTCAGAGCGGGCAGGGCTTCAGGCCTCTGCGGAGCACAGAGTGTGTCGGAGATGTACAGTGGCGAGAGCCCGGTAAAGGCGACGATGTCCCCGGCTTCGGCGCGGAGTATTTCGCGGCGCTCGAGGCCATGAAAGCCCAGAACCTGCAGAACCCGGCCCTGGCGCCGGGCGCCGTCGCGCCCGATGACGAGGACCGGCGTATTGGCGACCAGCGCACCGCGCCGGATACGCCCTATGCCGATGACGCCGACATAGCTGGAGTAATCCAGGGCGCTCACCTGCATCTGCAGCGATCCGTCCCGTTCGACGTCGGGTGGCGGCGAATGGTCGACGATCGTCTCGAACAGCGGCGTCATGTCCGCGGCGGGATGCGCGGCGTCGAGACCGGCGTAGCCTTCGAGCGCGGAGGTATAGACCACCGGGAAATCGAGTTGCTCGTCCGTCGCCCCGAGGCCGTCCAGCAGGTCGAAGGTGGCGTTCAGCACCCAGTCCGGGCGCGCGCCGGGCCGGTCGAGCTTGTTGATCACGATGACCGGGTGCAGGCCGCGCGCGAGGGCTTTCTGGGTGACGAAGCGTGTTTGCGGCATGGGGCCGTCGACGGCATCCACCAGCAGCAGGACGGAATCGACCATGCTCAGTGCGCGCTCCACCTCGCCGCCGAAGTCGGCATGGCCGGGGGTATCGACGATATTGATGTGGTAACCCTGCCACTCGATCGCGGTATTTTTTGCGAGGATGGTGATGCCGCGTTCGCGCTCCAGTGCGTTGGTATCCATGATTCGCTCGGCTTCTTCGGCATGGCTGTCAAAGGTGCCGGACTGCTGGAGCAACCGATCGACCAGCGTCGTTTTGCCATGATCGACATGGGCGACAATCGCGATGTTGCGGATGGCAGAGGTATGTACGGGCGTATTCACGACAAGCAATCAAGGGGCGGGGCCGCGCATTGTACGCGTTACCTGCCGCCGGGGTTTGGTTGAGGGAGGTTGCGGGAAGGGGTTCAGCCCGTAGCGGGTATCGGCGGCAAAGCGGCCGTTTCGCGCATCTCCATGAAACGGGCATGCAGTTTCGGGTCGGCATTCACGGCCTTGCCGATGCGAACGTATTCGCCCAGCTTAAGGTACTCGAGAATGGCTGCTTTCATTTTTTTCTCGGCCTGTTTTTTCAGCGCGGCGATTTTCGACTCGTCCTTCAGACCATGCGTCTCGATCATCCACTGCTTGCGAATTTGTGAAACAGCCTGGTAAGCGGTGACAAAACGGCTCAACTGTGCATCGTTCACTCTCGTCTGCGAGGCGGCGGGCAATGCGGAATTGCTGCTTGCGGCAGGCGCGGTTGCCGCCAGGATCGGCAGCGGGAAGCCGAGCAGCGCGCTAAGCAGGGCGAGGGTGGGGAGCTTGAACACGGGCTTCATCCAATAGGCGCAAGAAATCCGAAAACGGAGACCCGGCAAAGTTCCCCGCGCGAAAAGGGACAAGATCGAAGACCGTCCGTGAGGACGGCCTTCGCCGTCAAGGGTTACTCGGGTTTGCGACGGTTGAAACCGCCGCGTCCAC
>JAKDMP010000100.1 GCA_030452225.1 Gammaproteobacteria bacterium
GCCCGCCGGCCTTTTTCTTGCGCGTGCCCGCCTTTTTCTTGCGTGCACCGGCCTTCTTCTTGCGCCCGCCGGCCTTTTTCTTGCGCGTGCCCGCCTTTTTCTTGCGTGCACCGGCCTTTTTCTTGCGCGTGCCCGTCTTCTTCTTGCGCGTCGCAGCCCGTTTCTTCGCTACCACTTTGCGACGTGCGGCTTGACTGCGTGCAGTCGTTTTCCTTTTGACGGCCGTCTTCTTTCGACGAGTCGCCGTCTTCTTTCGCTTTGCTGTTTTGCGAGTTGCCATAGGAGATGTCTCCATGTGTGAATAGGTCACAACAAGTATAGACGTTTTTTCAATGTTTTGTCCATAAAAATGCAAATTTATTTTTTATTGTTGTTTGCATGCATCATGCGTTCAATGCAATGCCATTGTTGAATGGTTACGGGTGTGACAGACAAACGATTGCCACGACGAAGTATGAGCATGTCGTCAAGCTCATTGGTTTCACGAAGTCGTTGCAAACACAACAAGGGCGTAAAACGTTTTTCGAAAGCTACTTCGACGAGGCTCCAACGTGGATTTTCGACCGAACTCTTCGGGTCGTAATGGGGATCGTCCGGATCGAACTGGCCGGGATCCGGCCAGGCCCTGGAAACGATCCGCATAATGCCTGAAATGCCCGGTTTCGGGCAGCTCGAGTGATAGAAGAAAGCCCTGTCGCCGGGCATCATGGCGCGGATGAAATTGCGCGCCTGGTAGTTCCTCACGCCGTCCCAGTAGCCGCGCCCGGCGGGCTCACGCTCGAGGTCTTCAATGCCGTATTCACTCGGCTCGGACTTCATGAGCCAGTAGTTCATGTGCCGATTTCAGGTGGTCGAGCAGCCGGTGGATTTCCCGGAACGAAATGACGGATGCCCGTCTCGGTCACGACGAGGGCCAGCGGAACGTCCCATTCGTTCGTCTCGATGCGTGGGCATTCCTGCATGGCATGGGCATAGCCGGCCAGCACCGGCTTGCCTTGACGGCGCCGCAGGAGAAAGCCGAAATTGCGATCGTAGTAACCTCCGCCGTTGCCAAGGCGGTTGCCCGATTTGTCGAAGCCCACGAGCGGGACGATGACCAGATCCAGTTCGCCAGGGTCGATCGTTGCCGCGGCGGCGGCAGGTTCCGGAATGCCCAGGCGGCTTTCACGCAGGCTGTCGCCCGGACGCCAGCGGGCAAACCGCAATTTCCGCTGCGGCAGGATGCAGGGCAGGTAGATTTCCTTCCCGTCCGCATGCGCACGGGCAAGAGCGGGAGCCGGGTCGAGTTCGTTTCCTACGGCAACGTAAGCAGCGATGCGCCTGGCCCCGGCGTATTCGGCGCTGGCCGCAAGGTGGTTCGCGGCCGCGTCGCTTGCCCGGGCGACGGCATCGACCGCAAGTCGGGTTCGGGCATTACGCAGTCGGGCGCGCAATTGATTGCGTCCGGAGTCAGGGCGTGAAATAAGGGCATCCTCCGCATGCGCCGTGACGGCGGTCACCCTTGAACCAAGGGTTCAAGGGGGGCGGACCGGACTGCTTCAGGCTTTCCGCTGGGTTGTGCGGACTTGCACACGGCAATCGCGATCAGGCTCCTAAGCATATCAAACAGGCTCGAAGGGCTTGCGCCGGCCTCGAACGCCGCAGAGGATGCACACCCATCTTCGCGCTTTCGCGACCGGGATTCAACCCCCGTTCCGGCCCGCACCTTCGCCGGCCCCGTCGGCCAGCGAAAGGCGCAGCTTTTCGATGCGCCGGGTGACGTTTTCCGCAATGCCTTGCCGATCGTGATCGGCGCCGAGGTACTCGTGAGCAAGGTTGAGCGCCACCATGACGGCGATGCGTTCCATGCCCACCACACGCCCGGAATCGCGCACTTCCGCCATTTGTTGCGAGAGGTAGTCGGCAGCGTTGAGAAGCGCCTCGCGTTCCTCCGGCGGGCAGGCGACCTGGTAGTCGCGTTCGAGGATGCGAACGGTAACCTGGGTATTGGCTTTTGCCACTTGCGTCTCCCGTCAGGCTTGTTCGATACCTTTGAGCCGCGTGATCATCGCCTCGACGCGGCTTTGGACAATGGCATTCTTGTTGAGAAGTTGCGCACGCTCACTGTTCACGCTATTGAGCCGCTCGGAGAGCAGTCTCTTCTCTTCGCGCAAATTCTCCAGTTCCTTCCCGAGCCGGTGCACGACTTTTTCCAAGCCGGCCAGTTCGCTTTCCAGTGCTTTGGGTAATGGATTGTCCATAGAAATCGAAGGATAAGCGTAAGCGCAGAGTATACCAAGACCCGGGAGCGCGAACAATAGCGGCGATGGAGCCAGCTTGAGCGACGCGATACACTGCCCGCATGGTTGTATCGGATCCGCGCCAAACGATGATCGCACGCTCCCGCGAAGCCGAAGGGTACGGCATGATGGCAGGGGTCCTGGCAGCCGGCGAATCGCCCGGGGCGGTCGCCGGGATGGATGCCTGGGTCGGGTTCGACAGCGCCTCCCCCGCACTCTTGGCAACCGACATGCTTGCGGCGCTTCGCGCCCGGCGTTTTGCTCTGCCCGAATCGCTGACCGACGTCTCGCTGCCGATCGCATTGCGCGTGGAGCAACTTGCCGCCTGGACGCGGGGATTTCTTTCCGGTCTTGGCCAGGCGGGCGAGGCGCTGGCGGCCCTGGGCGACGAGGGAGAGGAGTGGTTGCGGAATCTCGAGGTTGTTTCGCTCGGCGCACGATTGGAGGGAGCCCCCGATGCGCGTGCCGGCAGAGAGGAGGCCCGCTCGCTGGCGGAATTGCAGGAATTTCTTTGCGGGGCGGCAGAGTTTTTTTATCACGCCCTCGGCTGACGTGCTCTTTTGTTTGCCCGACGTGGCAAAATGAGGCCAGGGTCACGCGCATCAGGAGGCACCAGGAATGAAGGCACAGGAGTTCGATCAGCGGCGGCGCGCATTGATGCGCATGATGGGCAAGGGAACGATTGCCATCGTTCCCTCTTCGGGGATCAAGCTGCGCAATCGCGATGTCGCCTACCCGTTCCGGCAGGACAGCGATTTCTGGTATCTCACCGGGTTCGACGAGCCGGATGCGGTGGCGGTGCTGATTCCGGGCCGCAAGGCGGGGGAATACGTCCTCTTTTGTCGTGATCGCGATCCGGCGCGCGAAGCTTGGGATGGCTATCGTGCCGGGCCCGAGGGGGCGGTGGAGGATTACGGCGCCGACGACGCCTTCCCCATCGAGGCAATGGACGACATACTTCCGGGCCTGATCGAATCCTCCGACAGCGTGTTCTATTCGATGGGCGTCTCCGGGGGGTTCGACAAGCGCATCCTCGGCTGGCTGAATGAATTGCGCGCGGGAGGCCGTGCCGGCGCGCGCACGCCCGAGGAATTCGTTTCCCTGGAGCATCTGCTTCATGATTTGCGCCTCTACAAGAGCCGCGCCGAAGTGGGTCAAATGCGCCGCGCCGCCAGGGTGTCGATGGAAGCGCATCGCCGGGCCATGCGTCGCGCACAGGCAGGCGTGTACGAGTACGAACTCGAGGCCGAATTGCTCGGTCACTTTCGCGCTCACGGCAACCGCGAGGCCTACGGCTCGATTGTCGGTTCGGGCGCCAACAGTTGCATCCTGCACTACGTTGAGAATGCCCGACGCATGGAGGACGGCGACCTGGTGCTGATCGATGCCGGTTGCGAAGACGGCTATTACGCCTCGGACATCACCCGCACCTTTCCGGTCAGCGGCCGCTTCACCGCCGAGCAGCGCAAGATTTATTCGCTGGTCCTGGCTGCGCAGAAAGCCGCCATCGACAAGTGCCGTGCCGGCAACCTGTTCAACGAACCGCACGAGGAGACGGTGCGCGTGATCACGCGCGGGCTGATCAAGCTCGGATTGCTCAAGGGCACGCCCGCAAGGCTCATCAAGGAAGGCGCGTACCAGAAGTTCTACATGCATCGCGCCGGGCACTGGATCGGCCTGGACGTCCATGATGTCGGCGACTACAAGGTAGGCGGCGAATGGCGCGAACTCGAACCCGGCATGGTACTCACGGTCGAGCCGGGCATCTACATTCCGCCGGGCACCAGGGGCGTGGCGAAAAAGTGGTGGGGCATCGGCGTGCGCATCGAGGACGACGTGCTCGTCACCCGCGGTGAGCCGGACGTTCTGACGGGCGCCCTCGTCAAGGAGCCGGACGAGATCGAAGCCTTCATGCAGGCGGCATGACGGTCATGACGCGCGATGCGGTCGTCGTTGGCGGAGCGCTTGCCGGGAGCCTGGCTGCGCTCGCGCTTACGCGCCTTGAGTTCGCGGTCGCGCTTGTGGAAGCGCGCCCTGCGCCGCCGCGCAAGGCCGGGAGCGACGGACGCAGCATCTCGCTCTCGCTCGCTAGCGTGCGGGTGATGGAGTCATTGGGGTTGTGGTCCGCCCTGAGCGCCGAAGCCACGCCGATTACCGCCGTGCATGTGTCCGAAGCGGGGCGCTTCGGGCACATGAAGCTTTCCGCGAACGACATGAACGTTGCCGCGTTGGGCCAAGTGGTGCCTGCGGAAGCATTGATGGCCGCCATCAACGAAGCGGGCGCAAACGCCGGAGTGGAAAGTCTGTGTCCGGCCGAAGTAGCAGAAACAGTTTGTGCGGCCTGCGTTCGCAACATCAAGGTGCGTACCGGCGGCGGCGAGGAAATTCTGTCGACGCGCCTGCTGGTTGCGGCGGACGGTGCGGGATCGGGGTTGCGCGAGGAGCTGGGTATCTGTGCCCGCGAACAGGATTACCAGGCCAGCGCCTGGGTGATGACGGCCCACGTGGCGCATCCGCAACCCGGCGTCGCTTTCGAGCGCTTTACCTCCGAGGGTACGCTCGCGTTCCTGCCGCGTGCCGGCAACACGATGGGCGTCGTCTGGACGCTTCCCTCGAGGCGCGACGAGGAGATCGCGTTGCTTGGGACGGCGGGCTTTCTCGAGCGCGTTGAGAAGGCGATGGGCGGACGTCTGGGAGCAATGAAACCGACGGCGCCCTTGCGCCATTTCCCGCTCACGGGAGTTTCGGCGCGCAAGCAAACCGCCGAGCGCGCAGTCGTCCTCGGCAATGCCGCGCATGCACTGCACCCGGTGGCGGCGCAAGGCTTCAACCTGACGGTGCGTGACGTAGCCGTGCTGGCCGAATGCGCCGGTGGAAATCGCGAAGATATCGGCTCCCGGTCCGTCCTCGAACGTTACCGTCAGGCGCGCCGTCGCGATCAGGCGCGAACGCAGGCTTTCACCGGCACCGCAAGAAGACTGGGCGACTGGCAATCGCCGCTCGCTTCGCCGCTGCGTGCAACAGGGCTTCTGGCCTGCGAATTGCTGCGGCCGCTGGCGCGCGAATGCGCCCGTCAGGGCATGGGGTTGTCCCCCGCTCCTCTTCCAGCACTCGTCCGCGGTGCAAGACTTTGATCATGGAAAGTGGGAGCGAGTTTGCTCGCGATAGCCGGCAGGATACCGGCGCTCGCGTTCAGGCAAATTGCAGGAGCGGGCCGTGCGCGCTCTTTTATCCCTCTCTCCCCCCCCGGGGAGAGGGTTGGGGTGAGGGGTGCAGACGCGAAGCGGCTACGTTATCGCAAACAGAAAACCGGCGCGGGAGCTGCTTGTGAATAATCATGACGTCGATGTCGCCATCGTCGGCGGCGGACCGGTAGGTTGCGTACTCGCGCTCGCCCTGGCGCGTGCCGGGGCGAGCACTGCGCTCATCGAAGCCAGGGAGCCGCCCGCCTGGAACGAAGCGGAGGTGGATCTGCGTGTCTATGCGCTCTCGCGCGCGTCGCAGAATATTCTTGCGCGCCTGGACCTGTGGCCGCGGATTGCCGCAGCCCGCGTTTCGGCCTATGACGCGATGGAAGTCTGGGAGGCGAACGGCCGCGGCCGGGTGCACTTTTCCGCTGCCGAGGTGGGCGAACCCGATCTCGGCCATATCGTCGAGGGGCGCCTACTTGCCGCGACACTCGCCGAGCGTGTGCGTGCCGCCCCCGATATCGCATGGCATTGCCCGGAAAAGCTCGAACGCCTGAACGTCCAGGACGAGTGCATCGAACTGGTGCTGTCGAGCAGTCAACGGATCAACGCACGGGTGGCGGTGGGCGCCGACGGTTCCAACTCGCCGACCCGCCGGCTCGCCGGCATCGAAGCCGATGCAAAGCCCTACGAACAAAGCGCGGTCGTGGCTCATTTGCGCCCCGAAAAGCCGCACGGTGCGACGGCACGCCAGATCTTCCGCCCGAACGGCCCGCTTGCATTCCTGCCGCTCGAAGACGGGCGCGTGTCCATCGTCTGGTCCACCACGCCGGAAGAAGCCGAGCACCTGTTGGGGCTGGACGAGAAGGCTTTCGGCCATGCCGTGACCGAAGCCGGAGAACATGCGCTTGGAGAATTGACGCTGGAAAGCAAACGTGCCTCGTTTCCATTGCAGCGGGTGCATGCCAAAAGTTACGTCGCCCCGCGCGTCGTGCTCGCGGGGGATGCGGCGCATGTCGTCCATCCGCTCGCCGGCCAGGGCATGAACCTGGGGCTGCTCGATGCCGCCGCGCTCGCCGAGGTCATCACCGACGCAAAACGCGCGGGCCGCGACGTGGACGATTTTCTGGTGCTGCGCCGTTACGAGCGCTGGCGCCACGGCGAAAACCTCGCCATGCAAACGGCACTGACCGGATTCAAGCAACTCTTCGGTTTGGATTCCGAACCGGCGCGCAGCTTGCGAGGCGCCGGCATGAAGCTCTTCGACCGCGCGCAGCCGGTCAAGCGCCAGGCCATCCGCATCGCCCTCGGCACCGCCGGCGACCTCCCCGACCTCGCCAAGCCTCTGCCTTGATTCCCGGAGCGCCGGCATCTTGCCGGCATAGTCGCTGTCAAGCCATTTGCACGGCGAATCGTTGGTCATCTCTTTCGTCGCCGGTTGTGCTAACATGTGAAGCACATGAAAACAGGTGGTTAACATGTCCGCCATGATCCAGATTCGTAATGTCCCCGACGAGGTTCACCGGGTCCTCAAGGCGCGTGCGGCCCTGACCGGGAAAAGTCTCAGCGATTTGATCCTGGAGGAATTGGCCGCCATGGTGGCCGTGCCCTCGGAAGCGGAACTCAGAACACGACTCGATGCGGCTGAGCCTTTCAAGATGAAAAAATCTTCCGCAGGCATCGTTCGCCGTGAACGCAATGCGGCATGAGCCGTGTCCTGGTTGTGGATGCTTCGGTGGTGGTGGATCTGCTGGCCCGTTTTCGCCCGCAACCTATCGAAGAACTCTTGTGGGCGCCGGGTACCGTGCTTGCGGCTCCGGAACTACTCGACATCGAAGTACTCAATGCACTGCGCAAACTCGACCAGATGCATGTCATTCCGACCGGCCGCAGAGACGAGCTGCCGACTTTCCTGCGGGCGCTGCGCATCCGCAAATATCGTCATGCCAACCTGCTCGACGGCATCTGGTCACTGCGCAACAACCTGATGGCTTGCGACGCGGCTTACGTAACACTTGCCAAACTGCTTGATGCCACCCTACTCACCCGCGACACGCGACTAGCCAAGGCCCCCGGCTTGCCTGTGAAGGTGCTGACGCCCTGAGCCGCCAATAAGAAAGAATAGAAAGAGGTTGTGTTCGAATGGCACTTACTTACGCACAACGCGAACGCTATTGTCGTCATTCCGGACGCCGCGTAGCGGCGATCCGGACTGCGAAGGCTGCAGGCCGAAGCGAACATGCGCGCTGCGCATGGCCCAGAGGGCGAGCGACGCCAGGCGCAGGGACGACAGCGAATTGAATGGATGCGCCGGCGGAAAACGCAAGGGGATGCCGTTACGCTCGGCGTACCGTTGGCAGGACCGGTAGGTTTGGTGCCGTTTGGCCGGAATCTCCGCCGGCCCCTTGTGTCCCAGTGTTTCAGAAGCCCTGCCAGCAGTACGGGTCGGTAGCGAATGGCCAAGGTGGATGGCAGGGCGTCGAGCCGCTGCAACTGCAGGTACGAGAAGGGTGAAACGAAATCGAAATACCAGTCGAACTTCTCCATTGAATCATGGCATCCTTGTGAGCGTTCCTTCTTCTCGCCCCACGGGCTATTGCAGGAGCTTGTCGATTTTGACGGCGCAGATGAAGTCGTTTTCGGAAAGCCCGCCGATGGCATGGGTGGTGTAGTGGACGTGGTAATGGCCGTAGCCGACCTCGAGATCGGGGTGATGGCCTTCGCGATTGGCCATCCAGGCGATCGCGTTGGTAAAGCCCATGGTCTTGTTGAAGCCCTTGAAGGTGAAGTCGCGGTGGATGGATTTCGCGTCGTCGGCGAGCGTCCATTCGGGCACGAGTTTCTCGATGTATTTTTCGGCTTCCTCGCGGCTGAGCGGCTGGACGCCGCCCTCGCAGGCTTCGCAGTGTCTTTCGGCAAATTCGGCTTTGTCCGGCATGGGGGTTCTCCTCTAGTCGTATGTATGTCTGGTGGGAGCGAGCTTGCTCGCGATCCTGAAGAGCGATTGTCGCGAGTAAGCGCGCTCCCACCTGTAAAGCTGCCCAAACCGTTGTGAGCGTGGCATGCTGCCACAGACCTGTCAACCAAACTCAAACTGGCGGCGCAGGGAGTTCTCGGTCGATACTGTTTATGGGTCGGATCAATAAGTCGGTTAGCAGCCGCATTGGCTGGCGCAGGCCGTCAGCAGGCACGAACGCAAGGCCATGCTCGCACGGATGGGCTAAACGTGCTGTCCCCAAGCTGTTGCAGATCAATTTAAAACCATTGCTATTCCATGCATTGCAATTTTACCCACACAAAATAGCGCATCCAAGGTCTAAAGCGCGCCTTATTCCAGAAATCCCGTTGGTATCCATTGGAGCTGAAAGCCGAAAATAAGCAGGTTCGCGAGCAAATTACCGGCTTATTAGCGCAGAAAACGGAGCGGGCGACTTGA
>JAKDMP010000101.1 GCA_030452225.1 Gammaproteobacteria bacterium
GGCACCGCCGGCAATCACCACGGAGGGGGCGGCCAGGCCGCCGAGCGCGGCGCAGGCGGCGCTGACGTTGGTCGCCTTGGAGTCATCGAGGTAACGCACGCCGGCACGCGTGACGATCGGGGTCAAGCGGTGAGGGAGCGGCTCGAAGCCGCGCACGGCCCGCGCCATCGCCGCATCATCGAGCCCAACGGCGGCCCCGAGCGCCCAAGCCGCAAGTACGTTCGCAAGGTTGTGCCGCCCGGCCAAAGGCACCTCGCGTGCCACCATCAAGTCGGTTTCACCCCGGCAAAGCCAGGTGCCATCCTCTTTCTCCCGCAGCCCGTACTGCTCGCCGGATGGCGCATCCAGGCCGAAACTCACCGCCTCGGGGCGGACCGCCGTCATGCGCCGGACCAGCGGATCGTCGCGGTTGGTCACGGCCCGCACGGCATAGTCGTACACCCGCGCCTTGGATGCGGTATAAGCCTCCATGCTCTCGTGCCAATCGAGGTGATCGGGGCTGAGATTAAGCACCACGGCCGCTTGCGGTTCGAGCCTGTGGGTACGTTCGAGCTGAAAACTCGACAGTTCCAGCACGAACAGCTCGGCATCCGTGACCAGCAAATCCAGCGCCGGCGTTCCCAGATTGCCGCCGGCAGCGACCCGCAGACCCGCGGCTTTCGCCATCGCAGTCACCAGCAGGGCCACCGTACTCTTGCCGTTGGTGCCGGTAATGGCCACCACCGGGCGCGTCACCGCGCGGGCGAAAAGCTCTATGTCGGACACCACCGGCACGCCGCGCGATTGCAGTTCGCGCAGGAAGGGCTCGCGCGGAGAGACGCCGGGCGACACTACGGCCTCGGCCAACTCGGTGCAAGGCAGGGGGCTTTCGAATCGACCGAAGTGATGCGGGACGCCGGCGACCAGGCCCGCAGCCGGCGGTTCTCTGCGACTGTCGGTGGCCGCAACCGGAAGCTTCTCGCGCGCGAGATGCCGCACGATCGATTCGCCCGTTTTGCCCAGGCCCACGACGAGCCGCACGCCGGCCCGCAAGGGTGGCATGCCCGTCGTCGAAACCGGGCGCATCCCTTCGCCCGCCCCGGGAGTTTCATCGGCTCCTCCCACGGCCAGGCATGTGCGCGCCGCGCCCCGCGCGCCCGGTTGCATGGCGAATCCCCAGTAGCCGTTTCCGGTATGCATCAGCGCACCTTGAGTGTTGACAGGCCGACGAGCACGAGAATCACGGTCACGATCCAGAACCGCACGATGATCTTGGGTTCCGCCCAGCCCTTGAGTTCCAGGTGATGATGAAACGGCGCCATGCGAAAAATGCGTTTGCCGGTCAATTTGTAGGAACCCACTTGTAATGCGACCGAAACCGTTTCCATCACGAACACCCCGCCCATGATGAAAAGCACGATTTCCTGCCGTATCAGGATGGCAACGATGCCGAGCGCCGCCCCCAGGGCCAACGAGCCGATATCGCCCATGAAGACCTGGGCCGGATACGTGTTGAACCACAGAAACCCGATCCCGGCACCCACCAAGGCGCCGCAAAACACCGCCACCTCACCCACTCCCGTGACCGACGGAATCGTGAGATAGTCGGCGATCACCGCGTTGCCGGAAGAATAGGCAAATACTCCGAGCGCCCCGGCGATGATGACCGCGGGCATGATGGCCAGGCCATCCAGCCCGTCGGTCAGGTTGACGGCGTTCGAGCTGCCCGTAATCACCAGAAAGCAGGACAACAAAAACCAGCCGCCCATGGGAAGGGCGATCGACTTGAAGAAGGGGACGAAAAAGGTGATTTCGGCGGGACTCTGGTACGTGTTGAAAAGCCATACGCCGATGCCCACCGCACCAACAGCCTGCAGCAGGAACTTGCGCCGCGCGGACAATCCCTCGGAACGCGTATGGCGAAGCTTGATGACGTCGTCCGCGGCACCGATCGCGGCAAAATAGGCCAGGCCTGCCAAGGCAACCTGGACGAAGCGATTGTCGAGCCGGCCCCACAGAAGCGTCGCAACAATGATGCCGAGCACGATCAGGAGCCCGCCCATGGTCGGTGTGCCGGCCTTGACGCGATGCGAGGCGGGCCCTTCGGCGCGCACGAATTGCCCCACCTCGTAGTGGGTCAACTTGCGAATCACAAACGGCCCGAACGCAAAGGAAAAGATGAGCGCGGTCAGGACGGCCAGAACGGTACGCAAAGTGATGTAATCCACCACGCGGAAGCCGCTGATGTACTGGCTGAGCCAATCCGCAAGCCAGACAAACATTATTTCTCGCCTCCCAGCGCGGCCGCCACGCGTTCCATCTGCGCGCTGCGTGAACCCTTTACGAGCAGCACGGCATCCGCCGGCAATGCTTTCGCAAGCTGTTCCAGCAGATCCTCGCGGTTGGCAAAGGTCTTGCCGCCCTCGCCGAAGGCCGACGCCGCATGCGCGGCGAGCGGACCGAGCGCAAACAGCCGGCTGACCCCCGCGCGGCGCGCCTGGCGGCCGGCGCGTGCGTGCCACCGAGCCGCCCCGCTGCCGAGCTCCCCCAACTCGCCCAGGACCAGCCACAACGGCCGCCCGAGCGCGGCAGCGGTTTCCATCGCGGCCGCAAGCGAGGCGGGATTGGCGTTGTAACTGTCGTCGATGAGTACCGCGCCCGAAGCCAGGCGGTGGGGCACCATGCGGCCGGGCTCGGGATGGACGGCGGCCAGACCGCGGGCGATCTTTTCCTCCGGCAAACCCCATCCGGCGGCGAGCGCCGCGGCCGCCAACGCGTTGCCGATGTTATGGCGCCCCAGAAGCTGCAGATGCACCTCGGTCCCGCCCTTCGGAGTCAGCATTTCAAAGCGGCTGCCGGTCGCGGTAAACTCGATCGCCCGCGCGGACACGTCGGCCCGCGCGTCAAAACCGAAGGTAAGCCAGTTGCGCACGGCAAAGGTTTTGCGCCAGGCATCCAGCCAGGGGAAGTCCGCGGGGACGACCGCCAGGCCATCCGCCGGCAGCGAGGCCGGAAGACGGCCCTTCTCACGCGCCACGCCCTCGACATCGCCAAAGCCTTTCAGATGCGCCGGCGCAACGTTGGTGACGACGGCCGCATCCGCCTGCGCGATGCCGGCCAGTTTCGCCATCTCTCCGGGCAGGCTGATCCCGAGCTCCACCACCGCGTAACGATGGCTGGCATCGAGGCGCGATAGCGTCAACGGCAGGCCGATGCGGTTGTTGAGATTTCCGCGCGTCGCCAGGGTCGGCGCCTGCTGCGCCAACACCGCCGCGAGCAGGTTCTTGGTGGTGGTCTTGCCGTTCGAGCCGGTGATGCCGACCACGCAGACCTCGTGCGCCTTGCGCCATGCGCCGGCGAAGTCTCCCAGCGCAACGAGCGTATCGGCCGTTTCCACGCGCGGCGCTTCCCCGAGTGCCGCACGCTCAGCCAGCACTCCGGCCGCGCCACCCTGCAAGGCTGCCGCGGCAAAATCATGCCCGTCGAAACGCGGCCCCTTGAGGCAAACGAACAAGGCGCCGGTCTCCATGCGGCGACTGTCGGACACCACGGCAGCAAACGCGGCATCGTGGCCGATGAGACGACCACCGGTCGCCTCGGCCAGGGAGGTGAGCGTGCGAGGCATTACCATGCGACATGCCCCAGCGTCCGGAGCACCGTATCCGGATCGTTGTAGCGATGCCTTTCGTTACCGACTTCCTGCATGGTCTCGTGGCCCTTGCCGGTGATCAGCACCACGTCGCCGGCACGCGCCTCGCCTATGGCCATTTCGACGGCCTTCGCCCGGTCATGCTCGACCGCGACGGGGGTCTTCTTCGCCATGCCGGCGCGAATTTCGTCAAAGATCCGCTCGGGGTCCTCGTGGCGGGGATTGTCGTCGGTGAGGATGATGCGGTCGGCGCCTTGGGCGGCAATCCGCCCCAGTTCCGGGCGCACCTCCGGGCGGCGCCCGCCGCCGCAGCCGAATACGAGAATGACCCGGCCGCGCGCATGCTCGCGCACCGCTGCCAGCACTTGCGTCATGGCGTCGGTCGTATGCGCATAGTCCACGATCACCAGCGGCAAATGACCGCCGCCGAAACGCTGCATGCGACCCGCGACGGTGCGTGCATGGGCCACCCGCGGGAGGGCATCCTCAAAGGCGCGGCCGCACACCACCAGCACGGTGAGGGCCGCGAGCAGATTGGATACGTTGAAGCGGCCGATCATGCGGCTGCGCAGGCGGCCCGTCCCGAAGTCTCCGGAGACGGCGGCCTCCAGTCCCGCGCTGCCGGTGCGGACGGTGCTTGCGTACAAGTGCCGCCCCTTGAACCAGGCAGGCGGCGTCTCGTGCAGCCCGTAACCGATGCACTCGACGCCCGCATCGCAATGCCGACACAGATACTCGCTGGTCGGATCGTCCAGATTGAGGATTGCACGGCGCAGCCCCGGCCAGGCAAACAACCGGGCCTTGGCCTCCATATAACTCTCCATGGTGCCGTGATAATCCAGGTGATCGCGCGTCAGGTTGGTGAACACCGCGTTCTCGAAATGCACGCCGCCGACGCGATTCTGGTCGAGCGCATGCGAGGAGACTTCCATCGCCACGTGCTTCGCCCCATGGTTGCGCATGCGCGCCAGGTAGTACTGCAGACGTACCGGCCCCGGCGTGGTTTCGGTGGCCGCATCCAGCATGCCGTAAAGGCCGTAGCCGAGCGAGCCGATGACGCCCGAAGGTTCTCCCCAATCCGACAGTACCTGCCCGATAATCATGCTGACGCTGCCCTTGCCGTTGGTGCCGGTCACGCCGGTGACCGAGAGATGCGCTGAAGGATCGTCAAAAAATCGTGCCGCAATGCTTCCGGCCTTGCGCCTGAGATGCGGCACCGGGATCATTGGCACCCGCCTGGATGTGCTCGGCAGCGGTTCGTTCCGGACCGGCTCGTAGGCCACCGCCACGGCGCCGCGCGCCAACGCCTCATCCAGGTAGTGCAAGCCGTGCTCACGGCTACCCCGGCAAGCCAGAAACAACCATCCCGGCCGAATGCGCCGGGTATTGATGGCAAGGCCGGTGAGAGGAAGATCCGGCAGCCGGCTGCGGGTTTCGTTCGCCAGCACCCAGGCCAGCGTCTTTTCCTCCACCAGGCGGTGAGCAACACTCATGACGAACCTCCGTTCCCGGTCTTGTCCGCATCAGCCAACGCCTGGACGGGTCGCCGCGGTGGGATGTCAAGCAATCGCAATGACGCCGACATCACCTGGCGGAACACCGGCGCTGCCACCTGGCCGCCGAAGTATTTACCGTTCGAGGCAGCACGAATGACGACTGCAACGACCAAGCGGGGATCGCGCGCCGGCGCCATGCCCACGAACACCGAGTTGTACAAGCGCGGGCTGTACTCGCCGTCGATGTACAAGTGTGCGGTGCCAGTCTTGCCGGCGACCGTGTAGTTGTCGATCTGCGCGAGCGTGCCGGTCCCTTCCGGGGTCACGACCGTGGTCAACATGCGGCGCAACTCGGAGGCAACCTGCGCCGGAACCACCCGCACCCCGGGGGGCGCGTGATCGCGTTCCAGAAAAGTGGCCGGGCGCGCCACGCCGCCGTCGGCAATGGCCATGTAGCCCTCGGCCAGTTCCAGTGCGGTGACGGACACCCCGTAGCCGCGTGAAATGGCCGCCTGCTCGACCGGCTGCCAGCTGCCGTAGAAAGGCATCTTTCCATCCGCCGCGCCCGGAAACCCGCTCGCGTCCGGCTGGCCGAAGCCGAAACCGCTCAGGATGCGGTAAAGGTAATCGGACGGCAGCGAAAGGGCCACCTTTGCCGCCCCCACGTTGCTCGACTTTTCGAGCAGTTCGGTAACCGTAATGACGCCCAGTTGGTAATCGTCATGCACGGTATAGCCGCCGATGGTGAACGTGCCGTTCCCGGTATTGACCTTGCTTTGCGGCGTCCACTTGCCGGAAGTCAATGCTGCCGCGACGATGAACGGCTTGAAGGAAGAACCCGGTTCGAACAGGTCCGTGACCGCGCGGTTGCGGTACAGGGAGGCCTTGAGTTCGCTGCGTACGTTCGGGTTGTAACCGGGCTGGTTGGTCATCGCCAGCACGCCGCCCGTGCGCACATCTAGCACCACGATCGAACCTGACGAGGCATCCTGCTTGTCTACCGCGTGCTTCAACGCCCGGTATGCCAGAAACTGGATGCGCATGTCGAGGCTGGTGACCAGGTCCTTGCCTGGTTGCGGCCGGGCGATGATGCGATCGGATTCCACCGGTCTGCCGGTGGCGCTGGTAACCACCTGCATGGCGCCGTCTTTGCCATCGAGCCATTGGTTGTATTCCAGCTCGAGTCCGTACTGGCCCTGGTCGTCGATATTCGTGAAGCCGATCACCTGAGCGGCCACCGCACCGGCCGGATAATACCGATGGTATTCACGCTTCAGGTGCACGCCGGGAATACCGAGCGCCATCACCTTGCGCCCCTTGGCGGGCGGCAACGCCCGCTTGACATAAAGAAATGCCCCTTTCGCATGGGCCCGCACGTCGCGAGCCAGCACTTCGGGATCCAGGTCGAGTTGCTTCGCGACCGGCGCCAGGGAAACGTGGCTGCCCGCGATCACACTCGGGTTTACCCACACGGCAACCAGCGGCGTGGAAATGGCAAGCGGCTGGCCGTTGCGATCGAGAATCATGCCGCGATGGGCCGGCAGCTTCACGGTGCGAAGGTGCTGGCGGGCGGCCGTGCTGACAAAAAAAGTGTGCTTGAAAACCTGCAAATCCACCGCGCGCGCGAACAGAGCGCCCGCAACCAACAGGAAGAACACGGCGACCACCAATGCGCGTCCTCGAGAAGGGGTGCTCACGGCACCCTCACGATGCGAACTTTTTCCGGCGGACCCATGTTCATGCGGACCTCGGCCAGTCGCGCCACCCGCGCATGGGCGGCAAGGGTCAGGACTTCGAGTTCCAATTGACCGCGGCGCACGACGAGTTGATCGTGGGCCTTGCGCAACGACATCAACCGGCTGTAATTCGCGCGATTGTCGGCCGCCGAATACGCCACCGCCAACGCGTTGACAAACACGACCAGAGCGGCCAGGGCGATGATCCAGACGCGCGGCGGTTTCAACACCTTCATGCCGGACGCTCCGCCACCCGCAACCGCGCACTGCGAGCGCGCGGATTCGATGAGGTTTCTTGCCTCCCCGGGCGTACCAGGCGCTCGACGATGCGCAACCGCTTCGGCTCGGAGCGCGAAACATTGCGCATGAAACGTTTTACCAGCCGATCCTCGAGCGAGTGAAAGCTCAGTACCACCAGCCGGCCGCCGGGAGCCAACACATCGAGGCTCGCGGTCAGTGCCGCGCGCAATTCACCCAGCTCGTCATTGAGGAAGATCCGCAGCGCCTGGAAAGTTCGCGTCGCCGGATGAATGCGCGGCTCGTGACGCGGCACCGCCGCCGCGATCACAGCGGCCAGATCGGTGGTGGTCGAAAACGGCTGCTCTGCACGCCGCGCAACGATCGCACGGGCAATCCTGCGGCTGTAGCGCTCCTCGCCGAAGCTGTATATGACATCGGCGAGTTCGTCCTCGCCAGAGCGGGCGAGCCATTCGGCCGCGCTTTCCCCTGCCCCGGGATCCATGCGCATATCGAGCGGGCCTTGCTGCAGGAAACTGAAACCACGTGCGGCATCGTCGAGTTGCGGAGATGAAACGCCCACATCCATCAATACCCCTGCGACCTGCCCGGCAAGCCCGCGTTCATCGACTGTTTGTGCGAGTTGTGAAAACGGGGCATGCACGAACTCAAACCTCGGATCGTCGCCAAAGCGCCGGCGTGCATCCCGCTCCGCTTCCGGATCGCGGTCCAGTGCCAGCAAGCGTCCAAGCGGCCCCAGGCTTGCAAGGATGCGGGCGCTGTGTCCGCCGCGCCCGTACGTGGCGTCCACGTACACGCCCTCCGGCTGAATTGCAAGCCATTCGATTGCCTCCTCGCTCAGTACGGGAACATGCATCCCCGCTCACAACGAAATGCTTTCAAGCGCATCGGAACCCTTCGCGCTCATGCCGATACCCGCCGACCACTGCTGCTCGACCCGCGCCCAGCGCTCCTCGCTCCAGATCTCGAATTTGTTGCCCTGGCCGATCATGACCACCTTGTGGTCCAGCTCCGCATAATCCCGTAGCGACGGGGCAAGCAAAATCCGCCCATGACGGTCCATTTGCATGTCACTGGCATAGCCGAGCAACATTCTTTGTATGGCACGCGTATCGGACTGCAAACTCGGCAAGTCCACCAATTTGCTCTCGATCTCTTCCCAGCGGGAACGCGGATAGAGCAGAAGACAGCGGTCCAGGTCTACCGTCGCCACCAGCTCGCCCTCCGACATGTTCGTCAGTGTCTCGCGATAGCGCACCGGGATCGCAAGGCGTCCCTTGTCATCCAGACTGACCTGGTTCAGACCACGGAACATGATGGCCGCTCTCCCATGGTTTCCCACGATTTCCCACTTGCCTACACTTTAGACGAGAAAATCGCAAAAAGTCAAGTGAAATCCGAGGCTTGTGGTCGCCCAACAACCCCTGAAGCGGCCACTCATGGTCATCGCGCGTACAACTAATTGAGCGCAATCAAAGCATTGCAATGACAAGCTCGCACAAACATGCGAAAAAGAAAAAAGTGGTGGGGAACGGTGATGAGCCGCCGGCCGGCCCTCGCGATGCCGCAATCAGCCGGCCACCCGTCTTCGCAACAAGTGGAAAAGAAGGAGTCGGCCGATAAGCCGGGTTCTGTCGTGGGCGAT
>JAKDMP010000206.1 GCA_030452225.1 Gammaproteobacteria bacterium
GTTTGGCGGTACACCGAAGAAGTGTGGACTTGCCCGCGACCGGCCCGCTCCGTTCGGAGCCTACGCGTGAGCAAGCCCGCATCGTATCGTATCCGAACGGGAGCCTTGTCATGCCGAAACCAGCCAGGTTGTTCCTTCTCTCCGCCGCCGGTCTCTTGCTGGCGTCTGCAGGCTTTTGCACCGCGGCCAGTTCATCCCCGCCACCGCCTGCAGAACCTGCGGCGCATTCAAGCCCAGCGCTGCCGGCGGCATTGCGCCCGGCGCTATACCGGGCAGTCGTCGAGGATGTGGGCGCGGCCTACCCCATCGGCCGGAACGGCTGCGCAACCGTGGCAAGGCAGGGGCTCAGGGCCTGCTTCGATGCCGAGGGCGCGCACTTCACGGGCGCAAGGAACTTGTCGCTGCATCTTGCCGCCTTCGGGCGCGGGGGCAAACTCGCTCCCGTCGACCCGGTTCCGCCCGAGATCGACGGCAATGGCGTTCGCTATCGCCACGGCAAACTCACCGGGTGGTGGCGGGTGCTGCCGGTTGGCTTTGAGCAGGGCTTCACCATTGCCGAGCGCCCGAGCGGGCCGGGGAAGCTCGTCCTCGCGCTCTCCACCTCCCGTCGTCCCCGCGAAAGCCGGGATTCAGTCAGGGAAAGCATCCGTGCCGCAGAGCCTGCCCGCGCGAAAGCGCGGGGTCGGGATTCGAAACCCGACTGGATACCGGCTTCCGCCGGCATGACGGAGAAGAGCAGCGACCGCGCCATTTCCTGGGGGAAGTTGCGCTACGGAAAGCTGGTCGTGACCGATGCCGAGGGCAAGGTCATTCCGGCGACGATCGGGATCGCGGGCAAGCCCGCTCCCACAGGGGGGCATGACAGGGCGGGCACACGAATTCTCATAGCCGTGAACGAAGCCCGTGCAGTCTATCCGCTCAGCGTGGATCCCGTGGTGTGGCTGGAGCAGAGGGTGGTCGCGAGCGACGGCGTGGCGCAGGATTGGTTCGGCAGTTCGGTCGCCATTTCGGGCAAGACCGCCCTGGTCGGCGCGCCCAACGTCACGGTCGACGGCTACGCCTACCGGGGTGCGGTTTACGTGTTCACCGAGACCGGAGGCACATGGACGCAAACCGCCAGACTTACCGCAGGCGACGGTGTCACGGGCGATGAGTTCGGTTACTCGGTTGCCCTCGACGGTACGATTGCGGTGGTTGGGGCATTGGGTGTCAGTTTCGACAACAAGGGAGGCGCGGGCGCGGCCTACGTGTTTGTCGAGTCCGGCGGTAGCTGGTCGCAAGTAGCCAAACTCACGGCGAGCGACGCTACCTTCCACGCCCGCTTAGGCCAGTCGGTTGCCGTCTCGGGGCGAAACGCTCTCGTCGGCGCGCCATTTGCCAACGTCAACGGCAACGAAGGCCAGGGCGCGGCCTATGTATTCAGCCTGTCAGGCGGGGCCTGGACGCAAACCCGGGAATTCTCTCCCAACGGCTGCGGTGGCTGCGGCTGGTCCGTTGCGATCGATGGCGGGACCGCCCTCGTAGGCACGGACTATACCGATTTCGAGGGATCGGCGGTCTATGTATTCACCGAATCCGGCGGAAACTGGAGTCTGGCGCAGGAGTTGACGCCGAACGGTTCCGGGTTCGGCGTCGCGGTCGCCATCGACGGCACGACGGCCCTCATCGGCGCGCCGTTGGCCTACGCCGGAGGCCATCAAGGCCAGGGCAAGGCTTACGTGCTTGAAAAATTCGGCTCTACCTGGCTTCTGGTCGCAACGCTCGCGGCAAGCGACGGCGCGGAAGAGGATTACTTCGGCTACTCGGTCGACGTTGATGGAACCACCGCCCTGATCGGCGCGAAGGCCGCCGACGTCGGCGGGAATTTGGACGAGGGCGCGGCCTATGTGTTCGACAAAGCGGGCGGCGGTTGGGTCGAGACGCTGAAGTTCACGGCGAGCGATGCCGCGGCGGGCGTCGAGTATGGCACTTGGGTCGCCCTCTCGGGCACGACGGCTCTCGTCGGAGCGCCGCACGCCGACATTGACGGCACGTTCGACCAAGGTGCGGCCTACTTCTACGGCGGTAGCGATCTCGCACTGGCCGTAAGCGCGCCGG
>JAKDMP010000102.1 GCA_030452225.1 Gammaproteobacteria bacterium
TCATTGAAGTTGTCCGGAGATTCCCTGCGGCCGGCGATCCGTTATTCTTGGGCCAATGAATGTCAACCGGAGCCATGCATGAGCTGGATCGGGTGGGTCATCGGCGCTCTTGCGGGCTTGATTGTCGGCATCGCGATCGGCCGGCTTGCACGCGGTCGCGACCACGGCACGGACGACCTGGCCGCCCGGCTCGACGCGCTCAAGGTCGACAACGAACGGATCGAACGCGCGCTGCGCGAGGAGCAGCGCGCAGGGCGCGACGAACTCGCCAAGGCATTCGAAGGCTTCACGGCGCGAACAAATCGCGAACTCGACACCCTGGGCACCCAGCAGCGCGACCGGCTCGAGAGTTTTGCCCGCCGGCTGGGGGAATTGTCCCAACAGAATGAAAAGCGCCTGGGCGAAATTCGCGGCACGCTCGACGCCCAGCTCAAGGCGATGCGCGAAGATAACGCCCGTCAGCTCGACAAGATGCGCGAAACGGTGGACGAGAAACTGCAGACGACGCTGGAGACGCGGCTCGGCCAGTCTTTCAAGCAGGTATCGGAGCAGCTGGAAGCGGTGCAGCGTGGCTTGGGGGAAATGCAGACCCTGGCCACCGGCGTCGGCGATCTCAAACGCGTGCTCACCAACGTCAAGACGCGCGGCACCTTCGGCGAGGTGCAACTCGGCGCCCTGCTGGAACAGATGCTCACCCCCGAGCAATACGAGGCCAACGTTGCCACCGTGCCGGGGAGTAGCGAACGCGTCGAGTTCGCGATCCGCATGCCGGGCAGCGACGACGGCGAGGTGTACTTGCCGATCGATGCCAAGTTTCCGGTGGAGGACTACCAGCGGCTCGTTAATGCCCAGGAAGCCGCGGACGGCGAAGCCGCGGCGGCCGCGGGGAAAGCGCTGGAAAGCCGCGTGAAGCTCGAGGCCAAACGCATCAGGTCAAAATACATTGCGCCTCCGCACACCACGGACTTTGCCGTCATGTTTCTCGCCACCGAGGGCTTGTACGCGGAAATCATCCGCCGACCCGGACTGTTCGAAACCCTGCAGCGCGAGTACCACGTGACCGTCACCGGCCCCACCACTCTGAGTGCCCTGCTCAACAGCCTGCAGATGGGATTTCGCACGCTCGCCATCCAGAAGCGCTCGAGCGAAATCTGGAAGACGCTCGGCGCAGTGAAAAGCGAATTCGGCAAGTTCGCCGGCATTCTCGAAAAAGCGGAGAAGCAAATCGGCACGGTCGGCAAAAGCATTGGCGACGCCAGTCGCAAGACGCGTACCATCGAGCGCCGTCTGCGCAGCGTGGAATTACTCAGCGACGAAGAGGCGAAAAAACTGCTCGAGGATGACCCGCTGCCGGAAAGCGACGAAAACAACGATGTTTTGTAACCACTCAGCGGCGGAAAATCAGTGGCCATAAACATCCTCGACCTTCTGCCATGTTCGTGGCCGCTTTTCAATCACGGACTGCGCCGTTGGGCGCGAATGCCCTCCGGGCGGGGTTACTTTTGTTTCGCCAAAAGAAACCACCATTTCGCGACAGCGAAACAGGACGCGCGAAAAGCGCCCGTAGGGTGAGCGCCGTGATTTTTGGCGCGCATCAAAAGCAGCGCGCCGACGAGCGCGGCCCACGGCGAAGGTGAAAGATTCATTGCAGACTCGTACAGACACGGTGCGGTTGCGGCCAACAGATCACGCTTCATCTTCTGCTCGTGCAGCGTGCAGAAAATCGGCCGTGAGACGCGCCACCCGGCGATCGAAGACCAGTGCAAAGTGGCCCCGCCGCCGGGTGACATGCGTCGCACCGCCGAGACGCGTCTCGATCACGCGCACCTGCCCGTCGCCGGGGCCGGCGCAAGCGCCGATCAGCCTCCCCATGCCGACATTGCGCGTGCCGGCAATCACCCGGATGCGATCCTGCCCGCGCACCCGCGGCACCGCGCCGGCAAGCCAGCGGCCGCCCCGCCCGAGCAGCAGTCGTCCGCCGGGAAGCTCGGCCGCACGCCGCGCCGTCGCGCTGCCCGTCAGGGGCGGTCCCAGCAGTACGGCGCGCCCACGCCAATCCGGCGAACGGGCGATCGCCCGTGCCGCAATCACCCCGCCCAGACTGTGCCCCACGAGGTGGAGATCGGGCCGCACGGCAAGTTGTTTCGCCAGTTTTTCCGCTGTTTCCACCGGTTCCTCGCGGAGCGATGAAAAGACAAACCTCCCGCCATCAAAACCGCGCCTTCGCAATCTTCGCAACAACAACGTACCTTCCAGGCCGGTCATGAACAGTCCGTGGACATAAAGCACGGAAAGCCGCCCGCTTGCCGCATTACCTATAATTGAAGCCACCTCGCCTGTCATTTCGATTGTGTCGTCCGCCCATCGCGAAAGTACCGCGCGCCCACTCACTATTATCGAGCTTTGTCTCTCGCAAGGGCGTGGCGGGCTCGAACATTATGCTGCCGATCTGGTTCCCGATCTCTCACAGCGGGGCCATCGCGTCATCGTGGTCGCACGCGAGGACACCGATTATTGCTTGCGTGCAGGCCGCGAGCCGGCGTTGACGTTCCGCCCTCACCGCTACCTGCCCTGGGCCGGCGCCCGCAAGCTGTGCGCCCTGGTCAAGACTACCCGGGCAGACGCCATTCATATTCACCGCAGCGCCGATCTCCCCCTGGCCGTCATGGCCAAGCGCTGTGCCGGCAACCGCCCCGCGCTGGTGTATTCACGCCACATGCACATCACCCGCGATCGGCGCGCTAGCTGGCCGCATCGCTTCATGTTCAGGCACGTGGACCGATTGCTCACAATCACCGAGCAAATCGCAAAGGCGGCGGATCGGCATCTCCCGATCCTGCCGGAGCGCATCCTGGCTCTCCCCCCGGGCGTGAATCCCGGCAGTCCCGACGCGGATTGCACGACTATTCGCCCGCCCGATACGGATTTCGTTGCAGGGTGTTTCTCCCGGGTGGAACCGGGCAAGGGCCAGCACGAGCTTATCGACGCGATTTTCACATTGCGGGAGCACGGTATTCGCGCCGGAGCCGTATTTGCCGGAGCGGTCATGGATCCCGCCTACGACAAGCGCATCCGCTCCCATGTTGAAGCGTTGGAACTCGGTGAAGTCATCCGATTCCTCGGCACGCTCGAGGACGCGCGCTCGACCATGGCCTGTTGCGACGCCGTAGCACTGCCTTCGGTATGCGAACCGTTGGGCCTGGTGCTGGTGGAAGCCATGCTGATGAACGTACCGGTGGTAGCGACCGCTGCAGGGGGAGTGCTCGAATTCGTGGACGATGGAGTAACCGGCCTGACCTATGCGGCCGGCGACGCGCAAGCCTTGACGCATCAGCTTCACCGTCTGGCCACCGAGCCAAACCTCAAAAGGACGCTGGCGCGGAACGGCCGCAGTGCCGCAGCCAAACGGTTCGACCGCGGGAAACACCTTGACAGGCTGGAAGCCCTGCTCCTCGAGGCGGCTGCCGAACGCGCCAAAATCACCCACCGAGACCGAGCGTGCTGAGCCGAACCTCGGCAAGGCCAATCGGCCTTTCCCTGCTCGGCTCCCATCATGACAACGGAACGGCCGACAAACCGGAAAAAACCCGGGGAATCCCGCTGGCCTTCGCATTCAGGTATCCCCGCGCACCGCCAGGGACAAGGCGGGCGACACTTGCGGCCCGGCATGCCGCAGCCCGCTTGCTGCAACCTGGCAAGTCGCCTGCGTTACGGCCGTTTGCCGCAGGAGTGCTGTGGCGGAACGAACCTGCCTTGCCGGCGAACCACTCCGGACCTCCGCATGTCGTCTTGCCAACGTTCGACTTAGGGAACCTCTGAACCATTCATTTTCCGTCATTCCCGCGTAGGCGGGAATCCAGCCAAATCAAAAAGATAGATTCCCGCTTTCGCGGGAATGACGAATTAATCAGAGGTCCCTTAGTACAATCAAGGCCCGGTTGCCGATGGTTCGATTGTGTCCTCCACCCGTCGCGAAAGTAATGCGCGCCCACTCACCATCATCGAGCTTTGCCTCTCGCAAGGGCGCGGCGGGCTCGAGCATTATGCGGCCGACCTGGTTCCCGATCTCTCGCAGCGGGGCCATCGCGTCATCGTGGTCACGCGCAAGGGCACCGATTTTTCCACGCGCACGGGCCGAGCCCCGGCGCTGACCCTCCGGCCTCATGGCCACCTGCGCTGGGTTGGCGCGCGAAGACTCGGTGCCCTGATCAAGGACAGCCTGGCCGACGTTATTCATATTCACCGCAGCGCCGATCTCCCCCTGGCCGTCATGGCGAAACGCTGCGCCGGGGATCACCCCGCGCTGGTATATTCGCGCCATATGCTCATCTCCCGCGACCGACGAGGAAGCTGGCCGCATCGCTTCATGTTCCAGCGCGTGGATCGCCTGCTGCCGATCACCGCCGGCATGGGCGAGGAAGCCCGCCGCAAGCTCCCGATCGCCCCCGAACGTGTTCGGCCCCTCGTGCCGGGGGTGCTGCCCGCGCAAACCGCGGCGGACTGCGCCGAGATTCGCCCGCCCGATACCGACTTCGTGGTGGGTTGTTTTTCCCGCGTCGAGCCGGCCAAGGGCCAGCTCGAACTTATCGAGGCCGTCGCCGCGCTCCGGCAACAGGGCATCCGCGCCGGCGGCGTATTCGCCGGCTCGGTCATGAACCCCGCCTACGATAAAAGACTCCATGACCGGGTGGAAGAACTCGCACTCGACAACGCAGTGCGTTTTCTCGGCACGCTGAAGGACGCCCGCCCGGTCATGCCCTGTTGCGATGCCATCGCCATGCCCTCCACCGGCGAGGCGCTCGGCCTGGTGCTGGTGGAATCCATGCTCATGGGCGTGCCGGTCGTGGGCTCGGCCGCGGGCGGCGTGCTCGAGTTCATTCGCAACGGTGAAACCGGTCTGACCTACCCGGTCGGCGACAGCGAGGCGCTCACCGGGCAACTCAAAAAGCTGGCCACCGACCGTGATCTTGCCCGGGCACTGGGACGTGCCGGACGCCGCGCCGCGACCGAACAATTCGACCGTGAAACGCACCTGGATCGACTGGAGGCGATCTTCCATGAAGCCGTGGCGGAGCGCGCGGACAAGCGATAAAAACTCGCAAAACCCGACAACTCAGGCACGGGAAAAACAACCCCCGCCTTTATGTTACCGTGAAGTAGAATTTCCAACGCGTTTATGAGGAGAACAATATGGCTGCTACAACCGAGCAAGACATGGAAACCCTGAAAAGAGACTTCAAGAGCCTGAAATCGGACGTGGGCGAACTGTCAAGCGCCATCAAGGATCTGCTTGGAGATGAGGCCCGGGTTGCCAAGGTAAAAATGAAAAAAGCCGAACAGCAGGTAGAACACCAGATTGAGGAGCACCCCATGGCGAGCGTCGGTGTCGCAATGGGCGTCGGTTTCATCATCGGCATGCTGCTTGACCGCAAGTTCCGTTGAGATCCACCCGCCAGACACAACTGGCGGCACGGTTATGAAACAGGTCATCGGACGGGCGATTCGAAAAGTCGGGTTACTGCTCGCGTCGGCAATGTTCGCCGCCGCGGCCTGCGCCTTTCTGCTGCTGGCTCTCTATACGTTTGCTGCCGGGATTCTAGCGCCCATGCTTGCCGCGCTGGTCACGGCGGGCGGCGCCCTGGTTCTCGGCGGCCTGCTCATGCTCGGCGGCTTCTGCTGTCGTTCGGTGCATCGTGGCTCACGCCGGCAACATTCGCCGGATCCGGAGGAGCTCGGCGGCATGGTGATGCATCTGCTGCGCCGCAACGCCAAAAAGGCCACCGTTGCCGCGCTCGTCGCCGGCGTCGCACTCGGCGTAAGCCCGGAGTTGCGCCGATCATTAATCCAGCTTCTGGGCGAGCTCGGAAAACACTGAGTCCCGAGTGATTCGGTCGTGCCGACCACCGGCGCGAGCGCTTTTCCCTCAGCCGGGCTCCAGACCCGGCTTGAGTCGGAGCGAAAGCTCCGAGAGCTGGCGCGCGCTCACCGCGGCGGGCGCGCCCATCATCGGATCCTGCGCCGTCTGTGTCTTGGGGAAGGCGATCACTTCACGGATGCTTTTTGCGCCGACCATGAGCATTACCAGCCGATCGAGGCCGAAAGCAATGCCGCCGTGCGGCGGCGCGCCGTAGCGGAGCGCCTCGGTCAGGAAACCGAATTTCTCTTCGGCCTCTTGCGCACCGATGCCAAGCACCGCGAACACGGCACGCTGCATCTCCGGCCGGTGGATACGAATGGAACCGCCACCGACCTCGTAGCCGTTGAGCACCACGTCATAGGCCCGCGACAAGGCTTCGCCCGGCTTGGCTTGAAGAGTCTCCGATTCGTCCACCGCCGGCGCGGTAAACGGGTGATGCAGCGCCTGCCAACGCGTCTCCTGCACGTCCCACTCGAACATCGGGAAGTCCACGACCCAGAGTGGCGCCCAGCCTTCGGCGACAAAACCGTGCTCCTCGCCGAGCCTGACGCGCAGGGCGCCGAGCGACTCGCTCACGACCTTGAAGCCGCCCGCGCCGAAGAACAGGATGTCGCCGCTCTCGGCGCTGCTGGCGGCAAGAACGGCCTCAAGCTCCTCATCCGACAGGAACTTCACGATCGGAGATTTCAGCCCCTCGCGCCCGGCGGCGCGATCGTTCACCTTGATCCAGGCGAGACCCTTGGCCCCGTAGCGGCCGACAAACTCGGTGTAGCCATCGATCCGCCCGCGGGTGAGGCGCCCGCCGCCGGGAAGCCTGAGCACGGCCACGCGGCCGCCTTCATCGCGCGCCGGCGCGGCGAATACCTTGAAATCCGACCCGGCCAGTTGTTCGGAAACTTCCACCAACTCCAGCGCATTCCTGAGATCGGGCCGATCGGTGCCGAAGCGGCGCATCGCCTCCGTCCAGCCGATGCGTGGAAACTCGCCGAGATCAACGTCCAGCTCCGCCTGAAACAATTCGCGCAGCATGCGCTCCATCGTCGCCATGATCGCGCTCTCGTCGAGGAACGATGTCTCGATGTCGAGCTGGGTGAACTCGGGTTGGCGGTCGGCGCGCAAATCCTCGTCGCGGAAGCAGCGCGCGATCTGGTAGTAGCGCTCCAGGCCGCCCATCATGAGGAGTTGCTTGAAAAGCTGGGGAGACTGCGGCAAGGCGAAAAATGCTCCCGCATGTACGCGGCTCGGCACCAGGTAATCGCGCGCGCCCTCGGGGGTAGCCTTGGTCAAACAAGGCGTTTCCACTTCGACGAAATCCCGGTCGTCCAGAAAGCTGCGCAGCTTGCGAACGATGCGATGGCGGGCGCGCAGGCGCTCCTGCATCAGCGGGCGGCGAAGGTCCAGGTAGCGGTAGCGCAGACGCAGATCCTCACCCACCTGCTCGTCCTCGGGCGTGAAAGGCGGCGTTGCCGCCTCGCCCAATACCGTAATCTCCGCCGCCAGCACCTCGACCTCGCCGCTCGCCAGGTCCGGGTTTTCCGTCCCTTCCGGACGATGACGCACGCGGCCGGACACCCCGATCACCCACTCGCTGCGCAGGCGCTCGGCGCGCGCGAAGGCCGCGGCGGCATCGGGGTCGAACACCACCTGCACCAGGCCGCTCGCATCGCGAAGGTCAACGAAGATCACCCCGCCATGATCGCGGCGCCGGTGCACCCAGCCGGCGAGCTTCACTTGTTCGCCGATAAGCTTTGCATTGAGCAGTACGCAGGAATGCGTGCGCATGGTTGGTGCCGAAGATTCGGGAGAGTCGCGTATTTTAACGGCTGCAGGGATAACCGCGGAGATTGCGGAGCACGCACAGAGGGCAGATTCCACCGGCTTTGAACACAGGCCGCGTCAAATTGTTGCCCGCCGCGGTTGCTGCGGTGAACGCTCTTGGGTTCGAGTCCGGCCCTGGAACCGGCGCCCGGCACTCAGGCAGCAGGCTCGCTCTTTTTGCCAGGCGTCTTGTCCGCCTCCGTTTTGCCGGCGGCCTTTCCGGTTCCGGGCGCTTTGTTCGGCCCCTCTTCCTTGCCGGCTCCCGTCTTTTTCGAGCCAGCCTCGCCGTCCCCGCTAGTGCCCGCAATATTGTGCCGGTGCGCCTTCTTGAAATCGGTTTCGTACCAGCCCCCTCCCTTGAGGCGGAAGCCCACGGCGGAGATCAACCGCTCCACGTGACGCTTCTCACATTCGGGACATTGATCCGGATCAGGGTCGGACATCTTCTGCCACCGCTCAAAGCGATGACCGCAATCCGTGCAGCGGTATTCATAGATTGGCATGGTGTCGGCTCAGGCTCAATTCCTGCGAGTTACCCTCATATTATTGGGCCGCGCACCGTAATTCTCAAGCGGATGCCCACATCCGCAGCCTCACGATGCTAAAATTCCCGAGATCACACCTTCAAGCATAGAGGCTGCGCAGATGGCCGATAGTTACCTTTTTACCTCGGAATCGGTCTCCGAGGGCCATCCGGACAAGGTCGCCGACCAGATTTCCGACGCCGTGCTGGATGCGATTCTCAGCGAGGATCGCGGCGCGCGCGTGGCCTGCGAGACGATGATCAAGACCG
>JAKDMP010000103.1 GCA_030452225.1 Gammaproteobacteria bacterium
CTTGCTGCGAATTCCGCAATCACTCGCGATGCCTCATGAATAATGCAGGCTAGCCCGAAACCCGCCTGGCTTTACAATAACGAGGTGTCAACAGCAGTGCATGGCCAAGCATGAGTAAGCGCGTCTACGTTCAGACGTGGGGCTGCCAGATGAACGAGTACGATTCGGCCAAAATGGTCGATGTGCTCGCCACCGAAGCCGATTACCGGCCGGTGAATACCCCCGGGGAGGCGGATCTCATTCTTTTGAATACCTGCTCGGTGCGTGAAAAGGCGCAGGAGAAGGTGTTTTCCCAGCTCGGGCGCTGGAAACCCCTGAAGGCGGCAAACCCGGAGCTGGTCATCGGTGTCGGCGGTTGCGTGGCCAGCCAGGAAGGCGAGGCCCTCGCGCGCCGCGCGCCCTTGGTGGATCTGGTCTTCGGCCCGCAAACGCTGCATCGCCTCCCGGACATGATCGCCGAGCATGCCGCGAGCGGCCGCCCGGTCGTGGATGTCAGCTTTCCCGAAATCGAGAAATTCGACCGCCTGCCCGAGCCGCGCGCCGAAGGGCCGACGGCCTTCGTGTCCATCATGGAGGGGTGCAGCAAGTATTGCAGTTTCTGCGTGGTGCCCTACACGCGCGGTGAGGAGGTGAGCCGGCCGTTTGACGACGTGCTGGCCGAAGCTTTCGAGTTGGTCGCGCAGGGCGTGCGGGAAATCACCTTCCTGGGGCAGAACGTCAACGCCTGGCGCGGGCCGCGTCACGGCGGCGGCACGGCCGACCTTGCCAGCCTCATCCATTACACGGCCGCCATCGAGGGCGTCGAGCGGATTCGTTTCACCACCTCGCACCCGGCCGAATTTTCCGAACGTCTGATCCAGGCTTACGCCACCGAGCCGAAGCTGGCCTCGCACCTGCACCTGCCGGTGCAAAGCGGATCGGATCGCGTGCTCATGATGATGAAGCGCGGTTACACGGCGCTCGAATACAAGTCCAGAATACGCCGCCTTCGCAAGGCGCGGCCCGGCATCACCATCGGTTCGGATTTCATCGTCGGCTTTCCCAATGAGACCGACGAGGACTTCGAGCAGACCATGCAGCTGGTACGGGACTGCGGCATCGATCAATCCTTCAGTTTCCTGTATAGCCCGCGCCCGGGAACCCCGGCCGCCAATGTGCGTGACGCAACGCCCGCCGATGTGAAACGCGAACGTTTGCAGCGCCTGCAGGCCTTGCTCCGCGAGCAGGGCGATGCCCTCAGCGAGGCGATGGTCGGCACTCGCCAGCGTGTGCTGGTGGAAAAGGCCAGCGTCAAAAACGGCAACGAAGTCGCGGGCCGCACCGAGAACAACCGTTGGGTGAATTTTCCCGCGCCGCCGTCCCTCATCGGGCGCTTCGCCGATGTCACCATTACCGGCGTACTGGCAAATTCGCTGCGCGGACGCCTGGCCGAACCGGAGCCTCTTGCCTGCAGTGCCTGACCCCGACCCGTTGCCCCGCGAGGAAGAAGCCGTCACCGAGCTGGTATTGAAGCCGGCGGACAAGAATCGACTGGCCGCCCTTTGCGGACCCTACGACGAGCACCTGCGACTGATCGAAGAGGCTTTCGAGGTGCGTCTGGCCAATCGCGGCGCGCGTTTTCGCATCAGCGGGTCGCGGCGCGGTGTTGCCGAGACGGCTGGTCTTCTGCGCCGGCTCTACGAGCAAGCCGGAGGCGGCAAAATGGACCGTGAAGATGTCCTGCATCGTCTCGATCATGCCCGGGGGGAAGTGACCGCCGGCCGGGGCACCGCCGGCATCCATCTGCGCGGGCGGCGTCTGCACCCGCGCGGGGCTCACCAGGAGGCCTACGTGGCGGCCATGCGCGGATACGATCTCAACTTCGCGATCGGCCCGGCCGGCACCGGCAAGACCTGGCTCGCCGTCGCGAGTGCGGTGGAAGCGCTTGAAACCCAGTCGGTGCGCCGCCTGATACTGGTTCGCCCGGCGGTCGAGGCCGGCGAGCGTTTGGGTTTCCTGCCCGGCGACCTGGCCGAAAAGGTCAACCCCTACCTGCGCCCGATTTACGATGCGCTGTATGAATTTCTCGGCCCCGACAAGGTGGTCGAACTGGTCCAACGCGATGTGATCGAGGTGGCGCCGCTTGCCTACATGCGCGGGCGCAGCCTGAACGAAGCCTTCGTGATCCTCGACGAGGCACAGAACACGACCATCGAGCAGATGCGCATGTTTCTCACCCGATTCGGTTTTGCCACGCGGGCCGTGGTGACCGGCGACGTCACCCAGACCGACCTGCCGCCGCGCACCCGCTCCGGCCTCAAGCACGCGCTTGCCGTGCTGCGCGGCGTCGAGGGCATTTCCATGACGTACTTCACGCCCGAGGATGTGGTGCGCAATCCCCTGGTTGCCCGCATCGTCGAGGCATACGAGCGCCATGAGCGCCCCGAATGACCGGCGGGTCGTGGTGCAGTATGCCTGCGGGAGGCAAGGTGTGCCGGCAGCGAACTCTCTTCGCCGCTGGGCAAATTTGGCGCTCGCGGACGCGCCGGGCGAAGTCGTCCTGCGCGTGGTGGACGAAGCCGAGTCCGGGCGGCTCAACGCACGGTATCGCCGGCGTCATTACCCGACCAACGTGCTTTCGTTCCCCGCCGAACCCCTTGCCGACGGCAGTCGGCCGTGGCTGGGGGACCTCGTGATCGCGGCGCCGGTCGTGGCCCGCGAAGCGGCCGCCCAAGGCAAGCCGCAGCGCGCGCATTGGGCGCATCTTGTCATCCACGGCTGTCTTCATCTTCTCGGTTACGATCATCGCAACGACGCCGAGGCCGACGAAATGGAGGCGCGCGAACGCCGGTTGCTCGAGCGGCTGGGTTATCCCGATCCGTATGAAAAGGTTTGATGCATGAGTGACGAGGACAACGACAACGGCGGGCAAGGCTGGCTGGAGCGCCTTTCCCAGGCTTTCGCGGGAGAACCGCGCGACCGCGAGGAGTTGATTGAGGTTCTGCGCGACGCCGCCGAACGCGGCATCATCGACGAGGGTACGCTCGCGATGCTCTCGGGCGTCTTTGCCGTCGGGCAGATGCAGGTGCGCGACATCATGGTGCCGCGCGCGCAGATGGTGGTGGTCGAGCATGATGCGACCCTGGAGGAGCTGCTGCCCATCGTCATCGAGTCGGGGCATTCGCGCTTTCCCGTCATCGGCGAGAGCCGCGACGAGGTGATCGGCCTGCTGCTCGCCAAGGATCTGCTCCGTCACGTGGGACACGAAGACCCGAGCGAGTTCAAGGTGACCGGTTTCCTGCGCCCGGCCGTCCACATTCCGGAATCGAAACGGCTCGACGTGTTGTTGACCGAGTTCCGCGAGAGCCGCAGCCACATCGCCATGGTGATGGATGAGTACGGCGGCGTTGCCGGCCTGATCACCATCGAGGATGTGCTCGAACAGATCGTCGGCGACATCGACGACGAATTCGACGTGGACGAGGGCGAGCAGATTACCGAACACGGCGAGCGCCGCTACTCGGTAGCCGCACTGCTTTCGATCGAGCAATTCAACGAGTATTTCGGCAGCCGTTTCAGCGACGAGCAATTCGACACGGTCGGCGGGCTCGTGGTGCACGAACTGGGGCATGTGCCCCGCGTCGGCGAACGGGTCGCGATTGGCGCTTTCGATTTTCGGATCCTGCGTGCGGATCGTCGCCGTGTGCAGCTGCTCGAGATAAGAACGGCTCCCGAAAACGACGCGGCCAAACCCGCTGCGCACGACCACTGAGCCGGCTCGTCGCTTGAACCGGAGCGCACTGCAAGGCTGGCCCGGGGATTTGGCGGCGCTCGGCGTGGGCGCCGTGAGCGTCCTTGCTTTCGCACCCTTCGACGTTTGGCCGCTCGCCATCGTCTGTCCCGCCCTCCTTTTCGCGCTCTGGTGCGGCTGCAGTGCCCGCCGTGCCGCCTGGCGCGGTTTTCTCTACGGCGCCGGCGAGTTCCTGGCCGGCATTTACTGGATTGTTGTGGCGATCTCGGGGATTGGGAGCGGGCCGTGGTGGCTGGGCATACTGTTGTATGTCCTGCTCGCACTGTGCTGCGCGGTCTTTCCGGGCGTGCTCGGCTATCTCGCGCGCCGGGCGGCCCCCGGACCGGGTCTGGTATGGCTGCTTTTGTTGCCCGCGGGATGGACGCTGGGGGAATGGGTCAGGAGTTTCGCGCTGACCGGTTTTCCCTGGCTCGCGCTCGGCTACAGCCAGGCGACCCTGCCGTTCGGCGGCTACGCTCCGGTGCTCGGGTTGTATGGCGCGAGCCTTGCCTGCGTACTGGCAGCGGTGCTGTTGCTTTGGCTGCTCTCGTTGCAGCGCAGGTGGGTGGCGCGCGGGGGCGCTCTCGCGGGCTTGATTGCGGTGTTCGCCCTTGGCGCCGGGTTGGGACAGATCGCCTGGACGCAGCCGTCCGGGCCGCCTTTCGAAATCAGCCTGGTGCAGGGCAACATCGAGCAGGCCACCAAATGGAATCCGGGCCAGTTTCGCAGCTCGATCGAAAAATACGTGCAACTCAGCCGGCCGCACCTGGCGAGCGATGTCATCGTGTGGCCGGAAAATGCGATTTCCGGCTGGTACATGAACGCGCTGCCGTTCTTGACCGACTTCGTGCAGAATGCGCGCGATCACGGTACGGCGCTCGCCTTTGGCTCGCCCCTGTACAACCAGCAAACCGGGGAAGCGTTCGCCACGGTGGTTTCGCTGGTGCCGAAGCCCGGTGCGTATTTGAAGCGCCATCTCGTGCCCTTCGGCGAGTATTTCCCCGTGCCCGACTGGATCAAGAGCTGGCTTGCCGCGCACATGTTGCCGTATTCGAGCTTCACGCCGGGGCCGTGGGAGCAGCCGCCGCTCGCGATCGGGAAGTGGCAGGCGGCGGTCGCGCTGTGTTACGAGATCGCCTTCGGCAGGCTCCTGATCACCCAGTTGCCCGAAGCGGACTTCATTCTCAACCCTTCGGATGACGGCTGGTTCGGCCGCACCATCGCCATGGATCAGCAGTTCCAGATGGCGCAGTTGGCGGCGCGCGAGACGGGGCGATACGTCGCCGCCGCCACCGACAGCGGCATTACCGCGATCATCGACGCGCGCGGAGAAGTCCTGGCGCGCCTGCCGGCGCATGAAGTCGGCGTTCTGACCGGCAGGGTCGTGCCCTACGGCGGGATGACCCCCTACGTACGCTGGGGCAACTGGTTCGTGGTGAGCCTGTGCACGGGCCTTTTCATTCTGGCGTTCGCGCAGGCTTTCCGGCGTCGCCGCGCACGGCGGCGATCCCCCCCGCCAGGCTGAAAACATTGCGGTAACCGGCTTCGCCGAGCAGCCGCGCGGCGGTTTCGCTGCGGATGCCGTGGGCGCAGTAGGCGATGTAACGCTCGCGCTCGGGCAATTGGGGAGCGCCTTCCATCAGGTGCGAAAGCGGACAGTGAACCGCGCCCTCGAGATGGCCCGCATTCCATTCCTCCTCTTCGCGTACGTCGAGCAACAGCGCATCGCCGTAGTGATCGAGTTCGTCCGGGGCGACTTGGCGCACCGGCGGCGCTTCGCGAGGCAATGCGATATCCACGGGATCGTGCCGGCAAATCGGGCAGACCGGATCGCGCGGCAGTTCGACCACGCGGGTCTCCAGGCGCCGACCGTCCATGAGCCACAACCGACCGAGCAGGCCTTGCAGGGCGGCGGTCCGCGCGCCCGCGGCAAGAACCCACTTGATCGCCTCCAGCGCCTGGAGGCTCCCGGCCATGCCGGGCACGGCGCCGATCACGCCGGCTTCGGCGCAGGTCAGGGTCGGGGTGTCCGGCGGCGCGGGGAAGAGGCAGCGCAGGCAGGGGCCGCGGCGCGCGTCGAATACGGCCACGCGCGCCTCGAAACCGAGGATGGCGGCGTGCACGAGCGGGCGTTCGGCCTTGGCGCAGGCGTCGTTGATGAGAAACTTGGTGGCGAGGCGGTCGGTGGCATCCAGCACAATGTCGTAGCCGCGAAACAGCGCTACCGCGTTGTCGGCGGTGACGCGCAGGCGATGCGCTTCCGCGTGGATATCCGGATTGAACTCGACAAGGCGCTCGGTTGCCGCATCGGCCTTGGAGCGGCCGATGTCCCCACTGCGGTACAGGATCTGGCGGTGCAGGTTCGAGAGTTCCAGCACGTCGTCGTCGGCGATGCCGATCGAGCCCACGCCGGCGGCGGCCAGGTAGTACAGGGCCGGCGTGCCGAGGGCGCCGGCGCCGACGACGAGCACGCGCGCGCGGGCGAGCCGCTCCTGGCCGGCTTCTCCCACCTCCGGGAGGATGGTCTGGCGCGCATAGCGCTCCTTGCTGTTCATAAGGAAATTGTCGCGTTTTGACGCAACGATCGCAAGCGGGGGCCGTCGCTCCTGCAACGGATGAAATTTTCTGTAGATACTCTGTTCAAAGGCATGCCCGCTCGAAAGCGAGTAAAGTGGATAAGCCTGCGCAGCAGGCGCATCCACCGAATCCACACCGGCGGATGCGCTGCGCTTGTCCGCCCTACTGCAGGAGCGCGCCATGCGCGCGACCCGGAGCAGGATTCCAACTCGTCGGTCGCGCCCATGGGGCGCTCCTGGAGCCGTCAGTCAATAGTAGAGGCATTGCCTATAATGGCTGGTACAGGTAGAGAGGACGCAAAATGAACAACAGGACCGGCCCGCTGGGGCGCTCCATCGATTGCTTCAAGGCCTACGACGTGCGCGGCCGCGTGCCGGACGAATTGAACGAGGCGATCGTGTATCGCATTGCGCGGTCCTGGGCCGGGTTCATCGGCGCGAAAAAGGTATGCATGGGCCGCGACGTGCGCCCAACCAGCGACGCCTTTGCCGATGTGTTCGCGCAGGGCCTTGCCGAATCGGGCGTGGACGTCGTGGATCTGGGGCTGACCGGCACCGAAGAGGTGTACTTCGGCACCTTTCACGGCGGGCTCGACGGCGGCGTGATGATTACCGCGAGTCACAACCCCAGCGACTACAACGGGCTGAAGTTCGTGCGCGAGAAGGCGCACCCGATCAGTGGCGACAACGGGCTTGGCGAGATCCGCGCGGGCGCCGAGCGCGGTGAATTTGACGATGGGGGCCGTCGCGGAAAACGCATCGAGGCGTTCGACAAGTCGGCCTACGTCGAGCATCTCCTGGGCTACGTCGATGCGGACGCGCTCAAACCGTTGAAGCTCGTGGTCAATCCCGGCAACGGCTGCGCCGGTCCGATCGTCGAACGGCTGGAGAAAAATCTCCCCTTCGAGTTCGTGAAGATGGATTTCGAGCCCGACGGTAGTTTCCCCAACGGCGTGCCCAACCCGATGTTGGAGGAGAATCGGCGCGAGACGAGCGCGGCCGTGCGCGAGCACGGCGCCGACTTGGGAATCGCCTGGGACGGCGATTTCGACCGCTGTTTTTTTTACGACGAACAGGGCGACTTTGTCGAGGGCTACTACATCGTGGGGCTCCTCGCCGAGTCGTTCCTGGAGGAACACCCCGGCGCGAAGATTCTCCACGACCCGCGTCTCACCTGGAGCACGCTGGACCTGGTGCGCGCGCATGGCGGCACCCCCGTCGTTTCCAAAAGCGGGCACGCCTTCATGAAGGAAATGATGCGTGTCGAAGACTGCGTGTACGGCGGTGAGATGAGCGCGCATCATTATTTCAGGCGCTTCGGCTACTGCGACAGCGGCATGATTCCCTGGCTGCTGGTGGCCGCACTGGTGTCGAAGCGCGAGGAGCCGCTGTCCTCGATGGTAGCCGAACGCGCGGCGAAATTTCCCGCCAGCGGGGAGATCAACCGCGAGGTCGCCGACCAGAAGGCGGCGATGGCGGCGGTGGAAAAGAGCTACGGCGAGGCGGCGCTTTCGATCGACCACCTCGACGGGCTGTCCATGGAATTCCCGGACTGGCGCCTGAACCTGCGCCCGTCGAACACCGAGCCGCTGTTGCGCCTCAACGTCGAGTCGCGCGCCGACCGCGCGCTGATGGAACAAAAGACAAACGAAATTCTCCAACTTCTGTAGTGTATGTCTGTAGCAACTCTGTTCGAAGCCAACTCCTCTCAAAAGCGTGTAGGGTGGATAAGCCTGCGAAGCGGGCGCATCCACCAAATTCAGGCGGATGGCGGATGCGCTGCGCTTATCCACCCTACTGCGGCTACTCTGTTTCATGTCAAGCGCCCTTGGCGATGCGTGGAACTGAACGGTTTGGACGAATCGAAGGCTTTTGCCGCCCTGAAGCAGACCCCCAGGCCGGTGAGGTACTTGCGCATCGCCGCGCATAGTCCTGTAGTTTTTTTCTTGCCGCGGGCGATAGGCGCCCGATTGAAGGCGCGGGCATGGGGAACGTGATGAACGGCGCTCAGCACGGGCATGTAGAGTGCGGTCCGCAGGTAGCGGTTGCCGGTTTTGCTCAGCCGACCGGGTTTGTTGACGCTCGTACGGCCGACCCTTGCAACATACAAGGAGCGCCCCATGGGCGCGACAGATTATTGCAA
>JAKDMP010000012.1 GCA_030452225.1 Gammaproteobacteria bacterium
CGGGGGCTGGCGCCAGAGGTCGCCGATGAGCGGGTCCTCGTAGTCCTCGGAATCTTCTTCGAAGCGCCGGCGCTTGCGCGGTGGAATGGCATCCAGCCAAAAGAGTGCCAGCGCGCACAGCAAGCCTATCCCTGCGCCCCAGGCATGCGTAATGTATGAGATGTGTTCTCCCGAGGTGCCCGGAATGATGGCCACCAGCGAGGTACCGTAGAGAAAAGCGACCGCACAGGTGATGGCGGCTGAAGTGCGGTCGCGGCGCAGAGCGCCGGCGACGATCAGGAAGGCGATAAAGCCCATCACCAGTCCGCTGGCGCCGAGATGGTAGCCGGGCGGGCCGGTAAACCACACCCCGACACCGGTTCCCAGCCACACCAGCGGCACCACCAGCCGGCTGGCCTTCGGGTAGCCGTACAGGAGCGCCGTGCCGAGGATGAGAACCGGAAGGGTGTTGGCGAGCAAGTGTTCCCAGGAAACATGCAGGAGCGGTGCGGTAACGATGCCGATCAGCCCGCCGATGACATGTGGCTGAACGCCGAGCCGACTCCAGTGCCATCCGCCGAGCCATTCGATCAGGCGAATCCACCAGAGCACGGCGACGAAGACGAAGCTCACCGTAAAGGCGAACTGGATGCGTCGATGCGAGGCGGCAATGGCCGCTCGTTCCGCTGCCGAATGCGAATGCATGAGGGTTGAAGCCGTATCGTTGCCCCCATCATACTTGCGCCGGATTTTCCATGTAGTACAATCAATCTGATTATTCCGGGAAAGCGCTGCGCAAAGCGTCGCATGGGGAGGCAAGCATTTTCGAGCCCGCAGAACGAGTGTCCCCGTCCATCGGGGCCGTCGGTATCGAGACATTGCGAAAAACCCGGCCCTGGGTGTTGTTTGTCAGCACCGTTATGGTTGTGAATGTGGGCTTGCATATCGTTCAGCTTGTCCTGCTTGCAGTCCTGCAGTCGTCCATGATTGCTCCAGGCGGCGCGCTCGGCAGGATGATTGAATTCATGTTGTCGGCAAAGATCTTTACGGGTATACTCGGGGTTGTCATCGGTTGCCTGTTTGCCTGGTTTGCCCTGCAGTACGGTCGCCAAATCAAGGTTTGCCTGGATACGATGGATCCGCCAAGGCTTGAAGATGCCCTGCAGTGGCAAAAACGCTATTGGGCGCTGCAGAGCGTGGTGTTCATCCTGACCGTCGTGCTCGTCATTGCGGGCGCCATTGTCGGCGCGGTTCTCGGCGCGAGCATGGCACCCCGGGGAGGATAGGCCGGATGACTTCGCCGGCGGAGGATCGACAGGCGCAATCCATAAGCGTAACGCCCGGAGCTTTGGATGCGTTGCAAAAGACGCAGAGCTGGGTACAATTTCTCGGCATTGCCAGTATCGTCATCGCCTGCCTTGCGGGTCTTGCGCTGGTGATCGGGGCGCTCGCCCTGCCCCCCGGCAGCAAGATGTTCAACAAGCTGGTTATTGGCGGAATCGTGATATTCGTGGTGTCCGTCCTGTATGCGATTTTCTGGTTGAAATATTCAGGCGCGCTGAAGCGTCTTTCGGACGATGGCAGCGTAACGCGCGAGGCGCTGGATGGCGCGCTGACCCAACAGCGCCGTCTTTGGCTTTTCCAGGGCATTTTGTTCATATTCGTTCTCATCGCGATCGGGTTGCAATTGGCAGGCATGTTGGTTGCATGGGCATGACGATATCGAGCGCTCGTTCGGGCTCAGCCTTGCGCTCGACAAAATGCGTTTCGGGAGGTAATTTGGCGCCATAATGGGGCGTGAGTGAAACCATTCCCGCGCAGTCTGAACATGCCTCCGCTGTAAGTTGGCGGATTGCAGCGATGGCATTTCTCGGCGGCATCGGCGGCGGCGTGGTGTTCCCGATCCTGCCTGTTCTGGGCCTGCGCATGGGTCTGTCGGCTTTCATGGTCGGGGTCATCCTTGCCGCCAATCGCATCATCCGCGTCGGCGTCAACCCCTTCACGGGTGCGCTGGTCGATCGCTTCGGCGGGCGCGGGGTGATTGCCGCGGGGCTTTTCATCGAGGGAATCGGCACGCTGGGCTATATTGCCGCCATCCATCTCGGCGCGCCGACGTTCTGGTTTCTCGCCGGCCGTCTGGTTTGGGGCGCAGGCTCCTCGCTTCTTTTTGTCGGCGCCGTGGCGACGGTACTCGCCCTGTCCAGCGGCGGCAACCGTGGGCAGCTGGTTGCTCGGGCGCGCAGCGCGATCAGTCTCGGTGTGCCGGCCGGCCTGGTGCTCGGGGGGCTGCTGATGGAGCTCGCGAGTGCCGATGCAGCCTTTTTTAGCGCCATGGCCCTCAGTCTGGCGTCGGGCTTTGGTGCTCTGGCAGGCATTCCGCGCATCCGCGGCGCGGCTGCATCGCGGCCGCAACGCCCGGGCGGCCTGATGCGCGACTGGAAGATCCTGCTCGCTCAGCGCCGCCTGGCCGGCATCTGGATGTATGCGATGTTGGTGTCCTTCTGCGTCTCGGGCATCCTGCTGTCGACGCTGGTGTTGCTGGTCGACCAACGTCAAACCTCGATTGCCGGCCTGGGCGCGGAAGGCAGCGCGGGCCTCCTGATGGCGGCCCTCATGCTCTCTTATGCGGGAACGTCCCTTCTCATCGGGCGCCGAATCGATCTTCTCGCGCGACGGGCCACTTTTCTGGTCATGACGATCGCGGTCCTCGCGGCAGGGTTTGTCGGGCTGGCATGGGCAAACAATCTGCCCGAGGTGCTGGTTGCGTTGCTGGTCATCGGCGTGGCCACCGGCGCCACGATCATTCCGCTGCTCACCCTGATCGGGGACTTGGTGGCGCCGCAAAGACGCGGCCGGGCGACGGCCCTTTACCAAGTTGCGGCCGATATCGGCGGCACCGCAGGCCCGATTGCCGGGCTCGTACTGTGCGTGCACTTCGGATTCCTGCCCGTCTTTCTCGGGCTGGCCGCCGTGATCCTCCTCAGCCTTCCGGTGGCATTCATGCTGGCGCGCGCCGAAAGCCGCCGCCTGCCCAAGCCGGACGGCTGAGGCGCGGTGGTTTTTCGGTATCCTCAGGGTTTATACTCGACTTTGAACCGTAAATATGCCGATTTTGCTGCAAGCGGCTCAAGGAAGGCTCGAAAAATGAATGAATTCTCCCCGCAAAGTGGAACGGACAGGGCGCACAGCGGCCGGACCAAGCTTCTTCTGACGTTGACCACTTATGTCGGCGTGTTGCCCTACGTCGGCTTGGCCGCCTGGATGTGGTCGCATCAGGGAGGCGAAGCCAACCATGTGCTGGCGATATACGCGGCGCTCATGTTCGTTTATACCGGCGCCGTGCAATGGGGCTGGGCGATCGCCGATCAGCCGTCGATGCGCGTCTATGCGTGGTCCATGCTGGCGCTGGTGGTCGGCTGGGTGCTCGCCTCGTTGCCGTGGTATTTCATCTCGTTGATCCTTCTGGCCATCGCCACGGCCGGCTTCTGGTATGCCGAGCGGCGCTGGATTTCCGGCTATTCTCCCGACTGGTATCGAGCCGTCAGGGCTCAGACGGCGATCCTTGCCGCGCTCTGCCTGTTCGCCGCCTGGATCGACGTCCTCGTCGATACAGTCTGAAGAAGGTCAAACCCTGCGAGCGGATTATCCCGACGCAGCCCGGCTTTCGCCGGGATGATGGATAGTTGGCCGACGCAGGTTTCCTCCGGACCGCAGTGGGCCTTCGCCGGGACGACGGCGCAGTAAATCGGCGCCTGTTCGATAAAAGCCATTGAAGCACGCGGCTAGACTATACGCATGCTGTTGACGCTGCGCGACATTACGGTGCGCTTCACCGAGGAGTCCGTGCTGGACGAGGTATCGCTTTCCATCCAGGAAGGCGAGCGGCTGTGTCTCGTGGGGCGCAACGGCGCCGGCAAATCGACGCTCCTCAAGGTCATTGCCGGACATCTGGAGACCGATTCCGGCGAGCGCGAACATGCCGATACCTTGCGCATCGGCGAGTTGGCGCAGGATATACCGGACGAACCGGATGCCACGGTTTACGAGGTCGTTACCCGCGGACTCGGTGCTATCGGGCGGCGCTTGCTGGAGTGGGAAGTCGCGCACGAGCGCGGCGATGCCGCGCAACTGGACGCTGTGCAACGGGTGTTGGAAAATGCAGGGGCCTGGGGCGCCAAGGCCGAGGTGGATGCGGTGATCTCGCGTATGAACCTCGATCCGGCAAGCCGCTTCAGCGAACTCTCGGGCGGGGTTCAGCGCCGCGCCATGCTCGCCGAAGCCGTGGTGAGCACTCCTGACCTGTTGCTTCTCGACGAGCCGACCAATCATCTCGACATTGCAGGTGTGACGTGGCTGGAAGAGAAACTACTCGGCATGAACTCGACGCTGGTGTTCATCAGCCATGACCGCGCCTTTCTCGATCGGGTCGCGACCCGCTTGGTGGAAGTCGATCGCGGCCGGCTCCACAACTGGCCCGCCGATTACCGCGAATACCGGCGGCGCAAGCGGGCGGCGCTCGATGCCGAAAGTGCAGCCAACCGCGAGTTCGACAAGCGGCTTGCCGAAGAGGAAGCCTGGATTCGCCGCGGCGTCAAGGCGCGCACCACGCGCAACATGGGCCGCGTGCGCGAGCTCGAAGAGATGCGCGAAGAAGCTGCCGCACGGCGCAAGTACCAGCGCCGCGCCCGCATTCGCGCGCAGTTCGGCGAGGCCTCGAGCCGGCGCGTGATCCAGATGCACAAGGTGAATGCGAGTATCGCCGGCAAGCCGATCCTTCGCGGCTTTACCCACAGGATCCGCCGCGGAGACGTGATCGGCGTGATGGGCCCGAACGGAAGCGGAAAGACGACGCTGCTGCGCGTGCTGCTTGGCATGCATCCGCCCGATAGCGGAACGATCAAGTACGGCGAGAACCTCGAAATCGCCTATTTCGACCAGAACCGCCGCAACCTGAACCTCGAAAAGCCCGCCTTCTGGAATGTCTCCGAAGGCGCCGACCGCATCAATTTCGAAGGCAAGAGCCTGCATGTGCTGGGCTACCTCAAGGCATTCCTGTTCACGCCGGACAGGGCGCGCACCAAAACCGCGTTGCTCTCCGGCGGTGAACGCAACCGTTTGTTGCTCGCGCAGCTATTCGCCAAGCCTTCCAACGTGCTGGTGCTCGACGAGCCGACCAACGATCTCGACATCGAGACGCTGGAATTGCTGGAACAGTTGGTGGACGATTACCCGGGCACGATCATCCTGGTTTCGCATGACCGCGCCTTCGTCGACAATGTCGTCGAGGGGATTTTTCTGCACGAAGGCGAGCAGGGGTTCCGGTACTTTGTCGGCAATTACGCCGACTGGCAGCGTCAGCATGGGAAGGAGTCCGCGAAGGAGCCGACGAGGGAAAACGAAAACGCTGTCGCCTCTCCGCCCTCGAAGTCCAAGCGCCAACAAAACAAGCTGAGTTACAAGGATCAGCGCGAGTTGGACGCGCTGCCTGAACGAATCCAATCGCTGGAAGCGGATATCGAGGCGCTGCAGGAAGAGATGAGCGCGTCCGAATTCTTCAGGCAGCCGATCGGCGCGATCAAGGCAGCCCAGGCGCGCGTCGCCGATACGGAAATGTCGCTCGAAGCAGCCTACGACCGCTGGGTTGAGCTCGAGAGCCTGCGCGATGCAATTGTCGAGGCGGCCCGGGGCCAACGAGCCTGAATGCGTCGTAGGCGCCGAGCATAACGAGGAGATAGCGCATGGAACTGGAAGGCGAGACTTTGCTGCATGGGGCGCCGGGGGAGGTGTGGAAGGCGCTGCATGATGCTGCGCTGCTGAAGGAGTTTGTGCCGGGTTGCGAGAGGCTCGAATGGCTGGATGATGCGACGCTCGAGGCGGAGTTGACGTTGCGGGCCGTGGGGCTGCGCCGTCGTTATGCGAGCCGCGTGCACATCCGCGACTCGAGGCCTGTCGAAAGTTACACGCTGCTTTTCGGCAGCGATGCGGAAACGGCAAACGTCGCCAGCCGCGTCCGGCTCGAGCCTGTGGAAGCCGGAACACATGTTGTCTTTGTCGTAGAAGTCCGCTTGGACAATACGCTCGCCCGGCTGGGAGCGGGCGTGGTGGAAAGAATCGCCCGCAAGATGGCCGATCGTTTCTTCAAGCGGCTCGATGCCGAGCTGACCGGCTCTGGAGCATCCGGCACCGACAGTTCATGACTCGGGAGCGACATAGTCTTCGGGCTTGTTCGAGCCGCCGGCGAAAAGAAATTTTTCCATTTCCTTCTTGAGGAATTTCCTGGCGTCGGGATCCATCGGGGTCAGGCGGTATTCGTTGATCAGCATGGTCTGGTGGCGCAGCCATTGCTGCCAAGCTTCCTTCGAGACCTCTTCGTAAATGCGTTGTCCGATATCTCCGGGATAAGGGGGTTTGGAAAGCCCCTCGGCTTGGCGGCCCAAAACGGCACAATGAACGGTTCGGGTCATGCCATCTCCTTGTCGCATGCCATGGGTGGTCTTGTCTGCGCGGACAGATACCTGCGCAGCGGGGCGGGCAGCCCGAGTTGCAGGGCCTTTTCCGGAGTGAGCCAGCGATAACGGTCCGTATCGTTGAGCGTCTCGCCTTCAGTGTCCAGGGCCATGACGTGGGCGTGCAATTGAAAGTGCGTAAAGCCGTGCTCGAAGCCCTCCAACTCACGGCTCTCGAGCGGTATCAGGCCGAGCCGGTTGCGGCACCAGTCTTCCGGCGTATCGCTGTCCGGCAGTTCGGGAAGGCACAGCAGGCCTCCCCAGATTCCCTGCGGTGCCCTTTGCTCGAAAAGAATCTCGCCGTCGCGCTCGATCCAGGCATAGCTGCGTTCCCGTACCGGACGCGCGCGTTTTGGCCGCGGCGCAGGGAAGTGCGTTTCCCGCCCGAGGGCATGCGCGGTGCAACCGGAGGCGAGGGGGCAGCTTTCGCAATCGGGCGCGCTTCGTGTGCAGATCGTCGCCCCGAGGTCCATGATCGCCTGCGTGTAGGCGGCGAAATTTTCCCGCGGGGTTTCCTTCTCGGCGATCTGCCAGAGCGCTTTCTCCACCTCGCGCTTTCCGGGCCGGCCGCGAACGGCATGGTAGCGGGCAAGAACGCGCTTTGCATTGCCGTCGAGGATCGCCGCGTGCCGGTTGCAGGCCAATGCGAGAATGGCGCCTGCGGTCGAGCGCCCGATGCCGGGCAGGGCGGCGAGCTCGCTCGGCGACTCGGGCAGTTTCCCGCGATGTTGCTCCACGCAGAGTCGAGCCGCGGCATGCAGGTTGCGCGCGCGGGCGTAGTAGCCGAGTCCGGACCATTGTGCGAGTACGTCCTCGAACTTCGCTTCCGCGAGCCGGGGCAGCGTCGGGAATCGTGCCGTGAAGCTCATGAAGTACGGGATGACCGTTGCCACCCGCGTCTGTTGCAGCATGACTTCCGACACCCACACCCGGTAAGCCGTGGCCGGATGTTGCCAAGGCAGATCGCGGCGGCCGTGCTTGCGCGCCCAGGCGAGAAGGGGCCCGGCTATGCGGCGCTGCCCGGACGCCGGTTCAACCGCCATTCCCGTCCTTGCCGCCCTTCTTCTTGTTCTTGTCCTTGCCGCCGAGCAGGCCTTCGAGCAGTTTGCTTTTGAGGTCCTTCTTTTTTTCTTCGAGTTTTTCCTTGACTTCCGATTTCACACGCTCCTTGAGGGCGCCCTCGATATCGGGATAAACGGAAAGATCCGAAAGACTGCCGGTGATCCTTATGGGAATCTCGGCGCTCTTGAGTTGGGACAGATTCTCACCCGATACCTTCGGAGTCTCGACCACGGTGGCAAGGAGATGGTAGTCCACGCCGTTCGTTTTGAAAAAATCTATGCTGCCGTGGCCGGTGACCGCAAGGAAGGGCAGCCGTGCCGTGAGCTTGTCGTTGATGAACTTGCCCTGTTTGATGTCGGCATGGGCCTCGAGATTGGTGATCTTCGTGACCTTGGGATCGTCGCCGGCGGGCAGTCGCTTGTGCTCCTTGAACAGCACGTAGGCGCGGTGCAGTGAATCCCACAAGTCGATACCCTGCAGCGCACCGTTCTTGATGGAAAAGGAGACTTCGCCATCGAGCAGGCTCAGCAGTTCTCCCACGGTTTCACCCTGACCGGAGAGGTTGAGCGCCAAATTGGCCGTGCCGCTCAAACGCTTGTTGCCCGTCAGCGCCTCGATCAGCCCGGCGAGTTCGATGCTGTCGAGCGTTTCGGCCGTTTCCAGTCGGATGCCGCGCCCGGCCCGGGAAAGGGTGACCTGGCCCTGGTAGGTCCCCGAGTAAAGCTTGGCGTTTATGGGTTTGAGTCGTACCGTGCCCTTTTCGGCGTGCAAACCGAGGTCGATGTCGCGAGCCTCGAGCCCGAAGCCCGAAAGTTTGCCGATGGCCAGGTTTCCGGCAACATCGAGCCCCTCGAGAAGTCTTCCCGGCAGGCGGGTTTTCATGAACAATTTGCCGTGCCCGGTGCCGAGGCGCGTATTCTCGCCGGCGCCGGAAACAATGTAGTCGGACAGGTCGATGTGATCCAGGGCGAGGTCGAAACGCAGGCCAGCTTTGTCGAGATCGGGAATGCCTGCCGAGCCGCGAAGCGTGGAGTCGTCCAGCTTGAGCACCAGGTTGACGAGTGAAAGCGCATTCTGCCTTGCGGCCAGATCGGCGCTCAGGCTGGCCTTGTCGAATCCCTCGAGACTTGCGGGAACGGGATTGCCGAGATCGGCCAGGACCTTGCGCGGTGAGAACGGGGGCACCTTGAGGTGGCCGGAGATTTTCGGCTTTGCGTTGAGTTGGTTGGCCTTGGCGTCGAGTTTTGCCTTCAGGTCGGAGACGTTCAGCAGCAACCCGGCCACCGTGGCGGTGCCGGCTGCGTTGTCGAACGCGATCTTGTCCCACTGCGCGCCCAGGTCAATCGGCTGGGTGCCGCCGTAACTCGTGATCGTGGCATCCAGCGTTCCCTGGGTGAGGGCGATACGGTTGCCGGTCGCGTCAAAGCTTGCCTCGGTATCAAACTTGATGGCGGCCCGAAAATGCGGATCCTCGCTCGCGATGCGGGTACTGAAGCTCAGCGGGAAGCGTCGGCCTGCCGCAAGATTGCTTGCCTCGAGGCCGAACTGCCGGATTTCGTAGTGTTTGCCGCGTTGTGCATCGTCGTAAGTGAGAGTTGCGTCGTTGATCTCGACATGCCCGATCGAGAGCTGCGATAGGGGGGATCCCCCGCTTTCCTGTTCGCTGTTTTCCGGCCGCGATGCGCCGCCCCCTGTCAGATCCTGCCAGTTGCTGCGGCCGTTTTCCTTGCGCGCGAGATGCAGCGTGGGAGAGTCGAGTGTAATTCCCGATACCTCCACGCTGCCGAAAATCAATGGGATCAGTTTGGCGTGAATCTGCAGTTCGTTGACATGCAGGAAGGGTCTTTCGCCGAATCCCTTCGCGTTCGCCATGGTAACGTCGTTGGCATCGAAACCGATCCACGGGAACAGCGACAGCGACAGCGGGCCGGCAATGGTGACCTGCCGGCCTGTCTGTTCGCTGGCCACGGCCTCGATCTTGTTCTTCACCGCGGCCGTGTTGATGACGTGCGGGATGACGATGATCGCGATGATGATGAGCACGACAAGCGTGCCGATCGTGATGCCGCTCCACTTGAGCGTGCGGCGAAGGGCGGTGTGGCGGCGTTTTACGATGTCATCGCTCATGGCTGATTGTCCGACTGGCCCGTGACTACCATAACTCCGAGGCAGGCCGGCGGCTCTCGCCTCTCACTTCCCTGGTCTGGAGCGGGTGATGGGAATCGAACCCACGTCAGAAGCTTGGGAAGCTTCGGTTCTACCATTGAACTACACCCGCGCTCGCCCCATTGTACCGGGTTTGCGGGCCGTCGACCGCCTCCCCGCCGCCGGCTCCGGCGCGCTTTCAGGGCTGGACGATGCCCTCGATTTCGATATTGAGTTCCGGGCGGCAGACATCGGCGCGCAGATAAGTGACGGGGTGGCCTGCGGGCAGGCGTGAGTCGAGCGCGCCCCGCACATCGTCCAGGTCCGCGGCACGCCGCAAGTACACCTTCATCGGGGCGATTGCGGCGAGGCTGGCAGGGCTTCCCTGCCAGCGCTCGAGCAGCGCTTCGAGGTTTTTGATGGTTTCGGCCAGTTGCTCGAGGGTCTTGCCGTGACGCGAGGCGTGGCCGGTGATGCTGGAGGTGCCGGATATGAACAGCCGCTCGCCCTTGCCGTTCCCGGCCGCCGTGGCGCGCGAGAAAGAAGGCGACTTGCGCCCATACCGGGGCGGGTAGCGAAAGGCGCTTTGTTGGCGGGGATTTTCGATTTGCCGGCCGGGACGGCTCGCGATCAGCGCGTACAGCAGGATCCGGTCGCTGTCGTTGCCGAGCAGACAGGCGGCCGGCAAGGCATCGTGCCCGCGATGTTCCGCCTCGAGGGCCCGGCCGCGCCCGGCACAAAAGGCGCGGTAGCGGTCTTCGTCCCCGAGCGACGCGTTGATGCGGGGTAAATACTGCCAGATGCGGAGAATATGGGGGAGATCCAGTTGGCGGGCCGTGGAGAGCAGCCCGGAATACAGCTCGAAGGCGGCGGTTTCGGGGTCTTCGGAGTCGGGGAACGGCGTCGCGAGCATGCCCAGCCTCTGTGCCAGATGGACCGCAAACGGCCCCATTCGGCCATGCTCGACGGGCGTTGCGACCCGCCAGGCCTGAATGGCCCGGCCGCCCAGCAGTTCGAGGCCCGAATCGATCCATGGAGCGGCTTCATCGGCGGCTTTTGGAGGGCTTCCGAAGCGAATCAGCGCCAGCGTATTCGGGTCGTTTTCGAACTCCCGGGCCGCCGCCGGGTCGAACAGTGTACATGCCGGGAGGAAATCGCTTGCCATGCCCTTGAAATTCCGGGAAAAATCGCCATATTTTAACAAGTTAGGACTTGCCAGCAGTGGTATAGTATGGATATGAAAATACAGCTCAATGGCAAATGCCGTGAGCTGCGCGACGGGGAGACGGTCTGCGGCCTGCTTTGCAGGCTCGATCTGGCCGGTCGGCGGGTCGCTGTGGAAGTCAACGGCACCGTCGTTCCCAAAAGCGAACACACGCGGCACCAGCTTTCCGAAGGTGACCGCGTGGAACTCATTGGCGCGATAGGAGGCGGATAATGAGCGTTGTGGAACGCGAGGTGGCCGCCGTTGTGGCCACCGACCCGCTCAGGATTGCCGGGCGCGATTACCGCTCGCGGCTGCTCGTGGGAACCGGGAAATACAAGGATTTCGACGAGACCCGGCGTGCGATCGAGGTCTCGGGGGCCGAAATTGTCACGGTGGCCGTGCGCCGTACCAACATCGGCCAGGATCCGGATGAGCCGAACCTGCTCGACGTGCTGCCGCCCGAAAGATACACCATCCTGCCCAATACGGCCGGCTGCCATACCGCCGAGGAGGCGATTCGCACCGCTCGTATCGCCCGGGAACTTCTCGATGGTGCCGGGCTTCTCAAGTTGGAGGTGATCGGCGACGGCAAGACCCTGTACCCGGACATGATCGCAACGCTCGAGGCAACGGAAAAATTGGCGCAGGAAGGATTTGAGGTGATGGCCTATACCAGCGACGACCCCTTGATGGTGCGTCGCGCCGAGGAGGCCGGGGCCGTCGCCGTCATGCCGCTGGCGGCGCCCATCGGCTCGGGGCTGGGTATCCAGAACCGCTACAACCTGCGTGAAATCGTTGAGAACGCGGGGGTTCCGGTGGTGGTCGATGCCGGGGTCGGGACGGCCTCCGATGCCGCGCTTGCCATGGAATTCGGCTGCGACGGCGTGCTGATGAATTCCGCCATCGCCCTGGCTCGAGATCCGGTACGCATGGCCGATGCCATGCGCCAGGCCATCCAGGCGGGACGCAGCGCCTGGCTGGCCGGAAGGATACCGAAGAAGCGCTATGCAAGCGCTTCGTCTCCCGAAACGGGATTGTACTTTTGAAGGCGTTTTTGCAGGAGGAGAATAACGATGCGTGATCCACTTCCGACACAAGTGACCGGCGCCGCGCGACGCCGGCCGACAAGAAGCTATGTGCGTCGCGAGGGCAGGCTGACGCCGGCGCAAAAGCGTGCGCTCGAGCATTATCTGCCCGATTACGAATTTCCGGAAAGCGAAGCGGCGGTCGACCTCGCGGCGATTTTCGGTCGCCGGGCGCCGACCACGCTTGAAATCGGTTTCGGCAACGGCGATGCACTGGCCGATCTCGCCGCCGCCCATCCCGAGCGCAACTACATCGGCGTCGAGGTACACCGCCCGGGTGTAGGGCACCTTTTGCTGCGCCTGCAGCGCGCGGGGCTCGAGAACGTGCGCGTGGCCAATCGCGACGGCACACAGGTGCTCAGAAACGAGATTCCCGACGATTCACTCGATGAAATACTGGTGTACTTCCCCGACCCTTGGCCCAAGAAGCGCCACCACAAGCGCCGCTTGATCCAGACCGAATTTGCCTTGATGGTGTCGGCCAAGCTCGCCGTGGGCGGCAGGCTGGAACTGGCCACGGACTGGTCGGAATATGCCGAGCAGATGCACGGCATTTTGCGCGGTACCCCCGGACTCGTGAGTCTGGGCGAGGAAGGCGGCTATGCCAAGCGCCCCTTGTGGCGACCGGAAACCAAGTACGAGATTCGCGGCAGGCGCCAAGGGCACGAAATTTTCGATTTGACCTATCGCCGCGCTGCCTGAACAGCCTTCCGGGCGCCTGCAGTCAATGCGTGGCCTCGGGCGGCGCCTGCTCCCCGTACTTTTCGATTAGCGCCTGAAAGCGTGGATCGCCGCGGATCGGGTCCCATACCGGGTCGAGTCTCAGCGAGGCGACGGAAATGTTGCTGCCTGCGGGTATGCTCATCAACCTGTCGATGAGTTTCACGGATTCCTTCGCCATGCCCAGCCGGGCGTAGATTTTTGCAAGTCGGGTCAGGAACCAGCTCCCGGCCACGACGTCCTTGGATATCGGGTTCAGTGAGACCGCCTGCTCGCCCGCCTTGATTGCCGCTTCCTTGTTGCCGAGGGCGGCCTGGGCGAGCCCCAGGGCACTCCACGCGAACGGGTCTTTCGGCTGTTTCTCGAGGGTGGCGCGGAGTTTCCTGGATGCCTCTCGATACTGGGTCAGGGCAGCTTCGCGCTTGCCTGCAAGCATCAAGGCGTCGGCCTTCAGTGCCCGGGCCGTATGCAATCCTTTCGAGGCCTCGAGAATTGCGAGGGCAGCTTTCGGCTTGCGGCTGATGCGGGCAATGTCGAAGCGTAGGGAGGTGATAAAGCCCTGCGGATCGATGGCCTTCGGGATGGTCGAGACTACCTCCCGCGCTTGTTCAAGCTTTCCGAAGAGCAGGAGGGCATTCACTTTTCTCATTTTGGCTTCGTTGTCGTCGGGCGCGATGGCGATGGCCTGGTTGAAAGAGTGGATGGCCTCGGGGTAGCGGCGCAAGAACATCAGTGTCTGGCCTGTCTGGTTCCGCCACTTCGGGTTGCCGGGGTCGAGCGCTGCCGCCTTGCGCAGTTCGGTGAGGGCCTCGTTCCACTTCGCCTGGCGGCGATGTATGTAGGCAATCGCGGCGACGATACGCGCGTTGTAGGGCAGGCTCTCGCGGGCCGATTTGAACTGGTCCAGCGCTGCCGCATAATCCCGCTTGACGTAGTAGTAGGCGTAGCCCAACGCGATGTGCGCCTGGGGCAGGTTCGGCGCCAGCTTTACCGCCTGGTTGGCGGCTTCCCAGGCCGCGGCGGCACTTTGTTTGCTCTCATCGATGAGGAACCAGTAGGCTTTGCTCTTCAGCAGCGAAAGACGGGCCCAGGCCCGTGCAAAGTCCGGATCCCGGGCTATTGCGCGACGATACAGTGCGGCGGCACTGGATACCGCGGCGGCCGGATCTTCCACGTTGGCCAGGGTCAAGACGCGGCGGGCCAGGTAGTTGGCCTTGAGATAGAGAAGATAGGCCTTTGGGTCGGTAGTGGGTGAATGGCCCAACCGAGCAATCTCGGAAGGCTGAAGGGTGCGCGAAAGCGTCGCCGCCACCTTGGTCGCCACGTCGGTTTCCACGGCGAAGATATCCTTCATGTTGCGGATATAGGATTCGGCCCAAAGGTGCGTTCCGCTCTCCGGGTCGATGAGCTGAAGATTGATCAGGACTTCCTGGCCCGCCTTCTGGACACTGCCTTCCAGAACTGCTTCGACTTGAAGCTGCTCGGCAACAACCGAAAGGTTCTTCGGGTGGCTGGTGTACCTGTCGCTGGCGGTGCGCGAGACGACCTGGAAGCTGTCAACGGTGGCAAGCCGCGTCAGGATCGTGTCCCGAATGCCTTGCACGAAGTATGCATTGTCGGGGTCTGCACTCAGGCTCTCGAAGGGCAGCACGGCAATGGATGTCACATCGGGCGTTGCGTTTGCCGTTGAACTTTTGCCGGCGGCGGGCCACCACAGCCACCACAGTAGCACCGCCACGACGATGACAGCCAGAAGAGCGGCGCCGAAACCTGTCCGAAGCGTGACGGCAGGTCCCTTGCGTTTCACCGTCCGCTCCGCATCCGGTACGAGCCCGGAATCCGATGTTTCTTCACCTTTGTTCTCCACGCTCACCGGTGCATGGAAGCGGTAACCGATGCCGCGAACGGTCTCGATGTAGACGTGCGTTGCGTCTTCGTCGCCGAGCGCCTTGCGCAGCTCGTGCATTTGGGTGGTCAGCCCCTGTTCCTCGACGATCCGATCCGGCCACAGCGCCTCGATCAGCTCCTCGCGCGTCAGCAGGCTGCCCGCCGAGGCGACCAGGATTTGCAGCAGATCGAAGGTTTTGCGTGCGAGGGGTATCTGCTCGTCGCCGCGAAGCAGGCGTCGTTCGTGCGTGTCCAGGCAAAAGGGGCCGAACACATATAACTTGTTGTTTTCAGGAGGGATTTGTGCGTTCATGGACGGAATTCAGGAGACAAATCATTCAAAAATGAGGCAAAAATGAGGCAAAAATAAGGCAAAGTCAAGGCAATTCGGCCGTACAAAATCCATACTTTACCGCGAGAACGGCGCTTTGCCAACCGTTTCGCCCACAGGGCTTTGATGGATCAGCGTGTAAGGAGGTCAGTCATGTACAACAAGCTGCTCAGACGTATGACGCCCATGCGCGTGTTTTTGGTGTTTCTGTTTCTGTTTCTGTGCATTACCACCGTGCTGGTCGGCTTTGAGGTGCCCCGGGCCTTGAGCCAACGTCCATTGCATGGCCCGCAGCCTGTCGAGGCGGTGTCGCGTAATGCCGTGACAGTCCTTGAGGCCATGCATCAGGGGCGCTCTGGTTCTGCAGCTTCCTTTACCGGGCTTCGTGATCGAGGTCGATCCTGATGGCTTGGGGAAGGCGAGGCGGTGCTTCGGTGCCATGGGAGGAATTGACCACGGTCGACGCGGTGGCGGTGCTCGTCATCGTCGGGTTCACGGTCTGGGCAGGGGTGAAAATAACCCTGCTTTACCTGGGCGCGCCGGCATGAGGCGGTTGATCGCGTTTGGGAGTTGGCGGCACGAGTCGTCCTCGCAAAGGGACGGGGGGGACGGCTGATATACCAATAATAAACGTCGCCGCGAGGGGTGGCTTCGGCCACCCCTCATTTTTTGTGGTGACGGGTGGGCAGGCTGCCCCGATCGAGTGTTTGAATGGGCGCCGCGACGTCGCAGGGATTGTCGGCATCGCCCCGTTCGAGCTGCAGGGCGACGTGTCCGATTCCGAAGCGCTCGGCCAGTTCGCGCTCCACGCGCGCGAGCAGTGCGTCGTCGAGTCCGCCATCGGGTTTGACCAGATGTGCGGTCAAGGCAATTTCGGTGGTGCTCATGGCCCAGACGTGGAGATGATGCACTTCGCAGACGCCGGGCTGGGCCTGGAGGTAGGCCTGCACGGCCCCGGTGTCGATGCCGGTGGGGACCGCATCGAGAGAAAGATCGAAGGATTCACGCAACAGCCCCCAGGTAACGGCGACGATCGCGGCGACGATGACCAGGCTCATGGCCGGGTCGAGCCACGACCAGCCGGTGAAGAAGATGACAATCCCGGCAGCGACGACGCCGAGCGATAGTGCGGCATCGGAAGCCATGTGCAGAAAGGCGCCGCGAACGTTGATGTCGCCCGATTGATCCCTGACGAACAACCAGGCGGTAAAGCCGTTGGCCACGGCGGCCACGGCGGCCACGGCAATCACGATGGGTTCGTTGACCTGCTCGGGTGCGAGCAGGCGGGCGATGCCTTCCCAAGTCAGCAATACCGATACGATCACGAGGAAAATCGCGTTTGCAAGCGATGCGAGGATGGTGGCGCGCCGAAAGCCGTAGGTACGTTTTTCGCTGGACGGCCGGCGGGCGAGCCACAAGGCACCGCCGGCAAGGATCAGCGAAAGCACATCGGTCAGATTGTGGCCCGCATCGGCGATCAGCGCCGTGGAGTTCCCGATCCAGCCGCCCGCCGCCTCGCCGGCGACGATCACAAGATTGAGTGCAATGCCGATCAAAAAAGCGCGGCTTGTACGGGTGGCGGAAGTGTGCGGGAGGCCCTGGCTCATGCGTCGACGCTCCGCCGATGGGGCCGATCGTGGCAGCAAGATGACTGATCCGGGTTCATGGGGGACATGATAGGACAGGTGCGCTTGTTTTGGCGACGGATCGCGAGCTTGCAAACGCGCGGTTCTGTGCCTTGCTGAGCGCCTTTCGGCAGGCCCGCGTCCGTCATGAGACGTCAAGACTGATTGCGAAATCCGGATCAGGCGCCGTGTCTCACGAATTCTCTTGCCGAACTTGCCGCGGCCGGCCAACGGGCAGAACCGGCCTTTCGCCAGGCAGGTTGCCCGTGAGGCAGGACGTCAAAACCCCGGGCGAACTAGACGGGGCGGTTTCTGATCCTCGGATCATCCTCCAACCAGCGCGTGCCGGCCTCGCCGCTTACCTGGATGCGCAAGGTGTATTTGTACTCCTTGTCATCATGGTCCCGGTTGAACAGGCATAGGCTGAGTTCGTCGGATTGTGAATCCCGCAGGACGTAAAACCGGGGGCGTTGCAGGCGCAGGAGTACAAGAAATCCACGAAAACCACGCTCACGGAATGGCCCGACGGGACTGTCGCGATCGTATTCGGCCATCCAGATGCTCTCCTCGGCCGCAAAGTTGGGACGGCGCGCTGCGCCGTCGAGGTGGACTTCGGGCGAGCCGATCCGGAACCGGAGATGCACCGGGCCCGGGTCGAGGTCATCCGGCTCCCTCAAGTCGATGTCGCCGTTCTCCTTCACATGTTTCCGGCTGATGTCGTCTGCACCTTGATAGTGGAACCGCACACCGCTGTCGGAAGGTTGGAGCGTGACGTCGATGTTGATTTCGTTGTTGCCGTTACGGTTGTTCATCATTAATCCCCTCTGGTTGAAGTTCAGGATCGGAGTGGTGATCGGCGGAGTGTGCAACGTCACCAGCCGCCGGTTCGCTCGCAAGACTCCGTTTGAGCGCGACGAATCCGGGCGCCCGGTAATGCAAATCATCGAGATGCTTCACGATGCTTTTTGCCTGCGCTGTTCGACCCAGACGCATATAGACAATTGCGACGCTGGTGCGCATATCAAGGCTGCCATGCATTACATCCGGGCCCGCGATTGCGAGCGCGGCCTTCCAGGCCGTTTCGCTGCCTTCGAGCCAGAGCGCGTGCAGCGCGTCACCCTCGACCAAGTGCAGGCCGATGAGCACCTGTTTGATGTCCTTGTTATCGGGAGCCTCCGGCTCGAGTTCGGAGATCCGTGCAATGCTGCGCCGCACGAGGGCGAGCGTCCTGCGATGCTCGCCGTCGCGGGCCGCTAGCCTTGCAAGCAGCAGTTGCGTGCGCCCCAGCACGGCCTGCCAGGCGACGACTGTCGAATCGCGTTCGATCAGGTCATAGGCGGTGCCTTCGGCCTTGATTGCCGCTTCCGCCGCCAGCGCGAATTGGCCGCGATGGAAAAGAATCTCTCCCAACTGGGAGTAAGCGATCGCGGCGAGTGCTTTCCAATCGGTGTTGCTCGGATCTTTCACGACCAAGCCATGCGCGATCGCGACGGCAACCTTGATCCTTTCGAACGCCACGCGGGCATCCCCGCGTGCCGCCGCAAGCCTCGCAAGAGCATAATTGCAATTTACCTGCGAGTGAAGTACGTTGGTGTTGCCGGGATTTTTTTCCAGCAGTGCCCCATAGATGGCAAGTTCACGTGTGCGCTGGTCGTAAGCCTCCTCGAGCCGACCCAGGTGTAACGCAACATCCGCAAGCCAGGCACGTGACTGGGCCAAATCGAACTGGCGACTCGCATCGTCCGAAGGGGCGTGCCGCGCGAGTTCGATCGAGATACCGAGGGCCTTGCGGAAGGCGTCGGCTGCTTCGGCGACCTTGTTTTCGGCAAGCAGGAGCGTGCCGAGGTTGCTCCAGGAGTACTCCAGTTCGGTTTGCCACTTGGCCTTGTCGGGATCGATGGCGACCAGTTGCTGGGCGAGCGCCTGGTAACGCCGGAACTTGCGTTCGGCAAGGTCCAGCTCTCCGCGCTGCCAGGCAATGTAGCCCACCCAGTACACGCTCTGGGCGTGATTGTAGATACGCTTGGGATCGTCCGGGTCGAGCGCGAGCAGGCGCGCGGTAGTGCGTTCGGCGCGCTCGAACACCTCGAGTGCCTCGTCCAGTTTGCCGCGCAGGTCATAAACCTGCCCGATCAGAAGCAGGGCGTGGGCCCGGCTCGCGAGCGACTCGTCGCCGAGGGCGCCCGGATCCTGCGCCGCGTAGTAGGCGAGCGCGCGCTTGCCGATCATGTCCAGGAGATCCAGCCGGCCGACCGGCTCCAGTGCGGCGCGCAGGTTCCCGAGCATGAAGGTCACGAGTCCTTCCGCCTCCGCGCGCTGGTGTTCGGCGTTGTTGCGCTGGACGGTGGCCTCGAAAGCGAGCAGGGAGGTCGCCGCCATGATCACGATTGCCATGCCGGTAACGGCGGCCCAGCGCCGGTTGCGCCGCTGCCATTCGCGCCGACGCAGCTCGTCCACGTCCACGCCCAGCAAACCGGCGACAAGCTTCAGGAATGCAATTCGGCGGCCGTCTCCTTCGTCACGAAGATCGGCCGCCAGCGGCTCGGCGGCTTCGGTTCCGAGGTTGCCCTCGTCGTCCAATCGATAGCGAAGCGCCGGCGGGAAGCATTCATGGTTCGCGGCGTCGAGTCCTTCCGATGCGAAAGGTTCGCCGTCCACGATCAGGCACAGAATCCGACCGGATCGTCCGCGGCGCTTGAAACGCAGAACTTCCTCGTTGACCCACCTGGAGCGTGCGGCCGCCGGCGAGCAGACGACGATCAGCGCTTCGGACTCGTCGAGAGCCCGATCGATGCGCTCGCCCAGATCGTCGGCGCTCGCAAGCTCCTCGCGATCGCGAAAAACGGGGGTCAGTCGGCGCGTCACCCAGCCGACACTGGTCGAGCGGCCCAGCAAACGGTGCGGGACGCGGTAGTGTTCCAGGCGCCGGTGCAGCCAGCGCGCGCGGCGTCGGTCGCTGTGGCTGTAGGCGATAAAGGCCCGGTATCGGTGTGTTTTTCTCTCTTCGACCACGCTGTCCCCCGCAAGGAGCGTCGCCTTGTCCTGCGACAAGTATACGCCTGCTTGGTGCCTTGCGTGAACGCGCGAGGCTTTATATTTTCGTGCGCTCCAGCGGCCGCTCGCGATGCATCAGTATCCATTCGGCGTGTTCGTCCAGAGCCGCATCGCCGAGCGCCCACAATACCTCGCGCCGCCCCTTTGCGTCCGTCGCCGCATCGAGGCGGCGGCGTGCATTTCGAAAAGTATTTGCCATGAACCGATACTGCTTGATCAGCTCCTTGTCGGCCCGCTTGTGTGCATAGGCTCCACGTACGGCGGCAACCAGCGGCAGCATGCCGAGCAGGAAAATGAGGACCGAAAACGTCGTGGAACCCAACAGCCGGCTCTCGAGGATCGCCAGGACGACGGCGATCCCCATGCCGCTCCACAGGCACACTGCTCCGAGCATTTCGGTGGCCCGGTGCAAGCGGTAGCGCTGCCGTGCCTGCCGGGTGTAATAGCCGAGCTGGCCGCCGGCCGGCGTGTCGCCGCCGTCCCCGACCCAATGGCGTTGGGCAAATTCGAGTCCCGCGTCGCCCGCATCCTCCGGAGGCCCCGCGCGCAATGCCGCGTCGCGCATCACCTGGCGTATCCAGCCGAGCTCGGGATCCTGCAGTTGCAGGAAGTTTTCGTGGGCGAAGCGCCCGTCACCCGCATCGCCGATGCCGGCGATCGTCCAGTAGCACTGCACGCGCAGGCCTTCCGCCAGCACCCGGTACTCGAGGTACTTGCGGTGCCACTCACCGCGCCGTGCGATTTCGTACAGGCAAAACCCCGCCGCAAAGAGGACCAGGAACGCGTACAGCAGCGCGCGCACCTCCGGCACGGTGGAATAACCGACAAAGGCGGCGCCCATGAGTACCGCGAGAGTGTAGGTGGAACGCAGCGCGAGGTTCAGGCGCCGCTGGAAATGATCGGCAAGGCAGTCGGCGGCGGCAAACAGCTCGTGGGTGCTGCGCACACCTGCCGGCCAGCCGCCGTGTGCGGCAAGCCCGAGCAGGCCTCGATCGCCCGCCTCGCAATCGGTGCACAAGCGGTCGCGATCGCGGTTGAACTCGGCGGTCATGTCGAAAACTCGCGCATATTTTTCGGGTACCGCGCGCGTCGCGGAAGACTCTCCGTAGCCGGTAAGCCATGTGGTTCGCAGCGGCTCGCGCGGTGTCGTCGGCGTGCCGTTGGTTCCGGTGCGGGACGTGGCAATTTGAAAGGTCAAATCGTTCTCGCCCTCGGCAAGCGTCTCCGAGCCGATCCGGCGGATGGCGGCGAGCGAAGGATAGAGGTTGAAAAGCCGGTATTGCACGATCTGTGCCGTACCGCCCAGCTGATCGGAAGGCCGGCCGTCCCACATCGCGACGAGAATCTGCGAATGGCTGGAGACGAACACCCCCAGCTGCGCATACTCGCTGTCGCGCAGGACGCCCGGGCGGGACACGTCCTCGGGCGTTACCCCGGGGCGCAGAGGCAGCTCGAACACCTTGGCATCGCGGCTCAGCGTCTCGAACTCCTCGCGCGATGAGGGATCCGCAAAGTCATCGAGGTAATATTCGCGCGGCAGGGGCAGCGGCACGACGAGCGGTATGCCCCGCGCGATGGCGGCGCGTGCAAAAACCCGCTCGCCGCCTTCGGCAAGCGAGCACAGGGCCTGCAGCGGGGTGTCCGGGAAGCGCTCGGCAAGCATATCGAAAAGTTCGCCCACCAGCCGCTCGATGCCGGATTCCTCGGTTGCAACCAGGTCGCGGTGTGCGGTGATCCCTACCGTGAGCCGCACAGGATCCTGCGTCCTTTCCGCCTCGACTGCCATCCATCGCCCGCCCTGTTGGAGCGCTTCATAGTACTCCCAATGGAAAGCCGCGCAGCAACGGCGCGTCCCGACGCTGAGCGGCGGACGGCCGGTTCTCGCGGCGGCCGGGGGCCGGCGCCGATGCATGGACTCGGTCCTTGCCGGGTATACCCGGCATGCCGTGCGGGGAATCGGCAAAACCGCGATAGACTGGCAGCGTGTACGGCTTGGTAGCGGTACGAGCGGGGCATTCCATGCGCAGGCATCGCTTCTGGTTGCAGCTGGGCTTTTGGCCGGTCGTGAGCGCGGTTCTGGCCGGGTGCAGCCTGGGCTATTACCTGCAGGCCATCGATGGTCAGCTTTCGATCATGGCCAAGCGCCGTCCCGTGAAAGAGGTGATCGCCGACCCGGCGACCTCCCCGGAAGTGCGGCGCAAGCTCGAATGGGTGCTCGAGGTGCAACGCTTTGCGCGCACGGAACTCGCCCTGCCCGAAAGCGACAGCTACAAGAGTTATGTCGCCCTGGATCGCCGCTATCCGCTGTGGGCAGTGAATGCGGCACCGGAATTTTCGCTCACGCCGCGCCAGTGGTGCTACCCGTTCGCGGGTTGCGTGCCGTACCGCGGTTATTTCAGCCGCGAGGAGGCCGAAGCGTTTGCCGGAACGCTTGAAAAGCAGGGCTACGACGTGGCGGTGCGGGGCGTGCCCGCCTATTCGACCCTCGGCTGGTTCGACGATCCGGTCTACTCGATCATGCTGCAGTGGGGCAAGGTGGCTCTGGCGGGCATGATTATCCATGAACTGGCGCACGAGAAGCTGTACGTCTCCGGGGACGCCGCCTTCAACGAATCCTTTGCCCACACGGTCGAGAATGTCGGCCTGGAGCGGTTGCTCTCGCCAGGCGATTCCGAAGCCCTGGCAGAATTTCACGCATGGCGGGACGCTTCGAACGCCATGGATCCTTACCTGAAAGAGGCGCGCGCGAGCCTGAAGCTGATTTATCATTCGGATGTGGAGCCGGCGCAGATGCGCGAGGAAAAGCAGGCCGAGTTTGCGTGGCTTGCGACGCGTTACCGCGAGACGGGCGCGCACCACGGCGTGCGCTACGCCGAAGGCTGGCTCGATTCGCTGAACAATGCAACGATCGCCCAAGCGAACGTGTACGATCGCTGGACCTCCGCGTTCAGGCGGTTGCTGAAATGCGCGCACGGCGACTTGCCGGCTTTTTACCGGGCGGCCGCCAGGATCGGCAATCTTCCGCCCGAACGGCGTCATCATCGTTTGGATACGCTGAGGCTGGCCGCGCAGGACGGCCGTCCCTGCCTGCCTGCGTCAGGAGTTTCAGGCGCTGCGCCGCAGGGCCACCGCGGGCGGTGAACGCGTCAGCCGCAGCGTTGCGCCAAAGCCGACGCCGCCGATTCCGATCGCCCCCGCAATAGCCCCGATGAGCACCAGCCATCCATCAAGGACGGCAGGTATGTCGAAAACCCAGCGGGCGAGTGCAAAACCCGCGCCGGCGGCGACGAGGCCGGCGGTAAGTCCGGCGATGGCGCCCAGCGTGACGAACTCGGTTGCAAGCAGCGCGGCAAGCAGTTTGCGCCGCGCGCCAAGCACGCGCATCAGCGCCAACTCCTGGCGCCGCTCTTCGCGGCCGGCTTCCAGCGCCGCGAGCAATACCAGTATGGCAGCGATGACGGCCAGCGCAAACACCGCTGCCAGAGCGAAAGCGGCGTGGCGCAACAACCCCGTCACGGCGCCGATGATGTTGCCGACATTGATCGTGGTCAGGTTCGGGAAGGCGCGCACCAGATCGAGTGCAACGTGTCTTTTGTTGCCGGTGTGAACGGCCGTGATCCATTGCGTCGGGTAACCGTCGAGCGTGTCGGGCGGGGTAACGAGGAAGAAGTTGGGGTCGAAACTGCGCCAGTTGATATTGCGCAGGCTGACCAGTTCGAGCGTCAGATTGCGCCCCGCCACGGAAAACGTGAGTCGATCGCCGAGATCAAGCTCGAGGTCGTGCGCCCAGTCGGCTCCTGCAGAGACCAAGGGCTTACCGCGGTCTGATGGCTGCCACCATTCCCCGGCGGTCATCGTGGTACCCGAACTCATGCTCGTGCGCATGCTGAGCGTCTGGTCGCGCTCCAAAAGACGCTTGGCCTGACCGGCTTCGAGCCGCTTTTTCCACACGTTTGCGGGAACGCCGTTTACGGCAACGAGTCGCGCCTTTACCATGGGATGGAGGGCAAAATCGCCGATGCCCTTGCCTGCCAGCAATTGCTTGACGGCGTCGCGTTGGGCGCTCTGGATGTTGATGACGAAAAGGTTCGGGGCGTCGGCGGGGAGGGCGGCGCGCCAGGTGGAGACAAGTTGGTGCCGCACTCCGGTCAGCAGCAGGATCACGGTCAGCGCGAGCCCGAAGGCAACCATTTCCGCCAGGCTGCGGGCGGCACGCCGGGACATTAGCGTCAGGGCATAGCGCCAGGCGGGGCGCAGACTTGCCCCGGCCGATCCCAGCAGGCGCAGCAACGCATAGCCCGATCCTGCGATCCACAAGGCCAGTACGGCCGCGGCAGCAAGGGTCCACAGGGTCAGATGCGGCGACTCGGCGCCTTGCCAGGCGATCAGCGCGGCCGTGGCAAGGGCGGCGGCGGCAAGGTTGACCAGGGTGAGGCGCCGGCCGCCGGCCGCGCCGCGCAGTACTTGGGCCGGCGGCGCCAGGGCCAGCCCGAGCAGTGGGACGAGCCTGAAACCGGCGCCGAGGATTGCCACCGCAACAGGCGCCGCAACCAGTGTCCACAACGGCGCGGGGGCCAACGCCAGGTTGAACCAGGAAGCGGCCAGGGCCCCGAGTCCGCGGGCGATACCCCAACCGATGCCGATGCCCGCAAGGCTTGCCGTCAGCGATAGCCACAGAAGTTCCAACCCGTAGATTGCCCGCACGCTGTTTCGGCTCGCCCCGAGTACCTTCAGGTTGGCGGCGGTGGCATGTTGTTTCGCAAGGTAGGAACGGGACGATTGCACCAGGGAGGCGGCGGAGATCAAGAGAGTGGCAAGGAGCGCCAGGGCGAGAAATGCGCGCGTATTCGCCAGCGGCTCGCCTACCTGCGCGAGATCCTCGACGTTGCGCAGTTCCGCGCCCTGCGGAAGCATGGATTGGGCCTGCGCGCGAAAGGCTTTCAGTGCCGCGGGCGATCCCGCCATCAATAGCCGGTACGAGATGCGGCTTTGGTTGCCGGCAAGGCCTGTGGCGACGAGATCGGCGCGGTTCACGAAAACGATCGGCGCGATGCCGATCAGATCGAGTTCGACCCCGGGAGCGCGCACGGCGAGTGCCGCAATGTGGAAGGTCTTGCGGCCGAGTTTGAGCGTACCGCCGACGTGAGTGTGGAGCGCGGCGACCAGCGCCGGGCCGGCCCACACCGATCCCGGCGGGGGTACGCCGACGACCGCGTGAGCAGGTGCGTCGGGCGAGTCGCGCAGCAGGATTTGGCCGCGCAGCGGATAAGGCGCGGCTACGGCCCGCAAGCTCGCCAGTTTCAGGGCTTCGCCGTGTACGGCGACGGTCGGAAAGGAGGTCACGCGGGTAGTTTGCAGGCCGAGCCGGGCGGCAAGTTCGAAGAGCGAGTCCGGCAAGGGTTCGCGTGCCCGCACTTCGAGATCGGCACCCAGAGCGCTGCCGGCCGCGCGCTCCACGGTGTGTGCGAGCTGGGTCGAAAACAGCGCAACGCCGCCCGCTGTGGCTCCGGCCAGCGCCAGAGCCGCAAGCGGTATGCGCAGTTCACGGCGTAACCCGCGCCGAAACCACAGCCACGACCACGCCAGGGTTTTGAGCTGCATGGCCGTCATGCCTCGCGCAGTGTACCCGCCTCGAGCTGGATGCGCCTGTCGCAACGCCCGGCGAGGTGCTCGTCGTGGGTGACGAGGACGAGTGTGCAGGCATGGCTGGCCTGCAAGTCGAAGAGCAATTGAATGACTTGCGTGCCGCTTGCGCTGTCGAGGTTGCCCGTCGGCTCGTCGGCAAACAGCAGCGCCGGCCCCGGGGCGAAGGCCCGGGCTATGGCCACGCGCTGCTGTTCGCCGCCGGACAGGGTTTCGGGGA